>NZ_PYUK01000003.1:0-404413 GCF_003097365.1 Pseudomonas sp. B1(2018)
AGCCGGGCTCGGCGGCGCGTCCGTTCTTCGGCGTGGTGCCGGCCCTGGTGGACAACCTGGGCAACATCATCGAAGGCGAGGCCGAGGGCAACCTGGTGATTCTCGATTCGTGGCCGGGCCAGGCGCGTACGCTGTTTGGCGACCACGACCGTTTCGTCGACACCTACTTCAAGACCTTCCGCGGCATGTACTTCACCGGTGACGGCGCCCGTCGCGATGCCGATGGTTACTACTGGATCACCGGGCGCGTGGACGACGTGCTCAACGTGTCCGGCCACCGCATGGGCACCGCCGAGATCGAAAGCGCGATGGTCGCGCACCCGAAAGTCGCCGAAGCGGCGGTGGTCGGTGTACCGCACGACATCAAGGGACAGGGCATTTATGTCTATGTCACCCTGAAAAACGGCGAGGAGCCGAACGAGCAACTGCGTCTGGAACTGAAAAACTGGGTGCGCAAGGAGATCGGGCCGATTGCCTCGCCGGATGTGATCCAGTGGGCGCCGGGGCTGCCGAAGACCCGTTCGGGCAAGATCATGCGGCGGATTCTGCGCAAGATTGCGACCGCTGAATATGATGGGTTGGGGGATATTTCCACCTTGGCGGATCCGAGTGTGGTGCAGCATTTGATTGATACGCACAAGACGATGAATGTGGCGTAAGCGGCTTCTGAGTCACTGAAGCCCCACCTGGCGTTGCGCCGGGTGGGGCTTTTTTATTCTCTGGTTTTTGTGTTGGGCGGGCTGGCCTCATCGCGAGCAAGCTCGCTCCCACAGGTTTTTGCGGTGTGGCTCAGGTCGTGTGTACACCACGAATCCCTGTGGGAGCGAGCTTGCTCGCGATAGCGGTTTGGCAGGCGCTACAGCAATATCTACCAATAAATATCGGCTTCCTCTGTCGGCGTTTTCCTACTGTTACCCGAGATCTTACAGGTTACTGAATGTGTAACCGCATCGCGCCAATGCGGGGCATTGGGAAACGCCCAGCCCCATAGCAGGGGTTAAAAACCACGGATAAAAAATAAGACTCCACGCTGCGCTTGCCGGATTAGAAGGGTTTGCCAATAATAGGCCCGCAATTTGCAATATAGATCGGTTCCATATCTTTTGCTCTTGCATGATTTTGCAGGGCTGTCAACGCGCTAAAGCGACTTTCTCGGTGCTTCTGTAATTAGTTGTCGCATTGAAGAAATATCGGCCTCGGGCCTGTCGTTAGAATGCCGATCACTCGCTCGTCGTTGCTCGTGTTGAATTTAAACACCGGCTTCCCAGGACGCAGCACTGCTTTCTGGTTCCACTCATTCGCATATTGGGCTGTTGCTCACTCTGCCGTTTTTGCCCTTTACCGATGGAGTCCCAAGATGAAGAAACTCGTGCTGCTTGGCGCCCTGGCACTGTCCGTGCTGTCGCTGCCATCCTTCGCCGATGAAAAGCCTCTGAAAATTGGTATCGAAGCGGCTTACCCTCCGTTCGCTTCCAAAGCACCGGACGGCAGCATCGTTGGTTTCGACTACGACATCGGCAACGCTTTGTGCGAAGAGATGAAGGTCAAGTGCGTGTGGGTCGAGCAAGAGTTCGACGGCCTGATCCCGGCACTGAAAGTGCGCAAGATCGACGCGATCCTGTCGTCCATGTCGATCACTGAAGATCGCAAGAAGTCCGTGGACTTCACCAACAAGTACTACAACACCCCGGCTCGCCTGGTCATGAAGGCCGGCACCCAGGTCAGCGACGGCCTGACCGAGCTCAAGGGCAAGAACATCGGCGTGCAGCGTGGTTCGATCCACGAGCGTTTCGCCCGCGAAGTCCTGGCCCCGCTGGGTGCCGAGATCAAGCCTTACGGCTCGCAGAACGAAATTTACCTCGACGTGGCCGCCGGCCGCCTCGACGGCACCGTGGCAGACGCTACGCTTCTGGATGACGGTTTCCTGAAAACCGACGCCGGTAAAGGTTTCGCCTTCGTCGGCCCTGCGTTCACCGACGTCAAGTACTTCGGCGACGGCGTAGGCATCGCGGTGCGCAAGGGCGACAAGGCCGAGCTGGACAAGCTCAACGCCGCCATCGCCGCCATTCGCGAGAACGGCAAGTACAAGCAAATCCAGGACAAATACTTCGCCTTCGATATCTACGGCAAGTAACACGCCCCGGCGACAAGTCCGAAATGGCGCAAGCAGCAGGATCTCTGAGGTTTGCGCCATTTTTTCATCCCAACTTTCGAGGACCTGAATCATGTTGAAAGGCTACGGGGCTGTCATCCTCGATGGCGCTTGGCTGACGCTTCAGCTCGCCTTGTCGTCCATGGCCCTGGCCATCGTTCTGGGCCTGATCGGCGTGGCACTGCGTCTGTCGCCGGTGCGCTGGCTGGCCTGGCTGGGCGACCTGTATTCCACGGTGATCCGCGGTATTCCCGACCTGGTGCTGATCCTGCTGATTTTCTACGGCGGCCAGGACCTGCTCAATCGCGTCGCACCGCTGCTTGGTTTTGACGAGTACATCGACCTGAATCCGTTGGCTGCCGGTATCGGCACCCTGGGCTTCATCTTCGGTGCGTACCTGTCGGAAACCTTCCGTGGCGCGTTCATGGCGATCCCCAAAGGTCAGGCCGAAGCCGGCATGGCGTACGGCATGAGCAGTTTGCAGGTGTTCTTCCGGGTGTTGGTACCGCAGATGATTCGCCTGGCGATTCCGGGTTTCACCAACAACTGGCTGGTTCTGACCAAGGCCACCGCGCTGATTTCGGTGGTGGGTCTGCAGGACATGATGTTCAAGGCCAAGCAGGCGGCCGATGCCACCCGCGAGCCTTTCACCTTCTTCCTCGCAGTGGCGGCGATGTACCTGGTGATCACCAGTGTGTCGTTGCTGGCATTGCGTCACCTTGAGAAGCGCTACTCGGTAGGCGTAAGGGCGGCTGATCTATGATCTTCGACTACAACGTCATTTGGGAGGCCTTGCCGCTGTACTTCGGCGGCCTGGTGACCACCCTCAAACTGCTCGCGATGTCGCTGTTCTTCGGCTTGCTGTGCGCATTGCCACTGGGCCTGATGCGCGTCTCGAAGAACTCGGTGGTCAACATGTCCGCCTGGCTCTACACCTACGTGATCCGCGGCACACCGATGCTGGTGCAGCTGTTTTTGATCTACTACGGTCTGGCGCAGTTCGAAGCGGTGCGTGAGAGCTTCCTCTGGCCGTGGCTGTCCAGCGCAACGTTCTGTGCGTGCCTGGCATTCGCGATCAACACCAGCGCCTACACCGCCGAGATCATCGCCGGCAGCCTGCGCGCCACGCCGAACGGCGAGATCGAAGCGGCCAAGGCCATGGGCATGTCGCGCTTCAAAATGTACAAACGCATCCTGCTGCCGTCGGCCCTGCGCCGGGCGCTGCCGCAGTACAGCAACGAAGTGATCATGATGCTGCAGACCACCAGTCTGGCGTCCATCGTGACCCTGATCGACATCACCGGTGCCGCGCGCACGGTCAACGCCCAGTTCTACCTGCCGTTCGAGGCCTACATCACCGCCGGCGTGTTTTACCTGTGCCTGACCTTCATCCTGGTGAAGCTGTTCAAGATGGCCGAGCGCCGCTGGCTGGGCTACCTGGCCCCGCGGAAGCACTGATATGGAACGCATCGATCATGCTTTGCCGTGGAGCCACCTGGGCAGCGAACGCCATATTTCAGTGTTCCGCTTCGGTAATGGCGAGCGCAAGGCTTATATCCAGGCCAGCCTGCATGCCGATGAGCTGCCGGGCATGCGCACGGCGTTCGAGCTGAAAAAGCGTCTGGCCGAACTCGAAGCCCAGGGCTTGCTCAATGGTGTGGTCGAACTGGTGCCGGTGGCTAATCCACTGGGTCTGGGTCAACTGCTTCAGGGCAATCATCAAGGGCGTTTCGAGGCGGGCAGCGGCAAGAACTTCAACCGCGATTTCGTCGAGTTGAGCGCACCTGTGGCGGCTGCCTTGGCAGAAAGCCTGGGTGACGATCCGCACGCCAACATTCGCCTGATCCGTCAGGCGATGGTCGATCATCTGGCCGCTTTGCCAGAGGCGAGCAGCCAGTTGCAGGGCATGCAGCGCGTTCTGCTCAGCCACGCCTGCACTGCCGATGTGGTGCTGGATCTGCATTGCGATGCGGAAGCGGCGCTGCACATGTACGCCTTGCCGCAGCACTGGCCGCAGTGGCGTTCGCTGGCTGCGCACCTGAACGTGCGGGTCGGTTTGCTGGCGGAAGATTCCGGCGGCAGTTCGTTCGACGAAGCCTGCTCGTTGCCGTGGTTGCGCCTGTCGCGTCTGTTCCCGGAGGCGCAAATTCCGCTGGCCTGCCTGGCGACTACCATTGAATTGGGTGGTCAGGCCGACACCGGGCGCGCCGAAGCAGAGGCTTATGCCGAAGGCATTCTGGCGTTCCTCGCCGAGCAAGGCCTGATTGGCGGTGAATGGCCAAAAGCTGCGCAAGAGCCTTGCGAGGGCCTGCCGTTCGAAGGCACTGAGTTGTTGTTCGCGCCACACCCCGGTGTGGTGAGTTTCCTGCGTAAGCCCGGCGAGTGGGTTGAAGCGGGCGACGAGATTTTTGAAGTGATCGATCCGTTGGCGGATCGGGTCAGCACGGTGTGTGCTGGTACGTCCGGGGTGCTGTTTGCCATTGAACGGCTGCGTTATGCCCAACCCGGTTTCTGGCTGGCCAAGGTGGCGGGGCGCGAAGCGCTGCGTCACGGGCGCTTGCTCAACGACTGACTGACTGTTTTTGTGAGAACCGACCGCATGTACAAACTTGAAGTCCAAGACCTGCATAAACGCTATGGCAGTCACGAAGTGCTCAAGGGCGTGTCCCTGAAAGCGGCAGCCGGCGATGTGATCAGCATCATCGGCTCCAGTGGCTCCGGCAAAAGTACCTTCCTGCGCTGCATCAACCTGCTGGAGCAGCCGCACGCGGGCAAGATCCTGCTCAACAACGAAGAGTTGAAGCTGGTGGCGAACAAGGACGGCGCGTTGAAAGCCGCCGACCCGAAACAGCTGCAACGCATGCGTTCGCGCCTGTCGATGGTGTTCCAGCATTTCAACCTGTGGTCGCACATGACCGCACTGGAAAACATCATGGAAGCGCCGGTGCACGTGCTCGGCGTGTCCAAGGCCGAAGCTCGGGAAAAAGCCGAGCACTACCTGAACAAGGTCGGCGTGGCCCATCGCAAAGACGCTTACCCGGGCCACATGTCCGGCGGCGAGCAGCAGCGCGTGGCGATTGCCCGTGCACTGGCGATGGAACCTGAGGTAATGCTGTTCGACGAACCGACCTCGGCCCTCGACCCGGAGCTGGTTGGCGACGTGTTGAAAGTCATGCAGGCCCTGGCCCAGGAAGGCCGGACCATGGTGGTGGTGACCCACGAAATGGGCTTCGCCCGTGAAGTGTCGAACCAGTTGGTGTTCCTGCACAAAGGTGTGGTCGAAGAAAGCGGCAACCCGCGCGAAGTGCTGGTCAATCCGCAATCCGAGCGTCTGCAGCAATTCCTGTCCGGCAGCTTGAAGTAATCAGGACTGCCGTTGTGCACCTGAATAGTGCATGCTTCGCCGTTTAGAGGCCAGCCCCGACCCCGTGTGTAGGAGCTGTCGAGTGAAACGAGGCTGCGATCTTTTGATCTTGTTTTTTTAAGATCAAAAGATCGCAGCCTTCGGCAGCTCCTACAGGGTGGGGTGGCAGGCGGCTCCTGTGTTTGATCTCGGTTGGTTTCGAGATTTGCGTTCATTTACGGGCTAGCATTGGCCCATGCCTTCATCTCTGTTCTTCGCTTCGGATTGCCCACCATGACTGCCCATCGAATTGGTTTCCTGATTTGGCCCAGCACTAAAGCACTGACGCTTGCGCTGGCTGAGGAGGCCTTGCGTGTTGCCCAGCGTGTGCATCCGGACGTGGTTTACGAGCTGTCGTTCCTGCAGGCCGAAGCCATTACAGACGCCGCGGCCGACAGTGCCTGGCAATTGCCAGGTGAGGCATGGACCGGCAAGTTGGAAAACTTCCAGAAACTGTTCCTGCTCGCTGACGAGCCGCCAACCGCACTGGCGCCGGCGCTCAGCAGTGCGCTCAAACAGCTGGTGCGTTCCGGTTGCGTGATCGGCGGCCTGTCGGCCGGTGTGTACCCCTTGGCGCAACTGGGTTTGCTCGATGGCTATCGCGCGGCCGTGCATTGGCGCTGGCAGGACGATTTCGCCGAGCGCTTTCCGAAGGTCATCGCCACCAGCCACCTGTTCGACTGGGATCGCGATCGCCTGACCGCGTGCGGCGGCATGTCGGTGCTCGACTTGTTGCTGGCCGTGTTGGCCCGCGACCATGGTGCGGAGCTGGCGGGTGCGGTCTCCGAAGAACTGGTGGTCGAGCGCATCCGCGAGGGTGGCGAGCGCCAGCGTATCCCGTTGCAGAACCGTCTCGGTTCCAGCCATCCGAAGCTCACGCAAGCCGTGTTGCTGATGGAAGCCAACATCGAAGAACCGTTGACCACCGACGAAATCGCCCAGCATGTGTGCGTGTCCCGTCGGCAGCTGGAGCGGATCTTCAAGCAATACCTCAACCGTGTGCCGAGCCAGTACTACCTGGAGCTGCGCCTGAACAAGGCCCGGCAGATGTTAATGCAAACCAGCAAGTCGATCATCCAGATCGGCCTGTCCTGTGGCTTCTCCTCGGGGCCGCACTTCTCCAGCGCCTATCGCAACTTCTTCGGTGCCACGCCGCGGGAAGATCGCAACCAGCGGCGCAGCAGCAGCCCGTTCGAATTGTCATCGGTGCCGCCGGAACGCGGTTAGCCGGTACTCAGTCTTCAATGTCGGTGTCGGGCGCCTCATCCTCAGGCACCGGCATGTCGGCTATTTCGTCGATACCCAGATCATTCTCGGTTGCGCGAAAGTACGCGGCGATGCGTTGCAAGCTTTGCGCATTGAACGGGTTGCCGCTGAAGTCAAAGCTTTCTCCGACACCCGGGTCCACCTCCATGAGTTCGGGCGGCATCTCGGTAATGGCGTTGAAGCTCAGGTCGACGTCGGTCCAGGTCGTGATGCTCAGCACGCCCTTGGGGATTTCAGTGATGCCCGTATGGCTCAAGTCCAGTGAGGATATTTCTGTCATATGGCTAAGGTCAGGGCTTGGGCCGAGTGGATTGTCCCGCAGGCTCAAGTGGTCAAGGTGCTCCATGCCCGCCAGGGCCTCTAGGGTTTCCTGAGTCAGCGTAATGCCACACTCCGACAAGCTCAGCACCGACAACTTGCCCATTCTGAAGATGGCTTCGGGAAGGTTGCCCAGTTGGTATCCCCGAATGGTCAGGGTGTCCAGGTTGGCAAAACTGTCCAGGAACCGGCCAAGTCTTGGTGCAATGCCATGGGCGGTCGTCAGGTACATTTCGGGCACATGACTGAAGTCGGCTGACAGCGTCGGCAGGTCACCCATGATTGCCAGGTGTGAGACGAATCCGTACTCACCCACGGCAATGTTTTCGATGGGGATCTGGCGCCAGCAGCGTTCCAGGTTTTGCTTGAATTCGTCTCTTTTGACGTGCTCGGCAAACATCTCGTCGGCCGTCAGCGGGGCGCCAGTAACGGAATGGGTGTCGGGCACATCAGCCGTCCACCGGCTCAGCTCGGTACCGAGTCGGGCGAGTTCGAGTTCGCGACGGGTCAGGTCGGCTCGACCCTCTGCGAGGGTGCCGGGTAAGCGATAGACGAAGTCGCTGGCCTCTTCGTTGTCCAGGCTTGGGTAGAGGGCTTTGACGCGATCGATATCGACCTGTTCGGCATGGACTCCAAAGTCCTGTTCGGTTCGCTGATAGTGACGTTTGATGTGTTCCCGGGTGGTCGGGGACAGAGGGTTGTTGCCAAAATCAAATCCCTCGGTGATGTTGCCGGGCAGATCGAAGAGGGTGGTGGGCAATTCGGTGATCTGGTTGTCATTCAAAATGGCGGTTCGAATGCTCGGGTGATTCACCAGACCCTCGGGAATGCGGGTAATTCCAGTACCGGAAAGATCGACGTAGTTCAGCTTTGGCATGTTTGCCAGGGAAGGGCACTCACCGAGCGGGTTTTTATACAGGTCGAGCGCAGTCAATTGGGTCAGGGCAGACAGGGTGGCGCGACTCTGCTCTGTGAGGGTCACGGCGCAGTCGCTGAGGATGAGTGCGTCGAGTTGGGGCCATTGGGCAATGGCGTCCGGCAACTGCCCCAGTTCGAAGTTGCGTAGCGCCAGTCGGTTGAGGCTGGAAAACCCCTTCAAAAAATCATTCACGCCCTGGGTGGCACGATGACCTTCAAGCGTCACGCTGCGCACCTGAGGGAAATCGACGCTCAATTTTGGCAGCTCGCCAACAACCGGCTGGGAAAACTCAAAGGAAACCGGTACGCCATGGGCGCTGTCGTAGGTGGCCTGACGCCGCCAGCCGTCGAGCAAACTGGCTGTCATTTGTCGACGCGCAAGCCGTTGACTGGCGAGCTGCTCGATGCTCAAGCGGGTTTGCGTACCCGGAACATGCTGTGGGATCTCTTCGCGCCAGGCGCTCAATTGCTCAAACAATTGCGCGTGTTGATAGAACAGGCGCTGGAGTTCTGCGCGCGGTCCGCCGGGGTTGCCTTGCAATCGTGCGGCAAAGGCTTGCAGTTCCTCTGGGCTCAGATGGGGAAACAGCCGATAGATATGGCTTTGTAATGAAGGGGTATTGACCGGCATCCGGTGATAACCATCGCCCCCGCCCAGCAAGCGCATCACCGCCGGATCGTAGGCGGGCTTGAGGTTCGGCCGTTGCGCCAACAGCGCACGCAATGCTTCACGAGTGAGCGCGTGGGTGCGAATCAGCTGCTTGAGCCTTTCGCCCTCACCGATGTTGATGTTCAGGGCGATTCGCTCGCTGTCGGGCAGTGCCTGTAACAGGCTGGAATAGAGGGAGTCGGTGCCACTGAGTTGTTCGCCGGCGTCGTCGTAGGCCTGATAACCCCCTTCATCGGTCAGCACCAGCACCTTGCGCACGTGCGAATCCAGCTCGCCAATGCTGTCGATAAGCGGTCCATTGTGGGTGTATTGGCGGATTTCCAGGCGCAGTTGTCCCGACCAGCCAGGCACGTGTTCCAGGGTGTGTAGCGTCAGGCGATCGGTATCGAGATGGTTGCGCGTCGAGTACAGCTCGAGCCCCTCATAAGCGCGAGTGACGCGCACTTGCAGGCCGGCCTCCTGTGCCAGTTCCGTGAGGCGTTTGGACAATCTTCCACGCTCCAGTTGCTCGCGTTCCGTGGCACTGGCGCTGTCGAGCAGTGCTTCGGCGAGGCTGGTTGGCAAACCGGGTTCGCTGTCGATAATGCGCTGGACCAAGGGGCGCGCACCTTGTTCGATTTTGCGGTAGCGCTGGCTGAAGAGGGTTTCCCGCTTGGCTATGGCAAGCGTTGCCAGGTGGCGGCGCACTGAGCGTGCGTCGGTGTTGTCGAGGTGTTGCAGCAGGGGGGTGATCAGGTCGCCATCGTCCAGTTGCGCCAGGTCGATCTGCACCACGACCTGGTTGCCCGCGCCGCGCTCCCAGAGGGTTTCACCAGTTGCATCGATCAGTCGCAGCCCCTTGTCCGCTGGCCAGTCACCGTAGTCGCAGAGCAGTTCCAGTTGCATCAGCGGATCAGCCTTCAGGTAATCGTCCGCACGATCGCTGCCGATTTGATCAATGAAGATCTGCAGGTCCTGATCAATCATGAAGCGTTTGAGGGTGTCGGCCAGCAGCGGCGGTAGTTGTTCGGCCTCGACATGCATCTTGCGCAAGGCGTTTTCGTGACAGCCGCTGATGCTGAGGATGCGCTCGCGTTCGCTCGCGGAAAAACGCTGCATGTCCGGACCGATACGTCGCAGCAGGGTGGCCTGGTCCCAGGTCTGTGGCTGCTCGAGTTCGGTGTGCCAGGCGCCTTTTCCGTTGTGCCTGAGGGTGGGTTGGTAAGCTTCGGGACGCGTGGGGTGCTGGATGCGATGGCGCCCTGTCAGCGGATCTTCGGATACGGCGTAACGGCTGTTGTCCAGTGTCAGCAGGGTTTTGCCTTGATGGGCGTGCAGCCCCATCGAGTCAGGTTTTGCGTCGTTGGGGATCGCGACGGTTTGTTCGTAAGGCGTCAGGTCGGGCTTCCAGTAGCGGTTTTCGCCATTGGGGCGTTTCACGGCGTTGAAGCGGTCGATGAATTGCACGACTTCCCGGGGCAGGACCGCGCGAAACTCGCTGACGGCGATCATGCCACCTGCCGCGAAAGTGCCCAGTTGCACTGCAGATTCAACCATCCCCATGAAATGCTCGAAGGCTTCGTTGGTCAGGCCTTCAGCCCAGTCGACAACAGCTTCGAAGGTGTCATCCAGCAGCTGATAGGCCGTGTAAGCCAGCATCAGCTCGCCCAGGAACGGGACGAACGGCAACGCGATGAAGGCTGCGATGTTCAGCAGCGCCGAGGCGATTTCCGTGAAGGAGTCCCATAACGCCCATCGGGCCTTGCGGTCGACCGTGGCCGTCGACACTGCGATCACGCGCGCGTCATTGAGGATCTTGTCGAGTTTGCGTTGATAGAGATGAACCCACAGGTCGCCTCTGATCGGCGTTGCTGCCATTTGCAGGTCGGGACGCTGGTTGGGGGCTTCTCTCCAGGTCGGCCGTGGATCGCCGGGTGGGACCGGTTGCCAGGTGATGGGGTCGAGACGATTGTTCAGCTCGGCGAAGAAGTAACCGCGGTCTTCATGATTGATGAATCGACTGAAAAACTGTTGATAGTCGGGCGCCCGCAGGCGCTGGCTCAGCTCCTCGGCGAATGCCGCCGATGAGGGGTATTGCTTGATGGGATGTTCGGGGTCGTCAGGAATGTAGGCCACTACCCGGACCGTTTCGCGGGCGCGCTCCAGTTCCGGGGCGAACAGCACGATGCCGGTCAGGCGGGCATTCATGATCGTCAGGTCATGGCATCGCCAGGATTGGCCGTGTGCACCGGAGAGCAGGCGAAGGAGCGGCTGATGAACGTCGCCGGTCAGCAGGTTTTGCATCTGCGCCATCTGCAGGGCGGCGGTCAGGGTGGTTTTTTGGCTTTCGCGAATTTTCGGTTGCAGGATCGCCGCAGCCACCGGGTTGCTGATGCCAAGGTTGTCTTCCAGGTACCTTTTATAGCGCTCACCAATGTCGAGTTCGCGGCACAGTTGGGTGAACGCTGTGATGGGCATCTTCGCCAGAATCTGTGGCAGGGTGCTGAAGTGCCCGGTGGAAGAGGGCGCGGTGATGTAGGTCGAGGCGGATTCAAAGGCGTCGGCTTCGGTTTCGGCGCTTTCGAAGTTGTGCAGCGCGGCGTCCAGCAAGGACACGGTCCAGGTGCGCGCGGCTCCGGACTTCAGGCGCAACCAGGGGATGTGCGCGGGAATGTAAAGGCGCAGAAAGATTTTACTGACGTCCGCTTCCAGGCCGAATCGTGTCTTGAGTGCGCCCTTGAGCATGGGTTCGGCGAAGGCTGCGGGGTCCAGCAGATTCGCCAGGGCCTGATCGACCCGGTTCTGGCTTGTCGTCTGCCGGGTAATGAGTCGACCGAGTTCGGCGTGCTGATCTTTGGATGCATCCCTGATGGAGGTGGGCAACACTGGCTTGATGTTGCGCAGCGCTTCACGCCTTCGTGGCGTGGTTTGGCGAAGCCAGGGTGGAATGACGTTCATCAGATGCTGGTAATGCGCGTCGGGCCTGAAAGTCTCAGGGATGTCGGGATTTTCGGTATTCATGGAGGCAGGTCCACCCTTGCGGTTGATAGACCGTCAGGAAAACCCGTAATCGAAGACGACGCGCGGTACATATCTACCGCATTCACGGAATCGGCATGGGTTACGACACAGCGACCTGCCGCAAACGTCCGCCGCCAGTTAAACTGCGCCTTTGCGACCCTATATGTCGCATTGCCGTAAACCCGGGAAAATCCGGGGTTTGCGCTATAAGAAGTTGTCGCTTGGCGGCAAGGCCGGGCTGAAAACTGTCCTTACAATCCCCCCATCGCTCGCCAGTTTCAGGCGAGTGTTTTCTCTTCAGGAGACTCCGATGTCCGTTGAGCACGCTGCGGTACAACGCGCCGATTTCGATCAGGTAATGGTTCCCAACTATGCGCCTGCCGCATTCATTCCTGTGCGTGGCGCCGGTTCCCGCGTCTGGGACCAGTCCGGTCGCGAGCTGATCGACTTCGCCGGCGGGATTGCCGTTAACGTATTGGGCCACGCGCATCCGGCGCTGGTCGGTGCCTTGACCGAGCAGGCGAACAAGCTGTGGCACGTGTCCAACGTGTTCACCAATGAGCCGGCCCTGCGCCTGGCCCACAAGCTGGTCGACGCCACCTTTGCCGACCGCGCCTTCTTCTGCAACTCCGGCGCCGAAGCCAACGAGGCCGCCTTCAAGCTGGCCCGTCGTGTCGGTTTCGACCGTTTCGGCAGCGAGAAATACGAGATCATCGCCGCGCTCAACAGCTTCCACGGCCGTACCCTGTTCACCGTGAACGTCGGTGGCCAGTCGAAGTACTCCGATGGCTTCGGTCCGAAGATCACCGGCATCACCCATGTGCCGTACAACGATCTGGCCGCGCTGAAAGCCGCCATTTCCGACAAAACTTGCGCTGTGGTGCTGGAGCCGATCCAGGGCGAAAGCGGTGTCATCCCGGCTGAACTCGAATACCTGCAAGGTGCCCGCGAACTGTGCACCGCGCACAACGCATTGCTGATCTTCGACGAAGTGCAAACCGGCATGGGCCGCACTGGCCACCTGTTCGCCTACCAGCATTACGGCGTGACTCCGGACATCCTGACCAGCGCCAAGAGCCTGGGCGGTGGTTTCCCGATCGCTGCCATGTTGACCACCGAAGACCTGGCCAAGCACCTGGTCGTCGGCACCCACGGCACCACCTACGGCGGCAACCCGCTGGCGTGTGCGGTCGCGGAAGCCGTGATCGATGTGATCAACACCCCTGAGGTGCTGGCCGGCGTCAAGGCCAAGCACGACAAGTTCAAGGCGCGCCTTGAGCAGATCGGCGAAAAATACGGCCTGTTCACCAAGGTCCGTGGCATGGGCCTGTTGATCGGCTGCGTGTTGAGCGATGCGTGGAAAGGCAAGGCCAAGGACATCTTCAACGCCGCTGAAAAAGAAGGCCTGATGGTTCTGCAAGCCGGCCCGGACGTGGTGCGTTTCGCGCCAAGCCTGGTGGTGGAAGACGCCGATATCGATGCCGGCCTGGACCGCTTCGAACGTGCCGCGGCAAAACTGACGCAAGCCTGATAGACCCTTCGACGCCTGACCGTTCAAGCGTCGAACCCAATTTTGATGCCGGGCACGATCAAATGTGGGAGCGGGCTTGCTCGCGAAAGCGGTGTATCAGTCAACATTTTTACTGTCTGACCCACCGCTTTCGCGAGCAAGCCCGCTCCCACACTGATCTCTGTGTAGGCCCGGGATTTTTCTTCTGTAAGTTCTGAGATTAAGGAGTGACACCATGCTGGTGATGCGCCCCGCGCAAATGGCTGATCTGGGCGAGGTACAGCGTCTGGCTGCGGACAGTCCGATTGGTGTCACTTCCTTGCCGGATGACGTTGAGCGCCTGAGCGACAAGATCGCGGCAAGCGAGGCCTCGTTCGCCGCCGAAGTGAGCTTCAACGGTGAGGAAAGCTATTTCTTCGTCCTCGAAGACAGTGCCACCGGCAAGCTGGTCGGTTGCTCGGCCATCGTGGCGTCGGCCGGTTACTCCGAGCCGTTCTACAGCTTTCGCAACGAGACCTTCGTCCACGCTTCGCGCGAGCTGAAGATTCACAACAAGATCCACGTGCTCTCGCAGTGCCACGACCTGACCGGCAACAGCTTGCTGACCAGTTTCTACGTGCAGCGCGATCTGGTGGGTTCGCCGTGGTCGGAGCTCAACTCCCGTGGCCGCTTGCTGTTCGTGGCCAGCCATCCGGAGCGTTTTGCCGATTCCGTGGTGACCGAGATCGTCGGTTACAGCGATGAAAACGGCGACTCGCCATTCTGGGATGCCATCGGGCGCAACTTTTTCGACCTCAACTACGCTGAAGCCGAGCGTCTGTGCGGCCTGAAGAGCCGTACGTTCCTCGCCGAACTGATGCCGCATTACCCGATCTACGTGCCCCTGCTGCCGGACTCCGCGCAAGAGGCGATGGGCCAGGTGCACCCGCGGGCGCAGATCACCTTCGACATCCTGATGCGCGAAGGCTTCGAGACCGATCACTACATCGACATTTTCGACGGCGGCCCGACCCTGCATGCCCGCGTCTCGGGGATCCGTTCGATTGCCCAGAGCCGCGTGGTGCCGGTGAAGATCGGCGAGCCGGTCAAAGGTGTCGGTCGCCAGTACCTGGTGGCTAACGCCCAGTTGCAGGACTACCGCGCAGTCATGCTCGAGCTTGACTACGCGCCGGGTAAACCGGTGACCCTGGACCTGGAAGCGGCCGAAGCCCTGGGCGTCGGTGAAGGTGCCAGCGTGCGCCTGGTGGCGGTTTAACACCTGCTGCTATGCCTGTAAAGAGTGAATGCTTAGTAAAGCAGCGAGTTTCACGGGTGGCGCAAGCGGCCCGTTTGAGGAGATAGCATGATCGTTCGTCCCGTACGCAGCAGCGATTTACCCGCTCTGATCGACCTGGCCCGCAGCACCGGCACCGGCCTGACCACCTTGCCGGCCAACGAAGAACGTCTGGCCCATCGGGTCGGCTGGGCCGAGAAGACCTTTCGCGGCGAAGCCGGGCGGGGCGATGCGGACTACCTGTTCGTGCTCGAAGACGACGACGGTCGCGTGGTGGGCATTTCCGCCATTGCCGGCGCCGTCGGCCTGCGAGAGCCCTGGTACAACTTCCGGGTCGGTCTGACGGTCAGCGCTTCCCAAGAGCTGAACATCTATCGCGAAATCCCGACGCTGTTCCTGGCCAACGACCTGACCGGCAACTCCGAGCTGTGCTCGCTGTTCCTGCACGCCGATTACCGCAGCGGTCTCAATGGCCGCATGCTGTCCAAGGCGCGGATGCTGTTCATCGCCGAATTCCCGCAACTGTTCGGCAACAAGATCATCGCCGAAATGCGCGGTGTTTCCGACGAAGCCGGGCGTTCGCCGTTCTGGGAAAGCCTGGGGCGCCACTTCTTCAAGATGGAATTCAGCCAGGCCGATTACCTGACCGGCGTGGGCAACAAGGCGTTCATCGCCGAACTGATGCCGAAATTCCCGTTGTACACCTGCTTCCTGTCGCCGGATGCGCGCAACGTGATCGGTCAGGTTCACCCGGACACCGAACCGGCGCTGGCCATGCTCAAGAGCGAAGGCTTCAGCTACCAGGGCTACGTCGACATCTTCGACGCAGGCCCGGCCATCGAATGCGAAACCGGCAAGATCCGTGCGGTACGCGACAGCCAGGCGCTGGTGCTGGCCGTCGGCACGCCGGGTGACGACGCCACGCAATTCATCATCCACAACCGCAAGCGCGAAGACTGCCGCATCACTGCTGCGCCGGCACGTCTGGCCGCCGGCACCCTGGTGGTCGATCAGCAGACCGCCAAACGTCTTCAACTCAACGCTGGCGATCAAGTGCGCGCCGTGGCGTTGTCCGCAGCTCGGGAGTCGAAATAATGAAGTCGCTTTACATCGCAGGTGAATGGCTGACCGGTCAGGGCGAAGCCTTCGAATCGCTGAACCCGGTGACCCAGCAGGTGCTGTGGTCCGGCGTCGGTGCCACCGCCGCTCAGGTCGAGTCGGCTGTGCAGGCGGCGCGTCAGGCGTTCCCGGGCTGGGCGCGGCGTACCCTGGAAGAGCGTATCTCGGTGCTGGAGGCCTTTGCTGCCGCGCTGAAGAGTCATGCGGACGAACTGGCCCGCACCATCGGCGAAGAAACCGGCAAACCCCTGTGGGAAGCGGCGACCGAAGTCACCAGCATGGTCAACAAGATCGCCATCTCGGTACAGAGCTACCGCGAACGTACCGGCGAGAAGAGCGGCCCGCTGGGTGACGCCACCGCTGTGCTGCGCCACAAGCCTCACGGTGTAGTCGCGGTATTTGGTCCTTACAATTTTCCGGGCCACTTGCCGAACGGCCACATCGTGCCGGCACTGCTGGCGGGTAACAGCGTGCTGTTCAAGCCCAGCGAGCTGACACCGAAAGTGGCCGAGTTGACGGTCAAGTGCTGGATCGAGGCCGGTCTGCCGGCGGGCGTGTTGAACCTGCTGCAAGGCGCTCGCGAAACCGGTATCGCCCTGGCGGCGAACCCGGGTATCGACGGGCTGTTCTTCACCGGTTCCAGCCGTACCGGCAACCACCTGCACCAGCAATTCGCCGGTCGTCCGGACAAGATCCTCGCGCTGGAGATGGGCGGTAACAACCCGCTGGTGGTCGATCAGGTCGCCGACCTCGATGCCGCCGTGTACACCATCATTCAGTCGGCCTTCATCTCCGCCGGCCAGCGTTGCACCTGTGCCCGCCGCTTGCTGGTACCGCAGGGCGCCTGGGGCGACTCGCTGCTGGCGCGCCTGGTGGCGGTCAGCGCGACTATTGAAGTCGGTGCCTTCGATCAACAGCCGGCGCCATTCATGGGCTCGGTGGTTTCCCTCGGTGCGGCAAAAGCGCTGATGGATGCCCAGCAACACTTGCTGGCCAATGGCGCCGTGGCATTGCTGGAAATGACCCAGCCTCAGGCTCAGTCGGCCTTGCTGACCCCTGGCATCCTGGACGTGACCGCCGTTGCCGATCGTCCTGACGAAGAGCTGTTCGGCCCGTTGCTGCAAGTGATCCGCTACGCTGATTTTGAAGCGGCGATCGCTGAAGCCAACGACACCGCGTATGGCTTGGCCGCCGGTCTGCTGTCGGACTCCGAAGCGCGTTACCAGCAATTCTGGCTGGAAAGCCGTGCCGGTATCGTCAACTGGAACAAGCAGCTGACCGGTGCCGCGAGCAGCGCGCCCTTCGGCGGCGTTGGCGCCTCGGGCAACCACCGCGCCAGCGCCTACTACGCGGCGGATTACTGCGCGTACCCGGTGGCCTCGCTGGAAACGCCGAGCCTGGTGTTGCCTGCGGCCCTGACGCCAGGCGTGAAAATGGCGTAACGCCCATTCGCGGGCAAGCCCGCTCCCACAAGGACTGCGTCGAACACAAAATTTGTGAACACTGCTGAACCTGTGGGAGCGGGCTTGCCCGTGAAGGCCGCGCCTCGGTCTAAATCAATTGTTACTCGATGCCTATAACAACAGATTCTCGTGGAGCCTCGCTGATGAAATCCTATGAAGTCAATTTTGACGGTCTAGTGGGGCCGACCCATAACTACGGCGGCCTGTCCTACGGCAACGTCGCGTCCCAGAGCAACAGCCAGCAGTCTTCCAACCCCAAGGAAGCGGCGCTGCAGGGCCTGGCGAAGATGAAAGCGCTGATGGAAATGGGTTTCCAGCAAGGCGTGCTGGCACCGCAAGAGCGCCCGGATGTGGCCGCACTGCGTCGCCTGGGCTTTGGCGGCACCGACGCTCAAGTGATCGAACGCGCTGCCAAGGACGCGATGCCGCTGCTCGTGGCCAGTTGCTCGGCCTCGAGCATGTGGGTGGCCAACGCCGCCACCGTCAGCCCGAGCGCCGACACCGCTGACGGCCGTGTGCATTTCACCGCTGCCAACCTCAACTGCAAATATCACCGCAGCATCGAACACCCGACCACCAGCCGCGTGCTGGGTGCTATGTTCGCTGACCAGAAACACTTCGCCCACCATGCCGCCTTGCCGGCCGTGGCGCAGTTCGGTGACGAAGGGGCGGCCAACCACACGCGTTTCTGCCGTGAATACGGCGAAGCCGGCGTCGAGTTCTTCGTGTTCGGCCGCAGTGCGTTCGACACCCGCTACCCGGCTCCGCAGAAGTATCCGGCGCGCCAGACCCTCGAAGCGTCCCAGGCCGTTGCCCGTCTGCACGGCTTGAGCGATGACGGCGTGGTCTACGCCCAGCAGAACCCGTCGGTGATCGATCAGGGCGTGTTCCACAACGACGTGATCGCCGTGGGTAATGGCGAGGTGCTGTTCTATCACGAGGACGCGTTCCTCGAGACCGAGAAGATGCTGGCCGAGCTGCAGAGCAAACTCGCCAAGGCCGGTGGGAAATTTCAGTCAGTCTGCGTACCGCGTTCCGCAGTAAGTGTGGAAGACGCGGTTCGTTCCTACCTGTTCAATAGCCAACTGCTGTCGCGTCCTGACGGCTCCATGCTGTTGATCGTGCCGGAAGAATGCCGTGGCATAGAGCGTGTCTGGCAATACTTGCAGGGTCTGACCAGCTCCGGCGGGCTGATCCGCGAAGTGAAAGTCTTCGATCTCAAGCAGAGCATGCAGAACGGCGGAGGCCCGGCTTGCCTGCGGTTGCGCGTCGCACTCAACGAAACCGAACTGGCGGCCGTCAACCCAGGGGTTATCATGACGGCACCGTTGTACGGCACACTGACCGAATGGGTCGAGAAGCACTACCGCGACCGCATGACCGAAAACGATCTGGCGGACCCGCAATTGTTGCTTGAGTGCCGGACGGCACTGGATGAACTGACGCAAATCCTTAAACTGGGCGCGGTTTATCCATTCCAGATCAATTGATCGACGACGCGCTGCCCCGGATGGCAGCGCGCCGCTTCATCTCAAACGAGAGCGTAAAGACATGAGCGATACCCTGCAGCTGATCCTTGAAGACACCGATGGCACGCAACTGGAGACGTCCTGCACCCGCGTCGCGGTCCTGTGGCAAGGCAAAGAGCTGTGGATCCAGCAGGACGGCCGTGGCCAGTTGCTGATCGGCGTGGACGTCGAAGAAGGCGATGCCGAATACGCCAACCTGCTGCTGCGCCCATTGGCGACTAATCTGGTAAGTCTGCAACTGGAGATGGAACCGGCTGACCTCACCGACGATGAGGACCATGTTCACGGCCCGGACTGCAACCACGATCACTAAGGAAACCGCTCTATGCTCGCCCTCGGCAAACTGCTTGAACTGACCCTCGCCGGCCGCGAACCGGCGGAGAAGACTCAACTGACTGTCGAAGGCGTGCGCATGCGCTGGTTGAGCGAAGGTGCGCTGGAAGTCCGGCCACCTGAAGCGCGTGACAATGGCCTGGACCTGCTGCTGTCGGCGGGGATCCACGGGAACGAAACAGCGCCGATCGAGTTGCTCGATCGCCTGTTGCACGACATTGCCCGCGGCGACCTGAAGCCGCGCGCACGTATTCTGTTCCTGTTCGGCAACCCCGAAGCGATTCGCAAAGGCGAGCGCTTTGTCGAGCAGGACGTCAATCGGCTGTTCAACGGCCGTCATGAACAAAGCAGCGGCTCCGAAGCCTTGCGCGCCTGTGAGCTGGAGCGTTTGGCGGCCAGCTTTTTCAGCCTGCCGGACCGACAGCGCTTGCACTACGACCTGCACACGGCGATTCGTGGCTCGAAAATCGAGCAGTTCGCCTTGTACCCGTGGAAGGAAGACCGCCAGCATTCGCGTCAGGAACTGGCGCGCCTGCGTGCCGCCGGTATGGAAGCGGTGTTGCTGCAGAACAAGCCGTCCATCGTGTTCAGCGCCTACACCTACGACAAGCTCGGTGCCGAGGCCTTCACCCTGGAGTTGGGCAAGGCGCGGCCGTTCGGGCAGAACGCCGGGGTAAACGTCTCGCTGCTGGAGGCGCGCCTCAAGCAGATCATCGAAGGCACCGAGCCGGAACTGACTGAAGCGGCACTGGACGGTTTGCAGCTGTACAGCGTGGCGCGGGAAATCATCAAGCACAGCGACAGCTTTCGCCTGAACCTGCCGGCGGACGTCGAGAACTTCTCGGAGCTGGAAGTGGGTTACCTGCTGGCGGAAGACATCGCCAACACCCGCTGGATCATCGAGGAGGAGGGCGCCCGGATCATCTTCCCGAACCCCAGGGTGAAGAATGGCCTGCGTGCCGGCATCCTGGTGGTGCCGACCACCGACGAAAACCTCGCCTGACCCGACCTGGATCCCTGTAGGAGCTGCCGAAGGCTGCGATCTTTTGATCTTGATGTTTAAAGATCAAAAGATCGCAGCCTTCGGCAGCTCCTACAGGTTCAAGGGTGAATCAGACGGCTACCGCGCGCGGTTCAGTGCGGCGCAGTGCACGGATCTTCATCAGGGTATCCGCACAGGTCTTCGCCGCTTCCTGGCCTTTATGCACGAAATGCTCGAAGAAGAACTTCTGGTGCTCTTCGCCGGCATGGAAGTGGTGCGGGGTCAGGGACACCGAGAACACCGGCACTTCGGTTTCCAGTTGAACCTGCATCAGGCCGCTGACCACTGACTGGGCGACGAACTCGTGACGGTAGATCCCGCCGTCCACCACCAGGGCGGCCGCGACGATGCCGGCATAACGACCGGTCTTGGCCAGCAACTTGGCGTGCAGGGGCATTTCGAAGGCGCCGCCGACTTCGAAGAAGTCGATGTCGGATTCCTGATAACCCTGGGCAATCATTTCGGCGAGGAAACCTTTACGGCTCTGATCGACGATTTCCTTGTGCCAGCAGGCCTGGATGAACGCAACGCGCTCGCCGTGATGGTGTTTGCTTTTGCTGTCAATTGCGGTGGGTTGCATGTTCTGACTCCTGTTTGTGTGAAAAACAGGGCGTTATGAATCGAAGGGGATCTGAGGGTACGCACGCTCGCACGAATGCCGGCGGTCGGCCCTCTGGTGTCAATCCCGTTCTCTCTTCATCCGGACTATGACCGTCGGCCCCGGGATCACACCGGGTCTGCTGACCTTGCTGTCAGGCACCGCCGAAGCCGTGCTGCCATCAAGCGCTCGCGGGCTATGCGCATTGCGCGCAATTACCGCCGGTGGGGAGTTGCACCCCGCCCTGAGAACGTTTTTGCCGCCGGAATGTTTGGCGGCGCAGCGTTTTTATCACATATTTCCGATATGCGCATGACCAATACCGGTCACTAAAGGTGGGGAACCTGTGGGAGCGGGCTTGCTCGCGAAGACGGTTTAACATCCAGCGCAAATGTCGACTGTCAGTCCGCCTTCGCGAGCAAGCCCGCTCCCACATGGGCGCATTTCGTCTTTTACTCGTTCAAGGGTTGATTAATCGTCGCCATGCCCGCAGTAATTCTTTCCTGAAAGGGATTTCCCCTGCTTACCGAGGCCAGATTCATGAGCGTTATCGATCTTCGCAGCGACACCGTCACCCAACCTTGCGCCGGCATGCTGGACGCGATGGCCAACGCCGTCACCGGCGACGACGTGTATGGCGAAGATCCGACGGTCAATCAGCTGGAGGCCGAACTGGCCAAGCGCCTGGGGTTTGCCGCGGCGCTGTTCGTGCCGACCGGGACCATGAGCAATCTGCTGGGGTTGATGGCCCATTGCGAGCGCGGTGACGAATACATCGTCGGCCAGCAGGCCCACACCTATAAGTACGAAGGTGGCGGCGCAGCGGTGCTCGGCTCGATCCAGCCGCAGCCGCTGGAAGTGCAGGCCGATGGCTCGCTGGACCTGGCACAGGTCGCGGCGGCGATCAAACCGGACGACTTCCACTTCGCCCGCACCCGCTTGCTGGCGCTGGAAAACACCATGCAGGGCAAGGTCCTGCCGCTGGAATACCTGGCCCGGGCGCGCAGTTTTACCCGCGAGCAGGGTTTGCAGCTGCACCTGGACGGTGCACGCCTGTACAACGCGGCAGTGAAGCTGGGTGTGGATGCCCGGGAAATCACCCGGTATTTCGATTCGGTCTCGGTGTGCCTGTCCAAAGGCCTGGGTGCACCGGTCGGTTCGGTGCTGTGCGGCTCGGTCGAGCTGATCGGCAAGGCGCGGCGCCTGCGCAAGATGGTCGGTGGCGGCATGCGTCAGGCCGGTATTCTGGCGGCAGCGGGCCTGTATGCACTGGATCACAATGTTCAGCGCCTGGCCGATGACCATGCCAACGCGCAGTTGCTGGCCGAAGGCCTGCGTGCGGCGGGCTTCGAGGTCGAGCCAGTACAGACCAATATGGTATATGTGCAGATGGGTGACCAGGCCGAAGCGCTCAAGGCCTTTGCCGCCGAGCGCGGGATCAGGCTCAGTGCGGCTGCGCGTCTGCGCATGGTCACGCACATGGACGTCAACCGTGGGCAAATCGAGCAAGTCGTCGCAACATTCGTCGACTTTTCGCGCAAGTGATAGCGTTAGCGCTCCAATTGACCGTTTCTATCGTATAAACACGCTGTACCCCGCGCGCAGGGCCGATATAATGCGGCCCTTTGCCGTCGCTTCGTCTGTTGACGTTTCGAACAGGCCTTTGGCCGCAGCCTCCGTGGAAGAACCTAATGAAAAGCGCAGAAATCCGTGAAGCCTTCCTTCGCTTCTTCGAAGAGCAAGGCCACACCCGTGTAGCCTCCAGCTCTTTGATTCCGGGCAACGACCCAACCCTGCTGTTCACCAACGCGGGGATGAACCAGTTCAAGGACTGCTTCCTGGGCCAGGAAAAACGCGCGTACACCCGCGCGGTCAGCAGCCAGAAATGCGTGCGCGCCGGCGGCAAGCACAACGACCTGGAAAACGTCGGTTATACCGCTCGTCACCACACCTTCTTCGAAATGCTGGGTAACTTCAGCTTTGGCGATTATTTCAAGCGTGATGCCATCAGCTACGCCTGGAACTTCCTGACTTCCGACAAGTGGCTGAACCTGCCGAAGGAAAAGCTCTGGGTCACCGTCTACGCCAGCGATGACGAGGCGTACGACATCTGGACCAAGGAAATCGGGGTTCCGGCCGAGCGCATGGTGCGCATCGGCGACAACAAGGGCGCGCCATACGCTTCCGACAACTTCTGGACCATGGGCGATACCGGCCCGTGCGGTCCTTGCACCGAGATCTTCTACGATCACGGCGCCGACATCTGGGGCGGCCCACCGGGTTCGCCGGAAGAAGACGGCGACCGTTACATCGAAATCTGGAACAACGTGTTCATGCAGTTCAACCGCACCGCCGAC
Organism: Pseudomonas sp. B1(2018); assembly: GCF_003097365.1. Taxonomy (NCBI): domain Bacteria; kingdom Pseudomonadati; phylum Pseudomonadota; class Gammaproteobacteria; order Pseudomonadales; family Pseudomonadaceae; genus Pseudomonas; species Pseudomonas sp. B1(2018). Next base: position 22,952 of record NZ_PYUK01000003.1, read on the forward strand.
GGCGTGTTGCACCCGCTGCCAGCGCCGTCGGTGGACACCGGCATGGGCCTGGAGCGGATCAGTGCCGTGCTGCAGCACGTTCACTCGAACTATGAAATCGACCTGTTCCAGAGCCTGCTGAGCGCGTCGGCCAAGGCCATCGGCTGCACCAACGACGCCCAGGCTTCGCTGAAAGTCGTGGCTGACCACATTCGTTCCTGCGGCTTCCTGATCGCCGACGGCGTGCTGCCGTCCAACGAAGGCCGCGGCTACGTGCTGCGCCGGATCATCCGTCGCGCCTGCCGTCACGGTAACAAGCTGGGCGCCAAGGGCAGCTTCTTCTACCAGATCGTCGCGGCCCTGGTTGCCGAGATGGGTGAGGCCTTCCCTGAGCTGAAATCCCAGCAGGCGCACATCGAGCGCGTGCTGAAGGCCGAAGAAGAGCAATTCGCCAAGACCCTGGAGCAGGGCCTGAAGATCCTCGAGCAGGATCTGGCCGAACTCAAAGGCGACGTGGTGCCGGGCGACGTGGTGTTCAAACTCTACGACACCTACGGTTTCCCGATGGACCTGACCGGCGACATCGCTCGCGAGCGCAGCCTGACCATCGACGAAGAAGGTTTCGAGCGTGAAATGGAAGCCCAGCGCGTCCGTGCCCGTTCCGCCAGTTCCTTCGGCATGGACTACAACAGCCTGGTCAAGGTCGATGTGGACACCGAGTTCACCGGTTACACCGCTCACAGCGGTTCCGCCAAAATCGTTGCTCTCTATAAGGACGGGCAATCGGTTGACGTACTGAGCGAAGGCGAAGAGGGCGTGATCGTCCTCGATCAGACGCCGTTCTATGCGGAGTCCGGTGGCCAGATTGGTGATTGCGGCTTCCTGCAGGCCGGTGCTGCGCGTTTCGACGTGCGCGACACCACCAAGACCGGTGGTGCGTTCTTGCATCACGGCGTGCTGGATTCGGGCAGCCTGATCGTAGGTACTCCGGTGGAGACTCATGTCGACGCCGAAGTGCGCCACGCGACTTCGCTGAACCACTCGGCGACTCACTTGCTGCACGCCGCATTGCGCCAGGTACTGGGCGACCACGTCCAGCAGAAAGGTTCGTTGGTGGACAGTCAGCGCCTGCGCTTTGACTTCAGCCACTTTGAAGCGATCAAGCCTGAGCAACTGAAAGCGCTGGAAGAGATCGTCAACGCCGAGATTCGCAAGAACTCCGAGGTTGAAACCGAAGAAACCGATATCGAAACCGCCAAGCAAAAAGGCGCCATGGCGCTGTTCGGCGAGAAGTACGGCGATAGCGTGCGCGTACTGAGCATGGGTGACTTCTCCGTCGAGCTGTGCGGCGGTATCCACGCCAACCGTACCGGCGACATCGGCCTGCTGAAAATCATCAGCGAAGGCGGTGTGGCATCGGGTGTGCGTCGTATTGAAGCCGTCACTGGTGCTGCGGCGCTGGCTTACTTGAACGCGGCGGAAGAACAACTCAAGGAAGCGGCCAGCCTGGTCAAGGGCAGCCGCGACAACCTGATCGACAAGCTGTCGGCTGTGCTGGAGCGCAACCGTCTGCTGGAGAAGCAACTCGAGCAGTTGCAAGCCAAGGCTGCCAGTGCCGCGGGCGACGATCTGTCGGCCCAGGCGCAGGACGTCAAGGGTGTGAAAGTGCTGGCCGTGCGTCTGGACGGTCAGGATGGCAAGGCGCTGCTGGCGCTGGTCGATCAACTGAAAAACAAACTCGGCCGCGCAGTGATCCTGCTCGGCAGTGTCCATGAGGAAAAGGTCGTTCTGGTTGCAGGCGTAACCAAAGACCTGACTGGCCAACTCAAAGCCGGTGATTTGATGAAGCAAGCCGCTGCGGCAGTGGGCGGGAAGGGCGGTGGTCGTCCAGACATGGCGCAAGGCGGCGGTACCGACGCTGGCGCACTGGATGCGGCACTGGCGCTGACCGTTCCGTTTGTAGAGCAGGGTCTATAAGGCAGTGCTTGCGGCTCGTAGTCTAGTGGCGGGCCGCAACGCTGTTTGAGTGATTATTTGGGCGCCCTTCATGGGCAGAGGCGGCTTTGAAATGGCTTTGATCGTACAGAAATTTGGAGGCACCTCGGTCGGCACTGTCGAGAGAATCGAGCAGGTCGCCGACAAGGTTAAGAAATTCCGCGATGCCGGCGATGACCTGGTGGTTGTGCTGTCTGCAATGAGCGGCGAAACCAACCGTCTGATCGATCTGGCCAAGCAAATCAGTGGCGACGGCCAACCGGTTCCGCGCGAGCTGGACGTGATCGTCTCCACCGGTGAGCAGGTGACGATTGCCCTGTTGGCCATGGCGCTGATCAAGCGCGGCGTGCCGGCGGTGTCGTACACCGGCAATCAGGTGCGGATTCTGACGGATAGCGCGCACAATAAAGCGCGTATCTTGCAGATTGATGACCAGAAGATTCGCGGTGACCTGAAGGCAGGTCGTGTGGTGGTTGTCGCCGGTTTCCAGGGCGTCGACGAGCACGGCAACATCACCACCCTCGGTCGTGGCGGTTCCGACACCACCGGCGTGGCGCTGGCGGCGGCCCTGAAGGCTGACGAATGCCAGATCTACACCGACGTCGACGGCGTCTACACCACCGACCCGCGCGTGGTGTCCGTGGCCCAGCGCCTGGACAAGATCACCTTCGAAGAGATGCTGGAAATGGCCAGCCTCGGTTCCAAGGTGTTGCAGATCCGCGCGGTCGAGTTCGCCGGCAAGTACAACGTTCCGCTGCGCGTACTGCACAGCTTCAAGGAGGGTCCGGGCACCCTCATTACTATTGATGAAGAGGAAACCATGGAACAGCCGATCATTTCCGGTATCGCTTTCAACCGCGATGAAGCCAAGCTGACCATCCGTGGCGTGCCAGACATTCCGGGCGTTGCCTTCAAGATTCTCGGCCCGATCAGTGCCGCGAACATCGAAGTCGACATGATCGTGCAGAACGTCGCGCACGATAACACCACCGACTTCACCTTCACCGTGCACCGCAACGACTACCAGGCGGCGCAAGCCGTGCTGGAAAAAACCGCTGGCGAGCTGGGTGCCCGTGAAGTCGTGGGCGACACCAAGATCGCCAAGGTCTCGATCGTCGGCGTCGGCATGCGCTCTCACGCAGGCGTGGCCAGCCGCATGTTCGAATCCCTGGCCAAGGAAAGCATCAACATCCAGATGATCTCGACCTCGGAAATCAAAGTCTCCGTAGTGATCGAAGAGAAGTACCTGGAGCTGGCTGTGCGCGCTCTGCACACGGCTTTCGAACTGGACGCACCGGCCCGCCAGGGCGAGTGATGCGTTTGCCAGAAGGCGCGGTCTGACCGCGCCTTTTGTTTTTTTGAATGGCGTGACCCCCGAGACTGTTCTTTTGCTCGCGCTAGTCAATACTCAGGCATGTAGGGCTGCGACCGCTCCGGTTGTGGGTCGAGTGCCTTTTTTTTGCAGACTGTTGTCCCTGAAATGAAATGCGTGAGGAGAAAGGTATGCTGATTCTGACTCGTCGGTGTGCAGAAAGCCTGATTATCGGTGATGGCGAAATCACCGTGACCGTACTCGGCGTCAAAGGAAATCAAGTGCGCATCGGCGTTAATGCCCCCAAAGAGGTCGCTGTTCACCGGGAAGAAATTTACCTGCGTATCAAGAAAGAGAAGGACGAAGAACCAAGCCATTAATTTTTATCGTTTTTTATGTTTGCAAACGGGGAAGAAGCTGGTTAATATACGCCCCGTGTTGCGGAGAGCTGGCCGAGTGGCCGAAGGCGCTCCCCTGCTAAGGGAGTACACCTCAAAAGGGTGTCGGGGGTTCGAATCCCCCGTTCTCCGCCATTATTTGCTTAGTACGTTGTAATCTGGCTTTTTCGGTAAGTTGTTGAAATTACTAGAAAAAGTGTTTGACATAGAGATTAGACGGCCTATAATGCGCGGCAACAAATGCACTCGTAGCTCAGCTGGATAGAGTACTCGGCTACGAACCGAGCGGTCACAGGTTCGAATCCTGTCGAGTGCACCATTTAAGAGTCATCTGCAGTAATGTGAATGACTTGGCTTCAACCAGTTGTGATCTGGTCTAAAAACACAAATTGCACTCGTAGCTCAGCTGGATAGAGTACTCGGCTACGAACCGAGCGGTCACAGGTTCGAATCCTGTCGAGTGCACCATACAACAGAAAGCCCGCATTTTATGCGGGCTTTTTGCCGTCCGGGATTTGGCTTTTCCCTTCTTGCATCCCTTCCCGTCGAACGCCACGCGTGCCTGGCGTCTTGCTGGCTCCTGCTGGTTGAAAATCGCCTCTGCGTGTTCCTGGGCGTCCTGCGTGGCGTTCCTTTTCAAGGCTGGCGGCTACAATTTTCGAAGGGGCGTGTGTTTTCCTCTCGGATTGCGTCGTCGCATTTTCACGGATCAGGACGATGCTCAGGTTTGTTGTGCAAGCGCTTGTTTCAGCCAAGATTTTTTAACGTTTAAAACCGTCAGGCGGTGTATCATTGCGCCCGTCAGCCCCGCCGGGGCTTGTGGAATACCTCCATGGACTTACCCAGTAGTTACTCAGTACCCCGTTTTACCAATCATGAATTGACTGATTGATCCTTCCGGCGTGCCCCGCTGCTGGGAGTGGAGTTCGCCTATGTCCGAAGTTGAAGTAAAGAAAACGCAGGAAAGCTTGCAGGATCGCCTGGCTCAGGTGGTTGAGTTGCTGCAGCGCCAGCGAGTGGTAGAAGACCTGACTCACCGCCAGGAAGGCCCGCATCATGACCGGGTCGAGAACCTGGTCCACCGGCAGAACCTCGTCGAGTTGCAACGCAAGCTCGATGACCTGCACTCCGCCGACGTCGCCTACATCCTTGAAGCCTTACCGCTGGACGATCGTCTGACGCTCTGGCAATTGGTCAAGGCCGATCGCGACGGCGACATCCTCCTTGAAGTATCCGATTCGGTCCGTGAATCGCTGATCGCCGACATGGACGATCACGAGCTCCTGGCGGCCGCCAAGGACATGGATGCCGACGAACTCGCTGATCTGGCCTCCGAGCTGCCGCGAGACGTCGTCCATGAGCTCATGGAGACCCTCGACCAGCAACAACGTGAACGTGTGCGTTCGGCACTGTCCTACGATGAGGAGCAGGTCGGTGCGTTGATGGACTTCGAGATGGTGACCATCCGCGAGGATGTCAGTCTTGAAGTGGTCCTGCGTTATCTGCGTCGTCTGAAAGAGCTTCCGGGCCACACCGACAAGCTGTTCGTGGTCGATTACGACGGCGTCCTCAAGGGCGTGTTGCCGATCAAGCGTTTGCTGGTCAATGATCCGGACAAACAGGTTTCCGAGGTGATGGCCAGCGATCCGGTGAGTTTCCACCCGGACGAAGACGCCTACGATGCCGCCCAGGCATTTGAACGTTACGACTTGATCTCCGCACCCGTGGTCGACAAGAACGGCAAGCTGATCGGCCGTCTGACCATCGATGAAATGGTCGACCTGATCCGTGAAGAGAGCGAAAGCGAAGTTCTCAACATGGCGGGTCTGCGTGAAGAAGAAGACATTTTTGCGTCGGTCTGGAAATCCCTGCGTAACCGCTGGGCCTGGCTGGCGATCAACCTGATTACCGCGTTCGTGGCTTCCCGGGTCATCGGTTTGTTCGAGGGTTCGATCGAGAAGCTCGTGGCGCTGGCGGCGTTGATGCCGATCGTGGCGGGGATCGGTGGTAACTCGGGCAACCAGACCATCACCATGATCGTTCGAGCGATGGCTCTGGATCAGGTGAGCACCGGCAATACCTCGCGCCTGATGCGCAAGGAGTTGGCAGTCGCCTTGATCAACGGTGTGATATGGGGTGGGGTGATCGGTGTGGTCGCCTATCTGCTGTATGGCAGTTGGTCGCTCGGCGTGGTGATGACCGCCGCGATGACGCTCAACCTGTTGCTGGCGGCGTTGATGGGGGTCTTGATTCCGATGACCCTGGCGAAGATGGGCCGCGATCCGGCGATGGGGGCCAGTGTGATGATTACGGCCATGACCGACAGTGGTGGCTTTTTCATCTTCCTCGGGCTGGCGACAATTTTCCTGCTCTGATCTCCTGTTCACCGAAAACCCGCCTTCTGGTGGGTTTTTTGTGCTCGGGTTTCAGGCAAAAAAATTCTTCATGCAATCCCGGGAAACTGTAGGAGCCAGCCTGCTGGCGATGGACTCCAGTGCGCCGCGTTTATCCAGTTTGCCCGCGTTATCGTTAACGACCATCGCTGGCAAGCCAGCTCCCACAGGGGGCCATGCCCACGCCGAAAACTGTAGGAGCCAGCTTGCTGGCGATGGACTCCAGTGCGCCGCGTTTATCCAGTTCACCCGCGTAATCGTTAACGACCATCGCTGGCAAGCCAGCTCCCACAAGGGGCCGCAACTGCAGGAGTCCATGCTCAGGCCAGTGAAATAACCAAAAAAAAAGCCAGCGATCAGGCTGGCTTGAGCTTTCTGGCTGAATCAGGACGCGTCGGCGGCCATTTCAGCGTCATGAGCGATCAGCGAAACCAGAGCGTTCTGCTGTCGATGTGAGAGTTGGCGGAAGCGCTGCAGCAGCTCCCGTTCGTGCAAGGAAAGCTCCGGGCTGTCCAGGCGCATGCTCAACTCTTCTCCCAGTGCGCCTTCCTGAATAAGACTCTGCTCAAGGCGCGCAATGATTTCGGAGTTCATGCTGCGATGATGATTGCGAGCCACCTCGGCAATGCGTTCACGCATTCCGTCTGGCAGACGTACGACGAACTTGTCAGCCGTACGGCTGGAATAAATTGCCTGTTTCAATGGGCGCATATATTTAACCGGTTAGTTCAGGGGAGCGGTTTTCGGGATTGGCCGCAGGATGTCTGGTAGGACAAGCTCTCTGACCAAATGTTCAACCTGAATTGATAGAGGCGCGCATCATGCCTCAAACCAGCCAGATCCTTGGCGTCAATTCTGTGACAAATATTGAACTGGATAAAGGCGTTCTGCCAGCACCAATTATCAGAAATGCGCACTGGTTTGAAAAGTTTGACCGGGCCGTTTCGCTTGGCGCTTTCTCCGACCGACGAAAGGTCTCTGGCGGGAGGAAAAAAGCGGGCTCGATTCCTGCTCCTTGCCCTTACAGAATAGTGGCAAATGGCCGATTTACTAGGGGAGGTGGTATTGAGGGGCTGAATTCAGGTTGGAAGACAGGCCCTTGCACTGAATCTGCCAAGCCAAGGTCAGCGCAGTACCGGATCAAACTTGATCTTGCGTCCGGCAATCAATGCGAGCACGAACAGGGTGGTGAATACACCACAGGCGATCAGGGGGAGGGTGACGACCATGTCCTGGGTCAATGACAGATGAAAAATGCCGCTCAACAAGGCGAGGATGAAAAAACTCGCGGCTGATCTGGACATGCGATGCTCCTGGTGGGGGGGGTCAAAATACCAAACGTTCGGCAGGCGGGTTTGGCACCGGGATGTTTTCCTGGCTGGCCTCCTGGCTGACAAAACCGTGCTGGTCGCTTATCGCTGCCAGCTGCGGAGCCTTCTGCAACTGAAGGTAATGCGGGATGCGTTGGGCAATCTGCGTAGCGCTGGTCTCGGGAAAAAAATGAAATCCCAGTAAAACTGCCAGTGCGATTGCATTCGAGAGTAAAAGGGCGCATTTCATGGTGCGTGCCTCGGTTGTTCTGTGAGAACAGTGGAAGCAGCTCGCATGCCAGAGTTTATCGGCAATTAAATTCTTTAAAAACAATCAATTAAGTTATTTTTGGTAAAGCTCCATATTGCATTTTGCAATGGTGGCTTTTTGCAGTGATGCAAAATGCACGGTAAACAAGTCCGCGCCCGCCAGAGGCATCTGCCTACACTTAAAAAACCCACGGACGACATGACAAAAGCAGGTCCGGCCGTTAACATGCACGCCGTCCATCGCGCCGCGTTTCGTCGCGGCCGACTTGTGTCTCAGTAGCTCAATTGGATAGAGCATCCCCCTCCTAAGGGGAAGGTTGGCAGTTCGAACCTGCCCTGGGACACCATCCTTCATCAGCACTTTGCTGTCCAAAAAGCCCCGTCGGAAAGTTGATTCCGGCGGGGCTTTTTTGTGCGCTGCGTCTCGTTTTCACTCGCGCGTTCATCTATTCAGAGTGAGCGTTGGGGCAGGTTCTCAAGGGAATGCCATGGCTGGCCGATAACCCTGACAGTTACGCGCTTCTTCATCTATGCGGTCAGTGCATCTGCTGATTGGCGATGAGAAGCTGTTTGATGGCTAAGGGCTACCAGTTATCATCTGCGCGCCAAATCTAGGGCTGCGAAGCTGAGTCCGTCCGTGTATTTGCCTTTGGGTTCTCCTTCTTAAATTGCCTGGAAATCTTCGATGCTGTCGTATCACCAAAAGCGTTTTCTGATCGTCGATGATTTCTCGGACTTCCGCAGTTCGGTTCGCTCGATGCTGCGCGAACTGGGCGTCAAGGAAGTGGACACTGCCGATACCGGCGAACAGGCGCTGAAAATGTGTTCGCAGAAGGCCTACGATTTCATCCTGCAGGACTTTCACCTGGGTGACGGCAAGAAGAATGGCCAGCAGGTGCTCGAAGACCTGATGGAAGAAAAGTTGATCAGCCATGAAGCGGTGTTCGTGATGGTCACCGCCGAAACCAGCCAGGCCATGGTGCTCAGTGCGTTGGAGCATGAACCCGATGCCTACCTGACCAAGCCGTTCAACCGGTCCAGCCTGGCCCAGCGCCTGGAGCGCCTGGAGCAGCGCAAGACCTTGCTCAAGCCGATCCTGCAGGCGCTCGACCGGGGCAAGCCGATGGAGGTGCTCAACGCCTGCATCGCCCTGTGCAAGCAAGACATCCGTTACTCGCCGTTGTGCCTGCGCTATCGCGCCGATGCCTTGCGCGACCTCAATCAGAACGAAGCGCTGGAGCGGCTGTACGACGGCATCATCGCCGACCGTCCGTTGCCCTGGGCGTTTGCCGGGTTGGGCAAGTTGCTGTTCAAGCGCGGTCAGGTCGGGCAGGCCAAAGGCATCTACGAAAAAGCCCTGAAAGTGTTCCCGATGATGCCGTCGTTGTATGACGGCATGGCTGACGTGCTGGTCGCCGAAGGGGACACCAAGGGGGCGCAGCGCGTTCTCGAAGAAGCGATTCGCCTGTCGCCGCTGGCGGTGCGCCGGCAAGCGGCGCTGGGCAAGCTGGCAATGACCAACGAGGACTTCGATACCGCCTCCAAAGCCTATCGTCAGGCGGTAGCCCAAGGCGCGCAGTCACGCTTCAAGGACCCTGAAAGTAACCTCGGCCTGGCTCACGCCTTGATCAGCAAGGGCAGCGACAGGGGGTTGGATACCCGCACCCGGCTGGAAATCAACACCACGCTGAGCGCAGTGGCCAAGGACAACCCAAGCGACCCTGGCCTGCAAATTCGTGCGCGCTTGATGAAGGCCACCAGTCTGCTGATCAACGATGCGGAAACGGCCGACAAGCTCACCGAGCAGGCCCTGTTGCGCCTCGACGGCATGGAGCAATTCATGAGCGCCGAAGCGGCGTTGCTGGTGGCCAAGCAACTGAAAATGCTCGGGCAGTCCGAAGCCGGCACCGCGATGCTGAAAAACTGCGTGGAAATCTACGGCGACGATCCGGCGGTCATGAAGGACATCGCCAAGCAGACCGATGACCCGAGCATCCTCAATGCCGGCAACGCCGCCGCTGAGCTCAACCGTCAGGGCGTGCGCGTCTACAAGACGGGCAATCTGGTGGAGGCCCGGCAGGTCTTTCGCAAAGCCCTGGCCATGCAACCGAAGAACATCAGTATCGCCCTGAACATGGCGCAGTCGCTGTTGCACGGCACCGATACCAGCGTTGCTTCGGCGGAGCTGGAGGAATGCCGGACCTGCCTGAAAATGGTCGGCCTGATGCCCGACACCGACGCGCGTTTTCCACGTTACCAAAAGCTCAAAAGCAAGGCGTTTGGCCAATGAACGAACACGAACAGGCACTGGACTTCTCCACGGTGATCGCCTCCACCGTGCACGACATGAAGAACTCGCTGGCCATGCTGATGCAGGCCCACAGCCAGTGGCTGGGGCGTTTGCCGGAGTCGGCGCAGCAGACGCCGGAGCAGGGCGTGATCGACTTCGAGTTCGCCCACCTCAACGGCATGCTGGTGCAATTGCTGGGGCTGTATAAGCTCGGCGTCAACCAGATGCCGTTGCAACCGGCCTACCATGAGCTGGACGACTTCATCGAAGCGCAACTGGCGTGTCATCAAGAGGTGTTCGCCAGCCGCGGCATCATGGCCACCTATGAAGTGGACCCGTTGAGCCCGCTGGGTTTCTTCGACCGCGAGTTGATCGCGTCGGTATTGGCCAACTGCATCAACAACGCCATTCGTTTTGCACGGCATGCCGTTCTGATCAGTGTCAGTGACGAAGCCGGGCAACTGGTTTTGACCATCAATGACGATGGCGAGGGCTATCCGGCGCCGATGATCGAGCGTCAGGCCGATTACGCGCAGGGCATCAATCAAAGCACTGGCAGCACCGGCCTGGGCCTGTACTTTGCCGGACGAATTGCCGCACTGCATCAACGCAACGGCGTGGGCGGGCACACCGAGATCAGCAATGGCGGTCCGTTGGGCGGTGGGGTCTTCAGACTTTTCCTTCCATGATTGTTTCTCGCAGGAGCTGCCGAAGGCAGCGATCTTTTGATCCTGGAAGTCAAAAGATCGCAGCCTTCGGCAGCTCCTACGGGGTTTTGTGTCTTTATTGATGTGGGCTGCTTGAAATTCCGAACACGCGGAGCCTATTTTGTACGGTCGCCGTTCGCGGCCCGCACAATAACAAGGATAGCGTCATGACGACCGTTGGCCTGAGTTCACTCGCGCAGCGATTGACGGGCATTGATGAAGTTGAATGTGTCACGCCGGATTTGAATGGCGTTCCACGGGGCAAAGTGATGACCTCCGAGGGGTTTCTCGACGGTCGACGTTTGCAGCTGGCGCGGGGTGTGCTGCTGCAATGCATCATGGGCGGATACCCGCCGGCGCGGTTTTATGGCAGCGATGATGGCGACCTGGCGCTGATTCCGGACCCTGCACAAATCCACCGCTTGCCCTGGAGCAGTCCACCGCGCGCTTTCGCCATTTGCGACGCGAACGAACTGGGCACTACCACCAGCTCCAACCTGTCGACCCGTGGCCAGCTCAAGACGGTGATTGCCCGTTACGCGGCCCGCGGCCTGGCGCCTGTGGTGGCGACCGAGCTTGAGTTCTTCGTTTTTGCGCCTAACACCGACCCGACTCAATCGTTCCAGCCACCGGTGGGGCAGGACGGTCGCCGCGAGGACGGTCAGTCGGCGTTCAGCGTCAGCTCCAACAACGGCTTGCGGCCGTTCTTCAATGAAGTCTACGCGTGCATGGCGGCGCTGGGATTGCCTCGCGATACCTTCATGCACGAGATGGGCGTCAGCCAGTTCGAGATCAACCTGCTGCATGGCGATCCATTGCTGCTGGCCGACCAGACGTTCCTGTTCAAGCACCTGCTCAAGGAAGTGGCTCTCAAGCACGGCCTGAGCGTGGTCTGCATGGCCAAGCCCTTGGCGCATACGCCGGGCAGTTCGATGCATATTCACCAGAGCGTGGTCGAGATCGATTCGGGGCGTAACGTGTTCAGTGACGAGGCGGGGCAGGAGACGGCCACCTTCCGCCATTTCATTGCCGGCCAGCAAGTGTGCATGGCCGACTTCACCGCATTGTTTGCGCCGAACGTGAACTCCTATCAGCGCTTGTGCCACCCTTACGCTTCACCGAACAATGCCTGCTGGTCCCACGACAACCGGGCAGCCGGCCTGCGTATCCCGGCCAGTTTGCCAGTGGCTCGACGGGTCGAAAATCGTTTGCCCGGCGCCGATGCCAACCCGTATCTGGCGATTGCCGCAAGCCTGGCGGCAGGGTTGCATGGCATCGAGAACGCATTGGAGCCGAGCGCACCGATCCAGGGTGAATTCGAAGTTCCGGACAATCTTTCATTGCCGTGTACCTTGCATGCGGCTCTTGAGCGTCTGAAACGTAGCCAGTTGGCCAAGGAACTGTTCGGCACGGAATTCATCGAAGGCTACATCGCTTCGAAGACCCTGGAGCTGAGCAGTTTCCATGATGAAATTACGCCCTGGGAACGACGTGTTTTAGCCGCCCAGGCCTGACGATCTGTCGACATCCGGCTATCGTTTAGCGATAGCCGATTCTCACTGCAAGGAGCCGCTCGGAACGCCGATGCGCCAAATCTGGAAATCCTTTCGAGCACTGTATTTCGCCTCGCTGATGATGTTGATCGGCTCGGGCCTGTTGAGTACTTACCTGGGCTTGCGCCTGGCGGCCGACCATGTCGACAGCCTGTGGGTCGGTGCGTTGATGGCCGCCAACTATTTCGGCCTGGTGCTGGGGGGCAAGATCGGTCACCGCTTGATTGCCCGGGTCGGGCATATCCGGGCCTACTCGGCCTGTGCCGGGATCGTCGGCGCGGCGGTGCTGGGCCATGGCCTGGTCGATTGGCTGCCGGCCTGGCTGTTCCTGCGGGTCATAGTGGGTCTGGGCATGATGTGCCAGTACATGGTGATCGAGAGCTGGCTCAATGAGCAGGCCGATGCCAATCAGCGCGGCATGGTGTTCAGCGGTTACATGATCGCTTCGTACCTGGGCCTGGTGCTGGGGCAACTGATACTGGTCATGCACCCGGCGCTGGGGCTGGAACTGCTGATGCTGGTCGCCCTGTGTTTTGCCCTGTGCCTGGTGCCTGTGGCCCTGACCCGGCGGATTCACCCTGCACCCTTGCATCCTGCGCCGATGGAGCCACGGTTCTTTATCAAGCGTGTCCCGCAATCATTGAGTACGGTGCTCGGGGCGGGCCTGATTGTCGGTTCGTTCTACGGTCTGGCGCCGCTGTATGCCTCGCAGCAAGGGTTGTCCACGGAGCAGGTCGGTCTGTTCATGGGTAGCTGCATTTTTGCCGGGCTGCTGGTGCAGTGGCCGTTGGGCTGGTTGTCCGACCGCTACGATCGGGCCGTGCTGATCCGCAGTTTCGCCTTCAGCCTGGCACTGGCTGCCCTGCCGCTGGCGATCATGCCGCAGGTGCCGCTGGAGGTATTGTTCATCGCCGGCTTCCTCTGCTCGCTAGTGCAGTTCTGTCTGTATCCGTTGGCGGTGGCGTTCTCCAATGACCACGTCGAAGGCGATCGCCGGGTGTCCCTGACGGCAATGTTGCTGGTGACCTATGGCGTGGGTGCGAGTATCGGACCACTGGTGGCCGGTGTGCTGATGAAGCTGTTTGGCAGCCAGATGCTCTATGCGTTCTTCAGTTTCTTTGCGTTGGTGCTGGTGTGGCGGATTCGCCCGAAAGCGGTGACCAACCTGCATCAGGTCGACGACGCACCGCTGCATCACGTGGCCATGCCGGACAATATGACGAGTTCGCCACTGGTGGCCTGCCTCGACCCGCGTGTCGATGAGCAGGTGGTGCAGGATCAGATGCACACTCCGGTGAGTGCCGGGCCAGAGCCTGAGCCAGAACCTGTCACCGAAACTGAAACCGATCAGCCGCCGCAAGACCCTGATACAGGGCGGGACCCTAACTTCAGCGAGGCCAGGCCTTAAAGCCGGGGCATAAAAAAAACGGGCAGTCACCGCAAGGGACTGCCCGTTTTTTGTGGAGGTTCTATCAGATGTCGTCTTTGTCGAAGCGGCGCGCTTCACGCTGCAACTGGTAGACGAAGCGTTCGACCTGACGCTGCACCAGTCCGCTCATGTTGTGGAAACGAACGCCGGCGAAGGTGGTGGAGATCTTTTCTTCGAAGTGCAGATAACGCAACTCGACCGGCGCCGTCATCTTGCCAAAGGGCAAGTCGGCGTTGAAGCGGTCGTACACCTGACCCAGTTGCAGGCTGCCCGTGATGTCGCCATCGAAACGCAGTTTGCAGCCGGTAGCGGAAATATCCAGCAGCTTGCCGCTGATGGGGGCCTTGAGCTTTTCGCCGTCGAGATTGACGTTGACCAGTTGGGCCAGTTTCAAGGCCGCGCGGAACGCATTGCGGCGCTGGTGGTACACCACTTCATCGGGCAGGGTGCCGCGATAGCAGCGGCTGCCACCGGATTCGTCGATGTTCAATTGGCCGTTGCTTTCCCAGGCAATGCGCACACCTTCGTGGAAGCCTTCGACCCTGAAGGGTTCGCCCGCCATCAGGTAGCGCTCGCCATCGCGAGGGATCATTTCGTCCAGGGCAATCATGTTGCTGTCACGGTCCAGTTCCACCAGATAGCTCTGGAAGCGCTGGCTGCGCTCGTGGAACGTGATGATCAGCGGGTCATGGCTTTCGAGCAGCTGGCGCAGATTGCTGGAGATTTCCAAGGGCGTGGAGAGCACCTTGGGGGGCTGCGGAGCATCATCCACGGATAAGGCATTGGACACGGTTAATCAATCTCCAGACAAAATTTGACTACGACTAGCCAGCATTTTGCCAGCATCTTTCGCGTCTTGGATAGAGCGGGCGCATCAAGCGGCCTAAGCCTGACTGAGCGGGCGCGGCTTAGCAAGCTTGGAGAATGTTCCGCTGGCATCGTAAAGCGCCGGGGTTTCACCACCGTTGAGAATTCTCAGCTGGGTGGCCGTAGCGGCCTGCTGAGTGAGGATCGATTGACCGTTGCTGGCATTGCTGGCCTGGCACTGGACCAGGAGATCGCTCAGCACGTCACTTTGCGCCAGCAACTGGTCGCCAATGCTCGACTGGCTGGCCAGTTGCTCCAGCCCGCCGCGGTTGGTCGGCAGGTTGAGGCTGGCGAGAATTTCACTGCGCTTGCGCCCATGCTGTTCGAGCAAGACGACCAATGCCTGTTTCTGCGCCAGGATGCCCTCGAGCAATGGCATGTCACGGCCATGCAAGGCGAGGGATTCGGTCTGCAGCAATTCCAGCAGGTGTTTCGCTGGAGCAAAGTCGTCGGTGATCAGTTGCAGTAGCTGAGTGTCGTGCATGGCTGGCCTTGGGTTTTAAGCGTCCAAAAGCCTGGCGCCGGCGGTGGCCTAGCGCTGGGCTTCGAAGTTGAGCAGTTTGCTGGCTACACGGTTGCTGTCGACTTTATAGCTGCCATCGGCAATCGCTGCTTTCAACTCGGCCACGCGGGCTTTGTCGACGGCAGGCTGATCGCGCAGCGTGTCAGTGACCTTCTGCAACTGTTGAGCCTCATTGCTGATATGTACCGATTCCCCGCTGTTGACGGTACCGGCCTGTTCGGCCGCGGATTCCAGCGGCGCGGTTTTGCCGGCTTCGGCGCTTTCCTTGCTGGCGCTGGTACGTGTACTGCCCGTCAGGGACGAGGAGCTGTTCAAACGGCTGAAATCGATGACCATGATAAAAAAAACCTCTGGGAATTTGGACGCTTGCCATGGTTTCGGCCATTCCCTGGAAAACTTTAGGCTCATTTATCAATGAACCTCGCGCGCGTCAGCGCTTGCCCTGCATGGAGCACAGTCTAGGGAACAGCCGCGACGAGCGCCACATTCCGATGAACCGAGCGCCTTACATGGACACTTCCACCTGCCCCGGCGCCATCACCTGCGCCTTGATGACCCGCTGGGAGTTGAGGTTTTTCACCCGGATCTGTTCGCTCAGGCTGCCGTTCGACAGGGCTTCGCCGGGCATGCGCACGCTGAGCGTACCGCTGCGGGCGGTAATCACCACCTGATCCCCCTTGCGGATCACCTCTGCCTGTTCGATATGTACCAGGGTAATTACCTGGTCGGTGACCATTGGTCGGGTCAATCGCTGCCCGATCGCCTGGTCGAGGGACGTCAGGTAGCCCTGGCTGATCAGGCTGATATCGCGCTCGCGCAGCACCACATCTTCAGGCTCGACAATGGCGGCACGGCGCAGTGGCCGGGCGCTGGTCACGACATCGCGAAACAGGCGGACTTGAGCGGGTACGAAGACAGTCCAGGGGGAGGCGCCCTCGCAGCGGACCTTGACCGTGACCCGTCCCAGCGGCTTTGGAGTCTCGAGCGTTGCTGTCAATTCCTTGTCGCACATGGGCATGTGCATGCGCGGGTCGAGCGGGTTGACCTGGATCTCGTAGCGACCTTCCGTTTGACTGGTTGCCAGATAGTCTTCTACGGTGAATTCAAGAAAGCCCTGAGTGACGCCGATAAGCATGTCAGGCAAGGTAACCGCGTCAGCAAGGGCAGGGCTGCCAGCGTTGAACAGGCAAACAGCCGCCAGCACGCCGAGTAATTTGCGGTAGGGTGTGGTCAGGCGTCGGAAAAATGTCGGTTCTGTGTTCATAACGATTAAAAAAGCAAGCGCCGTGCCGTTTAGTGATGAAGGCGCGTCGCAACAACACTTGGCGTTGGTGTAGGAGTCTGGGCATGGCTGGTGTAATGGATTCGGTAAACCAGCGCACGCAACTGGTGGGGCAGAATCGCCTTGAGCTGTTGTTGTTCCGTCTCGACGGCCAGCAGCTGTACGGGATCAACGTTTTCAAGGTTCGGGAGGTGCTGCAATGCCCCCAACTGACGTTGATGCCCAAGTCCAGTCCTGTCGTGTGCGGCGTGGCGAACATCCGGGGGGCGACCATTCCGATCCTTGATCTGGCAATGGCGACCGGCTCCGGTGCGTTGAAGGACAAGAACAATCCGTTCGTGATCATCACGGAGTACAACACCAAGACCCAGGGTTTCCTGGTGCGCTCGGTGGAGCGCATCGTCAACATGAACTGGGAGGAGATCCATCCGCCACCCAAGGGCACCGGGCGCGATCACTACCTGACGGCGGTGACGCGGGTCGACAATCAGTTGGTCGAAATCATCGATGTCGAGAAGGTGCTCGCGGAAGTGGCACCGACGCCGGAAGCGATTTCTGTCGGCGTGGTGGATGTCGAAACCCAGCACAAGGCGCTTTCGTTGCGTGTGCTGACGGTCGACGACTCCTCGGTGGCGCGCAAGCAGGTCACGCGTTGCCTGCAAACGGTCGGCGTCGAAGTGGTGGCGTTGAACGATGGTCGGCAAGCGCTGGATTACCTGCGCAAACTGGTCGACGAGGGCAAGAAGCCGGAAGAAGAGTTCCTGATGATGATCTCCGACATCGAGATGCCGGAGATGGACGGGTACACCCTGACGGCGGAAATCCGCAACGACCCGCGCATGCAAAAGCTTCATATCATCCTGCATACTTCGTTGTCGGGGGTATTCAATCAGGCGATGGTCAAGAAGGTCGGTGCCGATGACTTCCTGGCCAAATTCCGTCCTGATGACCTGGCATCCCGGGTAGTCGACCGGATCAAAGCAGCAGATATCAGCTAGGGGCCTGCGCCCCTGGCAGTCAACACGATTTAAGAGGCGGCATCATTGTCTACGGGTAATTTGGATTTCGAACAGTTCCGGGTATTCCTGGAAAAAGCCTGTGGCATTTTGCTCGGTGAAAACAAGCAATACCTGGTCTCCAGCCGTCTCAACAAACTGATGGAACAGCAAGGCATCAAGTCTTTGGGTGAGCTGGTTCAGCGCATGCAGACCCAGCCGCGCAGCGGTTTGCGCGAGCAGGTGGTGGATGCCATGACCACCAACGAAACCCTGTGGTTTCGTGATACCTACCCGTTTGAAGTCTTGAAGAACAAGGTCCTGCCCGAAGCGATCAAGGCCAGCCCCGGCCAGCGCCTGCGTATCTGGTCGGCGGCGTGCTCGTCGGGCCAGGAACCGTATTCGCTGTCGATGTCCATCGACGAGTTCGAACGGGTCAATATGGGCCAGTTGAGGATGGGCGTACAGATCGTTGCCACCGACCTGTCCGGCACCATGCTGAACAACTGCAAGACCGGCGAGTACGACAGCCTGGCCATCGGCCGCGGTCTGTCGCCCGAGCGCCTGCAGCGTTATTTCGACCCGAAAGGGCCGGGGCGCTGGGCGATCAAGGCGCCGATCAAGAGCCGGGTGGAATTCCGTTCCTTCAACCTGCTGGACAGTTACGCGAGCCTCGGCAAGTTCGACATCGTGTTCTGCCGCAACGTGCTGATCTACTTCTCCGCCGAGGTGAAGAAGGACATCCTGTTGCGCATCCACAGCACGTTGAAGCCGGGGGGTTACCTGTTCCTCGGTGCTTCCGAAGCGTTGAACGGTTTGCCGGATCATTACCAGATGGTCCAGTGCAGCCCGGGGATCATTTACCAGGCGAAATGATGCAAAAGCGGCACGTATAAAAACGGGAGTCCTCAGGGACTCCTTTTTTATGCGCGCCGCTTTTGCATCAGGTAGGAGCTGCCGAAGGCTGCGATCTTTTGATCTTGTTTTTTAAGATCAAAAGATCGCAGCCTTCGGCAGCTCCTACAGGGGGCGGCGTTCGATCCAGTAAGGGACGGTGCCCGATTCAGGAGGGGGCAGTGCGGAACTCGGGAAAGCGGCAGAAAAGCGGCAGGCGGCGGAAAACCGTTGCCGCTTTTCTGGCATTGCCGCGTTGCCATGTCCGGCAAAGCCCCGGTTTCCGGGGGGTTTTGAATTGGCATGGGGCTTGCTAAGTTGATCCTACGAAAAATCAGGTCACCCGAAGGTTTCCCGACATGAGCATCAGCTTCGATAAAGCGCTCGGTATCCACGAACAAGCCCTGGGCTTCCGCGCCCAGCGTGCCGAAGTCCTGGCCAATAACATCGCCAACGCCGATACCCCGAACTACAAGGCTCGGGACCTGGACTTCTCGAAAGTGCTCGCCGAGCAGAACGAGAAAACCAAAAGCGGCACCTTCGCCTTGAACATGACCAACAGCCGTCATATCGAAGCGGAAGGCCTGGGCAATGGCGACGAGTCGTTGCTGTATCGCACGCCGATGCAACCGTCGATCGACCAGAACACCGTGGACGCTCAGCTGGAACAGTCGAACTACGCGGAAAACGCGATCGGCTTCCAGGCCAGCTTCACCCTGCTCAACAGCAAATTCAAAGGGCTGGTGTCAGCCCTGCGCGGAGAGTAAGCCATGTCTCTATCCAGTGTTTTCAACATTGCCGGTAGCGGCATGAGTGCGCAGACCACGCGTTTGAACACCGTTGCCTCGAACATCGCCAACGCCGAGACCGTCTCGTCGAGCATCGACCAGACCTACCGCGCGCGTCACCCGGTATTCGCCACCATGTTCCAGGGTGGCCAGAGCGGCGGCAGCGACTCGCTGTTCCAGAGCCAGGACGCCGCCGGCCAAGGCGTGCAGGTGCTGGGTGTGGTCGAAGACCAGAGCAATCTCGAAGCGCGCTACGAGCCGAACCATCCGGCCGCCGATGCCAAGGGCTATGTCTACTACCCGAACGTCAACGTGGTTGAAGAGATGGCTGACATGATTTCCGCGAGCCGTTCGTTCCAGACCAACGCCGAAATGATGAACACCGCCAAAACCATGATGCAGAAAGTGCTGACCCTCGGTCAGTGATAAGGGGCGACTCAGATGAGTGTTACCGATTCCACCAGCGGTTTGAGCCTCAACGACATCCTGGCCAACTCTTCGATCAAGACCAACACCACGACTGACGGCCTCGCCTCGGCAGCCGGCAGCGCCTCGGGCAACAAGGCCCTGGGCAAGGATGCGTTCCTGCAGTTGCTGGTGACCCAGCTGAAAAACCAGAACCCGCTGGAGCCTCAGGACAACGGTGCGTTCGTGGCCCAGCTGGCGCAGTTCAGCAGCCTGGAAGGCATCACCACGCTCAACGACACCGTGAGCGGCCTGGCCAGCAACTACAACTCGTCCCAGGCCTTGCAGGCGTCGTCGCTGGTGGGCCGTTCGGTCATCGCGCCGGGCGACAAGGCTGTGGTCGATACCACCAAGAGCCTGAGCGGTACGGTGGTGGTGCCGTCTTCGGTGGCGTCCGCCACCCTGAAGATCACCGACTCAACCGGCAAGACCGTGCGCACCATCGACCTCGGTTCGCAGAAGGCCGGCAACGCCAGCTTCATCTGGGACGGCAAGAACGATGCGGGTGAGACGGTACCTGCGGGCACCTACACCTTCGGCGCCACGACCGAGATTGATGGCAAGTCCGTCGCGTTGATCACCAACCTGCCCGCGACCGTCAACAGCGTGACCATCAGCCAGACCGGCGGTGAGTTGATGCTCAATCTGGCCGGGCTGGGCAGCGTTGCCCTGTCCAAAGTACAAACCATTGGTATGTAAAGCCGACTAACCCGGCACAAAGGAGTGAAATATGTCTTTCAATATCGGTCTTAGCGGTCTCTTTGCATCCAACAAACAACTCGACGTTACCGGCAACAACATCGCCAACGTCGCGACCACGGGTTTCAAATCGTCCCGTGCAGAATTCGAAGACGTGTACTCGGCGACCCGCCTGGGCACCGGCAGCAAGACCATCGGCAACGGCGTGCGCCTGGCCAACGTTTCCCAGCAGTTCACCCAGGGTGACGTGAGCAACACCGGCAACGTGCTCGACATGGGTATCCAGGGCAACGGCTTTTTCGTCCTGAACAACAACGGTTCGCTGACCTACACCCGTGCCGGTACGTTCAAGACCGACAAGGAAGGCTACGTCACCAACAGCGACGGCACGGCCCGATTGCAGGGTTACGGTGTGGATGCCAATGGCAAGATTCTCAACGGCGTGTTGACCGACCTGCGAATCGATACCTCCAACCTGGCGCCGAAGGCCACCAACACCGTTTCGTCGACGATCAACCTGAACTCCACGGCGCCGGTGATCGATCAGACGGTGGCGACCAACAAGTTCGATCCGAGCAAGCCCGCCACTTACACCAAGCAGTTCACTACCCCGGTTTTCGATACGCAGGGTAACCAGCACCCCATGGACCAGTACATGGTCAAGACGGGTCCGAACACCTGGGATACCTACACCCTGATCGATGGTCGCAACCCGGATGGCAGTGATCCTGCCGTGACGGCTCCGATCCCTTCGACCATGGCTTTCGATTCGAGTGGCAAGCTGGTTTCGGTTACCACTCCAGGTACTCCGCCTGTCGTCAGCCCGGATCTGAAGATCACCAACTGGGTTCCAGGCAAAGTGACCAACGGTGTATGGGCAGCCAACGGCGCCGCCGCCGATCCGGCAGGTGTGACCACTTCCATGAGCAACACCACGCAGTTCAACGCCGACACTGCGCGTTCGATTCCTGCGCAGAACGGCTACGCCACCGGCCAGATCACCAACCTGACCATTGATGGCAGCGGTGTGCTGCTGGCCAACTTCAGCAACAACCAGACCAAGCCGATCGGCCAGATTTCCCTGGCCAGCTTCACCAACGAGCAAGGCCTGCAGCCGGTAGGCGGCACAAGCTGGAAAGAAACCTACACGTCGGGCATCCCGGGCTACGATGCGCCGCAGACTGGCACCCTGGGTTCGATCGTTTCCAACTCCCTGGAAGAGTCCAACGTCAACCTGACCAACGAACTGGTCGACCTGATCAAGGCGCAGAGCAACTACCAGGCGAACGCCAAGACCATCTCGACTCAGAGCACCATCATGCAGACCATCATTCAGATGACCTGATGCTGGAAAGTGCTGCATAAAAAGCCCCTCGAGAGAGGGGCTTTTTTGTGAGTGCAAGATACAGATCAAAAGATCGCAGCCTCGCTTCGCTCGACAGCTCCTACAGGAATCGCATTTCAATGTAGGAGCTGTCGAGCGAAGCGAGGCTGCGATCTTTTTCACGGGCAAAAGAAAAACCCCCGATAAACCAGAGGCTCATCGGGGGTTTCGAGTCAGCACCTTTCAGTGCTTACCAGCTCAGCTTATTGGCAAGCTTCGCAATCCGGCTCGTCGATGGCGCAAGCCTTCGGCACTGGAGCAGGGCCGGCAGGCGCTGCCAGGACCGAATCTTCACCGTGGTTGCCGCCGCTGGAAACAGCGTTCAGCTTGCCGGTGTTGATGGTCGACTTCTCGGTGCTGGTTGCGGCCAGGGCACGGAGGTAGTAAGTGGTTTTCAGGCCACGGTACCAAGCCATGCGGTAGGTCACGTCCAGCTTCTTGCCCGAAGCGCCGGCGATGTACAGGTTCAGCGATTGAGCCTGGTCGATCCACTTCTGACGACGGCTGGCCGCGTCGACGATCCACTTGGTGTCCACTTCGAAGGCGGTCGCATAGAGCTCTTTGAGTTCTTGCGGGATACGCTCGATCTGCTGCACCGAACCGTCGTAGTACTTCAGGTCGTTGATCATGACCGAGTCCCACAGACCGCGAGCCTTGAGGTCGCGAACCAGGTACGGGTTGATCACGGTGAATTCGCCCGACAGGTTCGATTTCACATACAGGTTCTGGTAGGTCGGTTCGATCGACTGCGATACGCCGGTGATGTTGGCGATGGTCGCGGTCGGTGCGATGGCCATGATGTTGGAGTTACGAATGCCTTTCTGTACACGGGCGCGAACCGGTGCCCAGTCCAGGGTTTCGTTCAGGTCGACATCGATGTACTTCTGGCCACGGGCCTCGATCAGGATCTGTTGCGAATCCAGCGGCAGGATGCCTTTGGACCACAGCGAACCCTGGAACGTCTCATACGAGCCGCGCTCGTCAGCCAGGTCGCAGGAAGCCTGGATCGCGTAGTAGCTGACCGCTTCCATCGACTTGTCGGCGAACTCGACGGCTGCGTCCGAACCGTACGGGATGTGCTGCAGGTACAAGGCGTCCTGGAAGCCCATGATGCCCAGTCCGACCGGACGGTGCTTGAAGTTGGAGTTCTTCGCTTGCGGCACCGAGTAGTAGTTGATGTCGATCACGTTGTCGAGCATGCGCACGGCAGTGTTCACGGTGCGTTGCAGCTTGGCGGTGTCCAGCTTGCCGTCGACGATGTGATTCGGCAGGTTGATCGAGCCCAGGTTGCAAACGGCGATCTCGTCCTTGTTGGTGTTCAAGGTGATCTCGGTGCACAGGTTCGAGCTGTGGACCACGCCGACGTGCTGCTGCGGGCTGCGCAGGTTGCACGGGTCCTTGAAGGTCAGCCATGGGTGGCCGGTTTCGAACAGCATCGACAGCATCTTGCGCCACAGGTCTTTGGCCTGGATGGTCTTGAACAGCTTGACCTTGCCCGGGTACTCGGTGAGGGCTTCGTAGTACTCGTAGCGCTCTTCGAAGGCCTTGCCGGTCAGGTCGTGCAGGTCCGGCACTTCGGACGGCGAGAACAGGGTCCACTTGCCGTCATCGAAGACACGCTTCATGAACAGGTCAGGGATCCAGTTGGCGGTGTTCATGTCGTGGGTACGACGACGGTCATCACCGGTGTTCTTGCGCAGCTCGATGAACTCTTCGATGTCCATGTGCCAGGTTTCCAGGTAGGCACACACAGCGCCTTTGCGCTTGCCACCCTGGTTAACGGCTACGGCGGTGTCGTTCACTACTTTGAGGAACGGAACCACGCCCTGGGACTTGCCGTTGGTGCCCTTGATGTACGAACCCAGCGCACGAACCGGCGTCCAGTCGTTGCCCAGGCCGCCTGCGAATTTCGACAGCATGGCGTTGTCGTGGATCGCGTGGTAGATGCCCGACAGGTCATCCGGCACGGTGGTCAGGTAGCAGCTCGACAGCTGTGGACGCAGGGTGCCGGCGTTGAACAGGGTCGGGGTCGAAGCCATGTAGTCGAAGGACGACAACAGGTTGTAGAACTCGATGGCACGGGCTTCGCGGTCTTTCTCTTCGATCGCCAGGCCCATGGCCACGCGCATGAAGAAGATCTGCGGCAGTTCGAAACGCACGCCATCCTTGTGGATGAAGTAACGGTCGTACAGGGTTTGCAGGCCCAGGTAGGTGAATTGCTGGTCGCGCTCGTGGTTGATCGCCTTGCCCAGTTTTTCCAGGTCGAAGGAGGCCAGCTCAGGGTTCAGCAGCTCGTATTCGATACCCTTGGCGATGTAGGCCGGCAGCGCCTTGGCGTACAGGTCGACCATCTCGTGGTGGGTGGCGCTTTCGGCGACGCCGAGGAAGCCCAGGCCTTCGGCACGCAGGGTGTCCATCAGCAGGCGGGCGGTCACGAACGAGTAGTTCGGCTCGCGTTCAACCAGGGTACGGGCAGTCATCACCAGGGCGGTGTTGACGTCGGTCAGGGCCACGCCGTCGTACAGGTTCTTCAGGGTTTCGCGCTGGATCAGGTCGCCGTCGACTTCTTCCAGGCCTTCGCACGCTTCGGTGACGATGGTGTTCAGGCGGCCCATGTCCAGCGGCGCGAAAGTGCCGTCAGCGCGGGTGATGCGGATCGACGGGTGTGCGTTGACCGCAGCTTCGGCCGGGGCGTGGGCAGCGCGTTCTTTCGAACGACCGTCGCGGTAGATCACGTAGTCGCGAGCGACTTTCTGCTCGCCGGCACGCATCAGGGCCAGTTCGACCTGGTCCTGGATTTCTTCGATGTGGATGGTGCCGCCCGATGGCATGCGACGCTTGAAGGTCGCGGTGACCTGTTCGGTCAGGCGGGCAACGGTGTCATGGATTCGCGACGAGGCAGCAGCGGTGCCGCCTTCAACTGCGAGAAACGCTTTGGTGATAGCGACGGTGATCTTGTCATCGGTGTAAGGAACGACAGTGCCATTACGCTTGATCACGCGCAGTTGGCCAGGCGCGGTGGCGGACAGATCCGAATTCGAATCAGCGGCCTGCGGCAAGGTGCCCTGCGGGTTCTCGCGAGTTGTGTCGGTTTGCATGGGGGAGTGTCTCCACATTCTCTATGTTTGTTTGGGCACCATCACGGTGCCCACCGTTCCGTCCTGAAGCACTACAACCGACATGGCGTCGGGCATAACAACTTCGGGACAGTAGGAAAAAGGCTAATGAGGCCGTCCGTGCCGAAGTTTTGGTGCGAGCCGGTGCTCGATACCGCATTCCTTTCCAGATGTCAGTTATGACTGCAACACCCGTACCGTTTTCACCACTTTGGGTCGAAATACAGTAGCCATCCGCACGCGCGGTTTGGTCTTCGAAAAATACGTTTGGTTCAACCGAAAAAGACGCATGAAAAGCGCTTGAAATTGCTGTCCGGTTTGTGTTTGGTTTTCAGCGTAAAACCCTACATGTAGGTATTTTGCAACGCGCGGGCTACAAGATAATGCGTTTTGGGGGGCGAATGCAACGTGCTGCCTGTGGATAAACCTGTGCGTATATTGT
Source organism: Pseudomonas sp. B1(2018) (assembly GCF_003097365.1). NCBI lineage: Bacteria > Pseudomonadati > Pseudomonadota > Gammaproteobacteria > Pseudomonadales > Pseudomonadaceae > Pseudomonas > Pseudomonas sp. B1(2018). The sequence continues at coordinate 48,043 of NZ_PYUK01000003.1, forward strand.
GTGTGAAAGGGGGAAGCGGCGTGTAGGCCGCGACGTAGCTGGATTGAAGCTATTTTCAGTGATTTTGACCTGGCGAAAATGGCTTATCAGATTTTTAAGGGCGCGAACCCTATCACAAAAAACCGCGTTGTCCGAACGCATTTACCCGCTTGTGTTCTCGACGAGCGGCGTTTATACATTCGGCCCAGCGTGTATACATATTTGTCCCCCCGAATCATTACAAAAAAACGGGCGGATCCTTCCTTATTAGTGTTTTTGGCAAGCAGAGGTCACCCGTGGAGCAAGAAGCCTGGCAGGTATTGATTGTGGAGGACGACCAGCGACTGGCCGAACTGACCCGCGATTACCTGGAAGCCAATGGCCTGCGTGTGTCGATCGAAGGGAATGGTGCTCTCGCCGCGAACCGCATTATCAAGGAACAACCGGACCTGGTGATCCTCGACCTGATGCTCCCCGGCGAAGATGGCTTGAGCATCTGCCGCAAGGTCCGCGCCCGTTATGACGGCCCGATCCTGATGCTCACCGCTCGCACCGATGATACCGACCAGATTCTCGGCCTGGACCTGGGGGCTGACGACTACGTCTGCAAACCGGTACGCCCGCGCCTGCTGCTGGCGCGCATCCAGGCCCTGCTGCGCCGTAGCGAAACGCCTGAAGTTGCCCCGGAAAAACAACGGCGTCTGCAGTTCGGCCCGCTGATCGTCGACAACGCCTTGCGCGAAGCCTGGTTGCAGGGCAACGGCATCGAACTGACCAGCGCCGAATTCGACTTGCTCTGGCTGTTGGTGGCCAATGCCGGGCGCATTCTCTCCCGGGAAGAGATCTTCACTGCGCTGCGAGGTATCGGTTATGACGGTCAGGACCGCTCCATCGATGTGCGCATCTCGCGCATCCGTCCCAAGATCGGCGATGACCCGGAGCATCCACGGTTGATCAAGACCGTGCGCAGCAAAGGCTATCTGTTTGTTCCCGAGGCTTGCGTAGACCAGACCCTGTGAACTCGATCTTCCTGCGTATCTATGGCGGCATGTGTGCCGCGCTGATTCTGGTGGCGGTGCTCGGTGTGCTGGCGTTGCACCTGCTCAATCAGGTGCGCAGCGAGCAATACCGCGAGCGCCTGGCCCACGGCACCTTTTCGCTGATGGCCGACAACCTGCAACCGATGAACCAGACCGAGCGCCATCGGGCCTTGCTGGTGTGGGAGCGGTTGCTGGGCATTCCGCTGGCGCTGAAAACCTTTGTCGAAACTGACCTGGACCTGACCCAGCGCACCCGTGTGTTGCGCGGCCAGGCATTGGTGGAACAGACCGGCCCGCACGCGGCGAAGGTCTACAAGCTGGTCAGCGACAAAGAACAGTTGATGCTGACCGGGGAAGTGCAGCAGATCAGCGAGCAACTGGCCCGGGCAACCATTTACCTGTTGACCGATGAGCTGGTGCGCACCCCTGTAGCCGATCAGCCCATGCGGCTGGCGCAATTGAAGCAAGACAAGGGCTTTGGCTTCGACCTGCGCCTGGTTACGGTTGACGAGGCGGACATGGACGAAGACCAGAGCCGCCGGGTGTCCGAGGGCGACACCGTGATGGCGCTGGGCAAGGAGGGCGATTCGATCCGGGTGTTTGCCGGCATGGTCGGCACGCCGTGGGTCCTGGAAATCGGCCCTTTGTATCAGATGAATCCTTATCCCCCGCAATGGCTGGTGCTGATCGCCGCGCTGGGCCTGACGCTGATCGGTTTGATCGTTTATCTGTTGGTGCGCCAGCTCGAGCGGCGTTTGCGTGGCCTGGAGGCCGCCGCCACGCGCATTGCCCAGGGCAGCCTGGAAACCCGCGTGCCGGCGCGTGGCGCGGACTCGGTGGGACGGCTGGCTTCGGCGTTCAACGGCATGGCCGAGCACTTGCAGCAGTTGTTGGCGATCCAGCGCGAACTGGTGCGCGCGGTGTCCCATGAGTTGCGCACGCCGGTGGCGCGCCTGCGCTTTGGCCTGGAGATGATCGGGTCGGCCACCACGCCGCAAGCCCTGGAAAAATACTGCCAGGGCATGGACAACGACATCGAGGATCTCGACCGGCTGGTGGACGAGATGCTGACCTACGCGCGGCTCGAACAGGGTTCTCCGGCACTGAATTTCCAGCGGATCGATCTGGATGCCTTGGTCAACCAGGTGATTGAGGAACTGGCGCCGTTGCGTGCCGACGTCACGGTACAGCGGGGTTTGTGCCTGTCGGCCGCCGATAACGACGATGCCTGGGTCGAGGCCGAACCGCGTTATCTGCACCGGGCGATCCAGAACCTGGTGAGCAATGCCATGCGCCATGCGCAATCACGGGTGACCATCAGCTATCAGGTGGGGCAACAGCGCTGCCGAGTGGATATCGAGGACGACGGGCCGGGGGTGCCGGAGTCGGCGTGGGAGAAGATCTTTACGCCGTTCCTGCGTCTGGACGACAGTCGCACCCGTGCGTCGGGCGGGCATGGGCTGGGGTTGTCGATCGTGCGGCGTATCATCCATTGGCACGACGGGCGTGCGTTGATCGGCAAGAGCAAGAGTCTGGGTGGGGCGTGTTTCAGCCTGAGCTGGCCGCGCAATCAGGAGAAGCGTTGAGCCTTCCGGCGAATGTTCAACCGCTTTCGCGAGCAAGCCCGCTCCCGCAGTTGACTTGTGTACGACACAAAACCTGTGGGAGCGGGCTTGCCCGCGAAGGGGCCATACCAAGCACCGAAAACTCTCAGGCCTTGATACTGACCAGACTCAACAACTGCCCATCCTTGACCCCGAACTGCGCATCCAGCTCGGTGCCGTTGCGCCATTCGCCGGACAAATCCGTGAGCAGTCGCAGCCGCACCTCACCCGACTCACGCCACTCCAGCACTTCGGCGTGTTCGAAATAAAACCGTTGCTGAACGATCGGATAGAGTGCCTTGAACAGGCTTTCCTTGACCGAGAACGTCAGGGTCACCAGTAACGCCCGTTGCTCGCGAGTACCGGCCGCCATGCGTTGTAGCTCCGGCGGGTTGAGGATTTCCCCGGCCAGGCGTTCGGCGCGTTCGACATTGAGCAGGTTTTCCAGGTCCATGCCCAGGCCGCGCCAATGGCTTTTGTTCGCGACAATCGCCGCGGCCCGGCCTGTGCTATGGGTGATCGAGCCCGTGATATGAGCAGGCCAGACCGGTGCCCGGTCTTCACCAATGGCCGGAATGACGCTCAAACCTTCCAGGCGCTGTAACGCAGCCCGCGCGCACACCCGCCCGGCGAGAAACTCCGCCTGCCGTTTGGCGACAGAGCGCTGAATGCTCGCCGGCACCTCCACTGCGCTGCGCTGAAAGTCATCGCTGGCCAGTCGGGCGCTATCGAAGTGAGTGCTCAACAGGACCGTATCGGGCAGCACGAACGGTAGCGGCCAGTGGTCATCGAGGGGGGTGCAGCAGACGGGCAGTGCTGGATTCATGTCGGCATTTTGCCGGGTTGCATTGGGTCTGGGTAGTGCAAAGCTTCAGATTGGTATTGCCGCCTTCGCGAGCAGGCTCGCTCCCACAGTGGATTTGTGTCGCTTGCACAATTCCTGTGGGAGCGAGCCTGCTCGCGAAGCGGTCTACCGGTTCAACCAAAGATCTTTTTGAGGAACGCCTGCATGTCCGCCCACGATTTTTCATCGGCGGCCTTGTTGTAACCAATGTCCGGTCCGCCATGCTCGCCATGGCTCAACCGATCGGCATCCGGATTGGTGAACCCATGCTTGGCGCCGTCGAGGCTGACAAATGTGTAGTCGGCCCCGGCCTTGTCCATCTCACTTTTGAAAGCCGTGATGTTTTCCGGGGTGACGATGCTGTCCAGCGCCCCGTGTTCCACCAGAATCTTCGCCTTGACGCTGCCTGGCGTTGCCGGCGTATTGGTTGCCAACGCGCCATGGAAACTCACCACGCCTGCCAATGGCACGCCCTGTCTGGCGGCATTGAGCACCACGCCACCGCCGAAGCAGTAGCCGATGGCGGCGATTTTATGCGGATCGGTCTGCGGTTGTTTTTTCAACAGGTCGAGCCCCGCCTGAAACCTCGCGCTGGACACGGCACTGTCTTTTGTCACGGCTTGCATGAAGGCCATGGCGTCCTTGGGGTGCTCGGTATTTTTGCCGTCGCCGTACATGTCGATGGCCAGGGCGCTGTAGCCCAGGCCAGCGAGATCCCGGGCGCGGCGCTTGGCGTAGTCGTTCAGGCCCCAGAACTCATGCACCACCACGACCCCGGGGCGCGGACCCTTGAGGGCGTCATCGTAGGCGAAGTAGCCAATCATTTTTGTGCCATCGGCGCTTTGGTAGGGGATTTCCCGGGTCTGGATGGCAGCCTGGCTGAGCCCGCTCAAGGCCAGCAGGAGAACAGCGAAGAATATGCGCATGGTCGGAACTCCTGTTGAAACGTGTCGAAACATTCGGGAAAGGGTGGTTCAGCCCAGGTTCAGAGTGCGTTCAGGGGGAGTTCAGGGCGCGGTGCGTAACCTTGCCTCGTACCCAAAAAACAAACGGCACATGAGGAAACTCCCCAATGACTGCATTCAAAAAACTGCTTCTGGCATTCACGGTTATGGGCGCAAGCACCGCAGCCTTCGCGTCCGACGACAACTTCGCCAGCCTTACTCTTGGACAGACCAGCGACAAGGTCAAAAAATCCCACGCCCTGAACGACAACCTCAATCACCCGAACGCCGACGGTGTAATCGGCAAGGACACCACCTGGGGTGTGCGTCTGGGCCAGCAGAATAGCCAGGGCCGTTACTACGCCACTTACGACAACGTGTCGGGCTCGCACAACGGCATTAAACTGCGTCAGGAAAACCTCCTGGGCAGCTACGATCTGTTCTACCCGGTGGGCGGCAGCACCAAATTGTTCGGCGGCGCCACGGCGGGCCTGACCAAAATGACCCAGGAGTCGCCAGGCTTCAGTCGCGACAGCGATATCGGCTACGCCATTGGTGGCCAGGTGGGTGTGCTGCAACAGGTTTCGCAAAACACCTCGGTTGAACTGGGTTACCGTTACCTGCGCAGCAACGCCAGCACCGAGATGAGTGAGCGTGGTGGCAGCAAGCAGGGTTCGCTGGACCTGACCAGCAGCGCCCAGACCTACCTGTCCGCCAACTACGCTTTCTGACAAGCGTTTCGTGAGCGGCCTGCGCCGGATCGGTCCGAGTGACGATCCGGCGTTGCCATGTTAGCTATTGAGGCGCGGCGTTGCGCCTCTGGAGATGTTGATTTGCCCGGGAGAGTGTTATGAAACTGCTGGTCGTCGAAGATGAAGCGTTGCTGCGTCATCACCTGAAAACCCGCCTGACGGAAAGCGGCCACGTGGTCGAGTCCGTGGCCAACGCCGAAGAGGCGTTGTACCAGACCGCGCAATTCAACTTTGACCTGGCGGTGATCGACCTCGGTCTGCCGGGCATGAGCGGGCTCGACCTGATTCGCCAGTTGCGTTCAGGTGGCAAGACCTTCCCGATCCTGATCCTCACCGCGCGCGGCAACTGGCAGGACAAGGTCGAAGGCCTGGCCGCCGGCGCCGACGATTACGTGGTCAAACCGTTCCAGTTCGAAGAGCTGGAAGCTCGCCTGAATGCCTTGCTGCGCCGCTCCAGCGGTTTCACCCAGTCGACCATCGTCGCCGGTCCCTTGCTGCTGGACCTCAATCGCAAGCAGGCGTCCCTCGACGAACAGCCGCTGGCACTGACCGCGTATGAGTACCGCATTCTCGAATACCTGATGCGCCACCATCAGCAAGTGGTGCCCAAGGACCGCTTGATGGAACAGCTCTACCCGGATGACGACGAGCGTGATCCGAATGTGATCGAGGTGCTGGTCGGCCGTCTGCGCCGCAAACTGGAGGGGCCGGGCGGCTTCAAGCCGATCGACACCGTGCGCGGCCTGGGCTACCTGTTCAATGAGCGTTGCACTTGATCCGTTCGCTGCGCATTCGCTTGATGCTCGCCGCCACGCTGTTGGCGGTGTTGTTCATGCTGGCGTTGCTGCCGGCGATGCAGGGCGCCTTCAGCCTGGCGTTGCAGGACTCCATCGAGCAGCGTCTGGCATCGGACGTGACCACGTTGATCTCCGCCGCCCGCGTGGAGAACAACAGCCTGCAAATGCCGGCGCAATTGCCCGACGAGCGCTTCAACCTCACCGACAGCCGACTGCTCGGCTATATCTATGACCGCGAAGGGCATCTGGTCTGGCGCTCAAAGGCGACCCGGGAAGAGCGCATCAATTACAAGCCACGTTATGACGGACGTGGTAACGAGTTTGCGCGGATCCGCGAAGCCAATGGCCAGGAATTCTTCGTCTACGACGTCGAGGTCAAGTTGCTCGGCGGCAAAAGTGCAGCCTTCAGCATCGTGGCCCTGCAACCGGTTCGCGAGTACGAACTGACCCTCGAAGGTCTGCGGGAAAATCTCTATCTGGGTTTTGGGGCGGCACTGCTGGTACTGCTGGCGTTGCTGTGGATCGGCCTGACCTGGGGCTTGCAGGCATTGCGGCGCTTGAGCCAGGAGCTGGACCAGATTGAAGGTGGTACGCGTGAAAGCCTCAGCGAGGAACATCCCCGGGAATTGCTGCGCCTCACCGGCTCCCTCAACCGTTTGCTGCACAGTGAACGTGAGCAGCGCAGTCGCTATCGTGATTCCCTCGATGACCTGGCCCATAGCCTGAAAACGCCGCTGGCGGTGTTGCAGGGCGTCAGTGAAGACATGGCCCAGCGTCCCGAGGATCGCGATCAGGCCTGGGTGCTGCAAACCCAGATCGAACGCATGAGCCAGCAGATCAGCTATCAATTGCAGCGCGCCAGCCTGCGCAAGAGTGGTCTGGTACGTCATCAGGTGCACTTGCACCCGGTGCTGAAAAGTCTGTGCGACACGCTGGACAAGGTCTATCGCGACAAGCGCGTGCACGTTGCGTTCGACCTGCCCGACCCGTGCCATGTACCGATCGAGCAGGGCGCTTTGTTGGAAATGATGGGTAATCTGCTGGAAAACGCCTATCGCCTGTGCCTCGGCGAAATACGTATCAGCGTGCGTGAAACCCTCAGCGGCACCGAGTTGTGTGTCGAGGACGACGGGCCCGGTGTACCGCCGGATCAGCGCGCACGGATTCTCGAGCGCGGTGAGCGCCTGGACCGTCAGCATCCGGGGCAGGGCATCGGCCTGGCGGTGGTCAAGGACATCATCGAGAGCTACGGCGCCCAACTGACCTTGGGGGATTCACCGATGGGCGGGGCGGCGTTTCGGATTCATTTTCCGGTGGTTTAACCGGGAGTTTGATAGTGCTCTTTCGGGCCTCTTCGCGGGCAAGCCCGCTCCCACAGGGTTTTGAGTGAGTCAGATGATTTGTGAACAACGTCGGCCATTGTGGGAGCGGGCTTGCCCGCGAAGAGGCCGGTGATCACACCGAAAAAACGGGCACTGAACCTCAGCTCTCCTGCGCCCGATAGGCCCCCGGTGTCAGCCCGGTCCACTTCTTGAACGCCCGGTGAAACGCCGACGGTTCGGAAAACCCCAATTGCTCGGCGATCTGTTGCAACGACAGGTCGGCGCGGCTCAGGTGGTAAATCGCGATGTCCCTGCGCAATTGGTCCTTCAATTCCTGAAAGCTCGTGCCCTCTTCACGCAAATGCCGGCGCAAGGTTTGCGGGCTGATGTGCAAGTGCGCGGCCACGGCTTCCAGGTCGGGCCAGCGAGAACTGTCCCGGCTCAGCAAGCGGCGCAAGCGGCTGCTCAGGCTGTCGCCGTCATCCGGACGCGAAAGCAGGTTTGCCGGGGAGTGCTCAAGAAAATGCTTGAGGGTGCGCTCGTCCTGCAACAACGGCATGGTCAGGTAGCGGCTGTGAAACAACAGGCTGCTCTGGGGGCGTGAAAACTCAAGCGGGCAGGAAAACAGCAGGTCGTACTCGGCGCCGTGTTCCGGACGCGGGTAGCTGAACGTGGCCTGTTCCAGGCGAATGCGCTGGCCGATCAGCCAGCTGCCGAAACGGTGCCAGATCACCAGCAAAGCCTCGGTCAGAAAGTGGTCCGGGTCCCAAAGCTGCGAGTCGTCCAGGCTCAGACGGACCCATTCGTCCTCGTGAGTCAGGGTCAAACGCGGAGTCCCGGGGAATAGGCTATAAAACAATAAGCCGCGATTGAGTGCCTTATCCAGGCTGCGGCAGTGGATCACGGCATGGCACATCATCGCGAAGCTGCCCGGTCTGCTCGGGGCTTGCCCGAACCCCAGGTACTCGTCGTCCAGTGCCAGCCATAAGGCCTTGATCAATTGGGTGAACTGCTCCGGAGCGAGGCGCGCCCGCGGTTCGTCCAGCAACTCGGGGCTGATTCCCAGTTGTTGCAGCAGTCTCGAATAGTCGTAGCCGTGTCGACGCGCCCCGCCGAGAACGGCGCGGGCGAAATGACTGGCGATGGTGCGTTCACGCATGGCAGCAGGCCTGACCGTTGAACGACGGATGGTAGCTGCGCACTGCGGGCATGAACAGGGCGGATATCCGCCAAATTGCAGGACGGCTTTTAGTGGAAGGGCGGAAATCCGCCACATGCATGTAACCGTCTGGTGACAGGGAATTTGCTGCGACCCCTGATATCAAAAGGCTTGCAGGGTTTTTACGGAAGGTGGCACGGGCCTTGCGATACAACGAGCAGATGCCTGCCGTTGCGCAGCTCGAAAAAACAAATCCCTCCAGTGCAGGAGGGTTCGCAATTGCGGTGTTGCGGGCAACAGATGGATGTTGTCACCGGGCACCCTTGAGGAACTTTGCAATGACGACTCGTCAGCCACTGTACAAATCCCTGTATTTCCAGGTGATCGTTGCAATTGTCATCGGTATCGCCCTCGGTCACTTCTACCCACAGCTCGGTGTGGCCGTGAAGCCACTGGGTGACGGGTTCATCAAGCTGATCAAAATGATCATCGCCCCGATCATCTTCTGTACCGTTGTCAGCGGCATCGCCGGTATGCAGGACATGAAGTCGGTCGGCAAGACCGGTGGCTATGCGCTGCTGTACTTCGAGATCGTATCGACCATCGCCCTGCTGGTCGGTCTGGTCGTGGTCAACATCGTGCAGCCGGGCAATGGCATGCACATCGACGTCGCCACCCTCGATGCCTCCAAGATTGCCACTTATGTTGCAGCCGGTGCTGACCAGAGCGTCGTTGGCTTCCTGCTGAACGTGATCCCGGCCACCATCGTCGGCGCTTTCGCCACCGGCGACATCCTGCAGGTGTTGATGTTCTCGGTGATCTTCGGTTTCGCCCTGCATCGCCTGGGTGCCTACGGCAAGCCGCTGCTGGACTTCATCGATCGCTTCGCCCACGTGATGTTCAACATCATCAACATGATCATGAAGCTCGCGCCGATCGGTGCCTTCGGTGCCATGGCGTTCACCATCGGTGCCTACGGTGTCGGTTCGCTGGTGCAGTTGGGTCAGTTGATGGCGTGCTTCTACATCACTTGCCTGCTGTTCATCCTGATCGTGCTGGGCTCCATCGCTCGCATGCACGGCTTCAGCGTGCTGAAGATGATCCGCTACATCCGTGAGGAACTGCTGATCGTGCTCGGTACTTCTTCTTCGGAATCGGTACTGCCACGCATGCTGGTCAAGATGGAGCGTTTGGGCGCACAGAAATCCGTCGTGGGTCTGGTGATCCCGACCGGCTACTCGTTCAACCTCGACGGTACCGCCATCTACCTGACCATGGCCGCAGTGTTCATTGCCCAGGCCACCGATACGCACATGGACATCACGCACCAGATCACCCTGCTGGTGGTGTTGTTGCTGTCCTCCAAAGGCGCCGCCGGTGTGACGGGTTCGGGCTTCATTGTACTGGCAGCCACCCTGTCCGCTGTTGGCCACCTGCCGGTTGCCGGCCTTGCGCTGATCCTCGGCATCGACCGCTTCATGTCCGAAGCCCGTGCCCTGACCAACCTGATCGGTAACGCCGTGGCGACCATCGTTGTGGCCAAGTGGGTCAAGGAACTGGACACCGATGTGCTGCAGGCCGAGCTGGCCTCGGGTGGTCGCGGCATTGCCGACGAGCCTAAAGACGATGTGTTGGGCCACGTCGAAGGAGCAACCCCGACGAACGCCAAGTAAACCTCGTTGTAATGAAAAACCCGCTTCGGCGGGTTTTTTCATGCCCGGCGTTTGAGCGTAACGGTCACTGCAAGTGGCACATAAGGTAATTGCTGCAATGTCGTTGGCTGCCTAGGCTGGAGGCATTGTTAACGGAGAACGTTCATGCTCGGTCCATTGGTATCACTCAAGGTTCTGGATTTCTCGACGCTGCTGCCGGGGCCGTTCGCCTCGTTGCTGCTGGCGGACATGGGCGCCGAAGTGCTGCGCATCGAATCACCCACCCGCCTGGATCTGCTGCGGGTGTTGCCGCCCCACGATCAAGGGGTGTCGGCCAGTCATGCCTACCTCAATCGCAACAAACGCAGCCTCGCCCTGGACCTCAAGCAGCCTGAGGCGCTGGATGTCATCAAGCAGCTGTTGCAGGACTACGACATCGTGCTGGAACAATTTCGCCCCGGTGTCATGGAGCGACTGGGGCTGGGGTATGAGGCCCTGAAGGCGATCAACCCAAAACTGATTTATGTGTCGATCACCGGCTACGGCCAGACCGGCCCCTACAAGGACCGCGCCGGCCATGACATCAACTATCTGGCCTTGTCCGGGCTGGCCAGTTACACCGGCCGAGCCGACAGTGGGCCACTGCCATTGGGCATGCAGGTGGCGGATGTCGCCGGTGGTTCGCTGCACGGGGTGATTGGCTTGCTGGCGGCGGTCATCGCCCGGCAGCAGACCGGTCAGGGTCAGCACCTGGATGTCAGCATGACCGACTGCGCGTTCAGCCTGAATGCGCTGGCGGGTGCGGGATATCTGGCCTGTGGCGTCGAGCCGGGGCCGGAAAACCAGGTGCTCAATGGCGGCAGCTTTTACGATTACTACCGCTCCCGGGATGGGCGCTGGCTGTCGGTGGGCAGCCTGGAGCCGGTGTTCATGAAGCAGTTGTGCGCGGCGTTGGGGCTGGAGGAACTGGCTGGCCTCGGCCTGTCACCGCAACCGGCGCATCAGAAACAGCTGAAAGACGCGCTGAGGGTCGAATTCGAAAAGCATGATTTTGCCGAGTTGCGTGCGCTGTTCGCTGAGCTGGATGCGTGCGTAGAGCCGGTGTTGAGCCTGGGAGAGGCGCTGTGCCATCCGCAGTTGCAGGCGCGGGAGTTGGTGGCCGATGTGCCGCGGGACGATGGTTCAAGCCAGGCGCAGATGGCGTGCCCGCTGAAGTTTTCAGAGGGCTTGCCAGAGCCGAAGCATATCGGCGCGGCGCTGGGGCAGCATACCGATCAGGTGTTGGGGGAGTTGGGGTTTAGCGTTGAGCGAATTGAAGAGCTGCGGAGTAACAAAGTGATTCTTTAGTGTTTGTACTGGCCTCTTCGCGGGCAAGCCCGCTCCCACATTGGATCTATGCCATACCGGAGGTCCCCTGTGGGAGCGGGCTTGCTCGCGAAGAGGCCAGTACAGCCATCGCAAATCTCGCTACTCGACCCGCATCTCCCCACTGAACACCAAGGTGTTGCGGCACCGCCGGCACAGATACCGCCGTCCTTGCCGCACCAGGCTGTGGCGCTGGGCTGAGAACGGGAAGTCGCTGTCGGCGCACGGGCATTTGTAGATGTAACGGGTCACGCTGCGGCGTTTGACGTCATAGGTGTGGCAGCGGTTGGGCGGCAGTTCGTACACGCCGCGCATGATCAACTGCCACTCTTCGCCATGGGGCTGGATGCGGTCGCCAAACAGCTGATGGGCGATCAGGTGCGCGACTTCATGGGCCACGGTCTGCTTGAGGAAATCCTCGGTATTCTCCCGGTACAACTGCGGGTTGAAGCGCAGCAGGTTCTCGTGCAAATGCGCGACACCGGCTTTTTGTCCGCGCAGCTTGAGGCTCACCACGGGGCGTTTGAAAGGTCGTTTGAAAAAGGATTCGGCTAGTTGGAAACAGTCTTCGACGCGGGAATTGAGTTGCTCGGGCATGCTTGATGGATCTCCAGAGCGGTCGAGTATGCCGCAACCCTCGGGCCTTGCGAATCACCAGGTTGCCGAATGGTCATGGGCTTTCTCGTTGCTGAAGAATGAAAAGGCCGCCTCGCGGCGGCCTTTATCGGCATTTCTGATTTTCAGTGATGAGCGGCTAGTTGGTGTAGACCGGCCCCACGCCGAGTCCCCAGACAATCACAGTGAACGCCATGATGGCGACCAGCACCACCAGGCCTACGGCGAGCACCGAACTTGAAAACAGGAAGCCCTCGTCAGATGGAATGTTCATGAACGTCGGTAAGCCCACATACAGCAAGTACACCGTGTAGCAGATGGCTGCGGTGCCGATGATCATCCCCAGCCACAGGTGCGGGTACAAGGCCGCGAGGCCGCCGATGAACAAGGGTGTCGCGGTGTAGGTTGCAAACGCAATGCAGCGGGCGAGGCTTGGGTTGGCGTCGTAGGTGCGGGCCATCCAGTGAATGAATGCGCCCATTACCGCCACACCCCCGAGCATCGCCAGGTACGACATGACCGTCATCCATATCGCGCTTTCTACGGTCAACATCACGGGAGGCCGATTGCCGATGACCCAGCCGACCTGTGTGGTGCCTATGAAGGCAGACACGGCGGGGATGGCCGCCAGGATCAGCGTATGGGTCAGGTACATGTGGCTGATGCTTTCCTCCTGGTCGCCACGGATTTCTTTCCATTCTTGGTCAGGGTGGGTGAAGAGCCCCACTACGTGATGGATCATGCCAGTCACTCCTCTTGTCTTTACCGTCGCCCCCCAGTGGAGCGCCTACGGGCCAATGCGGCCAAGCAAGTCACAGGTCTGAAATATGTAAGCGACCTTATGTCGCAGTATAGGGAGGAGTTTCCATGGGTGGAGCAGGGGCTTTAGAGCAAATCGCGCTGTAAACACGAGGCCTAATCGCGGTTGCGTCTGTACGGGCTGCCGAAGGCTGTGATCTTTTGATCTTTGGTGATTTCAGCGCCACCGAAGATCAAAATCAAAAGATCGCAGCCTTCGGCAGCTCCTACGGGTCGATTTTTTGCGTAAAATGCCCGCCTTTCGTCACACCTCACGGATTTCGCGTCATGGGCACTCTCACGGTCAACCAGAACAAACTGCAAAAGCGCCTTCGCCGACAGGCCGGTGAGGCGGTTGCCGATTTCAACATGATTGAAGACGGCGACAAGGTCATGGTCTGCCTGTCCGGTGGCAAGGACAGCTACACCATGCTCGATGTGCTGATGCACTTGCAGAAGGTCGCGCCGATCAAGTTCGAGATCGTGGCCGTGAACATGGACCAGAAGCAGCCGGGCTTCCCGGAGCACGTGCTGCCGGCCTACCTGAAAGAGCTGGGTATCGAATACCACATCGTCGAGAAAGACACGTATTCGGTGGTCAAGGAGCTGATTCCGGAAGGCAAGACCACGTGCTCGCTGTGCTCGCGCCTGCGTCGCGGCACGCTCTACACCTTCGCCGATGAAATTGGCGCGACCAAGATGGCCCTGGGTCACCATCGCGACGACATCGTCGAAACGTTCTTCCTGAACATGTTCTTCAACGGTTCGCTCAAGGCCATGCCGCCGAAGCTGCGCGCCGACGATGGTCGAAACGTGGTGATCCGCCCGCTGGCTTACTGCAACGAAAAAGACATCCAGGCCTACTCGGACTTCAAGCAATTCCCGATCATTCCGTGCAACCTCTGTGGTTCCCAGGAAAACCTGCAGCGTCAGGTGGTCAAGGAAATGCTGCAGGACTGGGAACGCAAGACCCCGGGCCGTACCGAGAGCATTTTCCGCAGCCTGCAGAACGTGATCCCGTCGCAACTGGCGGACCGCAACCTGTTTGACTTCACCAGCCTCAAGATCGACGAAAGCGCCGCATCGCGCTTCGTCAACGTGGTCAACCTCTGATTAAAACTGTGGGAGCGGGCCTGTGGCGAGGGGGCTTGCCCCCGTTGGGCTGCGAAGCGGCCCCAAAATCTCCGATGTAGCAAAGATCTTGTGAGTGCTACGCACTCAAACGGGGCGGTGCGGCGTTCCGACAAGCCCCCTCGCCACAAGTCCGCTCCCACATTTGGTTTTCGTTTCAATCCTCAGGAGAGGGCATGCGCGATTACAAGTGGCTCAATGAATACTGTCTGAACCGCTTCGGTTCGGCGGCTGAACTGGAAGCCCATCTGCCCGTTCCCAAGACTCCCGCGCAGTTACGCAAGATCAGCGACGATCGCTACCTCTCGATGATGGCGCTACGGGTGTTTCGCGCCGGGCTCAAGCACAGTCTGGTGGATGCCAAGTGGCCAGCCTTCGAAGAAGTGTTCTTCGGGTTCGACCCGGAAAAAGTCGTGCTGATGAGTGCTGAGCACCTTGAGCGGCTGATGCAGGACACGCGGATCATCCGGCACCTGGGCAAGCTCAAGAGTGTGCCGCGCAATGCACAGTTCGTACTGGACGTGGCCCATGAAAAGGGCAGCTTCGGCGAGCTGATCGCCGACTGGCCGGTGACCGATATCGTCGGGCTCTGGACCTTCCTGAAAAAACGCGGACATCAGTTGGGTGGGCTGTCAGCCCCGCGCTTCCTGCGGATGATCGGCAAGGATACCTTTGTGCCGAGCTACGACGTGGTCGCGGCGCTGAATGCGCAAGACATCATCGACAAGGTGCCGAGCAGTCTGCGCGACCTGGCGCTGGTGCAGGATGTGTTCAACCAGTGGCATGCGGAAAGTGGCGGGCGGCCGATGAGCCAGATTTCGATGATGCTGGCGTATACCGTCAATCATTGAGGGGGTGGGTGGCTGAAAAGATCGCAGCCTTCGGCAGCTCCTACAGGTTTACACACATTCCCCTGTAGGAGCTGCCGAAGGCTGCGATCTTTTCTGTCAGGCGACGGAAGTCTCGCCCTCGCCAGCCAGCTTGCGGTTCAACTGATAACGCCAGCGCACATACAACAGTGCCGAGCAAAACACCGCCAGGCTCGCACCCATCTCCAGCAAGCCGAAGATTTGCCGGTTCGGGTCATAAGCGGCCAATGCGCCCTTGATGAAATACAGGTTCACCACAAAGCACATCCATGAATGCCCGCGAGGACTGCCGACGATCATGCCCGGCGCCAGTATCAGCAGTGGCACCAGTTCGATCAGCAGAATCACCCATGGCCGGGCGCCATGCAGGTCGGCGATCAGCAGGTAATAGACGCACAGCAGGCCCACCAGCCCCAAAAAGCACAGCAGGCTGATGACACGCATCGCCCGCACCCGCGGCTCGAGCCAGTCAATGGCGGGGAGAATCTTCGGCTTCCTGGCCACTTCAGCTCTCCAGTTTCTGTGCAGTCTTGGCCAGGCGCATGCCCAACGCGCGGCACAGCGCCACTTCATGGCTATCCAGGCCGCTTTTGCCGTCGGCACCGGCGTGGTGGCTGGCGCCGTATGGCGTACCGCCGCCCTGGGTTTCCAGGAGTGCCGATTCGCTGTACGGCAGGCCGGTGATCAGCATGCCGTGGTGCAGCAATGGCAGCATCATCGACAGCAGGGTCGTCTCCTGGCCGCCGTGCAGGCTCGCGGTGGAGGTGAATACGCCTGCCGGTTTACCCACCAGGGCGCCGGTCAGCCACAGGTTGCTGGTGCCGTCGAGGAAGTACTTGAGCGGCGCGGCCATATTGCCGAAGCGGGTCGGGCTGCCGAGTGCCAGGCCGGCGCAGTTCTTCAGGTCGTCGAGGCTGGCATACAGCGCGCCTTCGTCGGGAATCTGCGGCGCAACGGCTTCGCACTCGGTGGAAATCGCCGGCACTGTGCGCAGGCGGGCTTCAAGCCCGGCCTGTTCGATGCCACGGGCAATCTGCCGGGCCATTTCGTTGGTCGAGCCGCTGCGGCTGTAGTACAGAACCAGAATGTAAGGTGCACTCATGGCAACAGTTCCAGGATCTGCTCCGGTGGACGACCGATGACGGCCTTGTCACCGACTTCGAGAATCGGTCGCTCCATCAGTTTCGGGTGGGCGGCGATGGCGGCGATCAATTGCGCTTCGCTCAGGCTGCCGTCGGCCAGATTGAGGGTCTTGTACTCGTCCTCGCCGGTTCGCAGCAGTTGCCGCGCGCTGATCCCCAGCTTGCCCAGCAGGCGCTGGATTTGCGTGGCGTCCAGCGGGGTGTCCAGGTAACGCACCACGGTCGGGGCCAGGCCACGGGCTTCAAGCAGTTCGAGCGCACCGCGGGATTTCGAGCAGCGCGGGTTGTGATAAAGCGTCAGATCGGTCATGAGCGGGTCGCATCTTGCGTAAGGTGGCGGCTATTCTAACTGTGCAGCGCGCAATCCAGAACCGTGAGAGGCGATGGGTCGCAGGCGTATTCAATTTTTGACAAGGAACACGACATGACAAGGCGACTGGCAGCAGCATTGGCGATCATCGGAGCGTTGATGCTGGGGGGCTGCGGGAATGACTATGGCATCGACCAGGACGGCCACAAGATCGCCGCCGACCGACTGGACGGCAAATGGCTGGTACTCAACTACTGGGCAGAATGGTGCGGACCCTGCCGTACCGAAATCCCGGAGTTGAACACCCTGGCCGAGCAACTCAAGGACAAGAAAATCGGTGTGTTCGGGGTTAACTTCGACAACGTCCAGGGGCAGGAACTGAAGGGCGCGAGCGAGAAACTGGGGATCAAGTTCACCGTGTTGGCCCAGGACCCTGCCGAATTGTTCGAATTGCCGCGCAGCGAGGCATTGCCGGTGACGTACATCATCGATGACAAGGGCAAGGTGCGTGAGCAGTTGATGGGTGAGCAGACGGCGGCGGGGGTGATGGCGAAGCTTGAGGCGTTGCAGGCAAAAAATTAAGGCAAAAGATCGCAGCCTGCGGCAGCTCCTACAGATTTACGTTTAATCCTGTAGGAGCTGCCGAAGGCTGCGATCTTTTTTGCGGATCAACCTTCCTCAAGCCACCAACGCAGCGGCTTGCCTTCCGCTGGCCAGAAGCGGATCTGCTCGATCGGGGAGACGTCCCAGCGCTGGACGTTTTCCAGGGCCTGCAGGAAGCGTTTTTCCTGCTCCATCAGCGCCGGCGCGCACAGTTTGCGGGTGCTGCCGATTTTGCCGAAGGTCAGTTTGTCGCCCTCCAGGGTGTACGGCGCGAACCAGTGGTTGCAGCCGCCATTGCCGTAGGCCCGGCCATCTTCGCCGAGCGTGATGGTCAGGTGGCTGTAGTCCATCAGCGGCCGCTCGCCGATCCACTCCAGGATGTAGCTGCGATTGTGTTCAAGCTGCACCGGCTCGGCGGCGCAGCCCAGCAGGCTGGCACCGGTCATCGCGCTCAGAGCGAGGCGTTTCATCACGCAGGCTCCTGGCATTTCGGGCACAGGTGTTTCTCGCCGACGGTGGTCCAGCCCAGCTCGGCAATGCGCGCGGTGGCGGCAGGTTTTTCGGCTTTGTTGCCCAGCTTGGCGTCGACGGCGAACTCGAAGCTCAGCGCTTTGGCGCAGCTGTCGCAGTTCACTTGCCAGGTATGGATCGCCAGTTCGCCGAACACCGGGCCGCTAGCCACCGCGACCCATTGACCAGGCGGATTGATCAGGTGGCGAACCGTTTCGACGGTCAGGCGCATGGACAAGTCCTTGGCGCCCTTGAGGGTCACGACGAGCACGTCGTTGTTGCGAATCGAGCCACCGTTGCCGGTGACCTGATAGCGCCCCGGCACCAGGGCGCGGCATTCGGTGAGGGTGTGTTGCGGGTTCATCAGGCTGTAGCGGAAATCGTGTTCGACCATGGGTCCTCCAAATATGCGCGATATGCTAGCACGGGCTTGCATGCCGCATCGCGCAGGCCGATGACCTTCGATCCGTTTCAGTCGCCCGTGACCAGGTTTTCCGGCGTGCCCGCCACCCAGGCGGCAATGTTGCGCAACGTGGTGGCGGCAATCGCATCCAGCGCTTCGTGGGTCAGAAAGGCCTGGTGTGCGGTGACGATCACGTTAGGAAAGGTCAGCAACCTGGCCAGCACATCGTCTTGCAGCGGCAGGTCGGAACGGTCCTCGAAAAACAATTGCGCCTCCTCCTCATACACGTCCAGACCCAGATAGCCGAGGCGACCGTCTTTCAACGCGTCGATCAGCGCCGGGGTGTCCACCAGGCCGCCACGTCCGGTATTGATCAGCATCGCGCCCGGCTGCATGTGGGCCAGTGATTCACGGTTGATCAAGTGCTTGCTCTGCTCGTTGAGCGGGCAGTGCAGGCTGATGATCTGCGATTCGGCCAGCAGCTGCGGCAGGCTCAGGTAGCGCGCGCCCAAGGCTTCGACCTGCGGGTTGGGGCAGGGGTCATAGGCCAGTAACCGGCAGCCAAAACCGTTCATGATTTTGGCGAAGGTGGCGCCGATCTGCCCGGTGCCGACCACGCCGACCGTCTTGCCCACCAGGTCGAAACCGGTCAGCCCTTGCAGCCTGAAATCCCCATCGCGGGTGCGGTTGTAGGCGCGGGGCAAGCGGCGGTTGAGTGCGAGGATCAGCGCCACCGCGTGTTCGGCCACGGCGTGGGGCGAATAGGCGGGGACGCGTACGATGGCCAGTCCCAGACGTTTTGCCGTTGGCAAGTCGACGTGGTTGTAACCCGCCGAGCGCAGGGCGATCAGGCGAGTGCCTCCAGCGGCCAGGCGCTCGAGTACTGCCGCGCTGAGGTCATCATTGATGAACGCGCAGACCGCTTCATACCCTTGAGCGAGCGCGACCGTGTCGAGGCTCAGGCGCGCCGGCTGAAATTGCAGCTCGATGCCGGCCGGTCGCCCGGCCGCGAGAAAGCTGTCGATGTCGTAGTTCTGGCTGCTGAAAAGAATCGTGCGCATGATTTCCTCTTTGCCTCGTTCCTGTAAGCGCTGGCAAGCCAGCTCCCACAGAGCAGGTGGTGAGCTTACGCTGATATTTGATTCCTGCGATTGCGCTGCATCAAGCGTTCATTCGCGCGTGGGCTGCCAGGCGATTGATCGCCCGGTCGAGCTCGTCCAGTGCCACGCTGGCTTTCGGATCCTGTTGCTTGAGCAGGGTTTCGCTGCGTTGGCAGGCCGCACGCAATTGCGGTACGCCGCAGTAGCGTGTCGCGCCATGCAGGCGATGGACCCGTTCTATCAAGGCGTTGTGGTCATTGCTCTGCTGAGCCAGACGGATGGCTTCGCGGTCAGCCTCCAGGGATGCCAACAGCATCGCCAGCATGTCTGCGGCCAGATCAGCCTTGCCGGCGGCCAGGCGTAATCCTTCCTCGTGGTCGAGCACCAACAGGTCATGGGCGCTGCCGTGCCCATCGCCGGAGCGCTCCGGGCTGTGATTGCGCAACGCCAGACCGCTCCACTTCAGCACCACCTGGGCCAATTGTCGTTCGCTGATCGGTTTGGTCAGGTAGTCGTCCATGCCGCTTTGCAGCAGTGCGCGTTTTTCGTTGGCCATGGCGTGGGCGGTGAGGGCCACGATCGGCAACGGCGTGCAATGCCGCTCGCTTTCCCACTGGCGAATCGCCTCGGTGCTCTGGCGGCCATCCATGCCGGGCATCTGCACGTCCATCAATATCAGATCGAATGTCTCGTTCTGTACCGCCTTGACCGCGGCATAACCGCTTTCCACCGCGAGCACCTTGGCGCCCATGTCTTCGAGCAGGGTCTGCACCAACATCAGGTTGGCCGGGTTGTCATCGACGCACAGCACCTTCGGTGCACGGCTGGACACCGGTTCACCCGGCTCGCTGCGCATCGGGCGCGGGCTGACCAGGTCAGACAGGGAGCGTCGCAGCTTGCGGGTACAGGCCGGTTTCGCCTGGAGCTGGCTGTGGGGGTTAGGCACGGAAAGGTGGAACAGCGTCTGTTCCGTGGTCGGGCACAGCACCAGCACTTTGCAGCCAAGGTGTTCGAGGTCCCAGATGTACTGGTTGAGGCGTTCCGGCGGCATGTCGTTGCTGGTGATGCCGAGCACGGCGAGGTCGATCGCCTGATCGGTCTGGTGGGCGGCGGTGACGCCATTGGTCAGGCTTTCCAGGGTATTGAACGGCGTGGTACTCAGGCCGCAGTCTTCCAGTTGATGCTGCAACGCCTGTCGGGCCAGTTCGTGGTTTTCCAGGACCGCCACCCGACGCCCGAGCAAGGGCGCGGCGGGCAGGTCTTCGGCATCGTCGCGGGCTTTTGGCAGGCTCAGGCTGATCCAGAATTCCGAGCCTTCCCCGGGTGTGCTGTCGACGCCGATCTCTCCCCCCATCTGTTCGATCAGGCGCTTGGAAATCACCAGGCCCAGGCCCGTGCCGCCAGGTTGCCGCGACAGCGAGTTGTCGGCCTGGCTGAAGGCCTGGAACAGGGCGCGCACGTCCTGGTTTGACAGACCGATGCCGGTGTCCTGAATGCTGATGCGCAGTTGCACGGTGTCTTCGTGCTCTTCTTCGAGCATGGCGCGGGCGACGATGGTGCCTTCGCGGGTGAACTTGATTGCGTTGCTCACCAGGTTCGTCAGGATCTGCTTGAGCCGCAGCGGGTCGCCGACCAGGGACAGCGGCGTGTCCCGGTACACCAGGCTCACCAGTTCCAGCTGCTTGGCGTGGGCGGCGGGGGCGAGGATGGTCAGGGTGTCTTGCAGCAGGTCGCGCAGGTTGAACGGAATATGGTCGAGCACCAGCTTGCCGGCCTCGATTTTCGAGAAGTCGAGAATCTCGTTGATGATGCCCAGCAGGCTGTCGGCGGACTTTTCGATGGTACCCAGGTAGTCGAGCTGGCGTGGGGTGAGCTCGCTTTTTTGCAACAGGTGGGTGAAACCGAGAATGCCGTTGAGCGGCGTGCGGATCTCATGGCTCATGTTGGCCAGGAACTCGGACTTGATCCGGCTTGCTTCCAGGGCCTCCTTGCGCGCCAGGTCCAGCTCGATGTTCTGGATCTCGATGGTTTCCAGGTTCTGGCGTACGTCTTCGGTGGCCTGGTCGATGCTGTGCTGCAATTCTTCCTGGGCATTTTGCAGGGTGCCGGCCATGCGATTGATGCCGGAGGCCAGTTCGTCCAGCTCCTGGCTGCCGAGGGGCGGCAAGCGGGTTTCCAGATGGCCGTCCTTGAGTTGGGCTACGGCCTGCTTGATCTGGCTCAGTGGCCGGTTGATCGTGCGACCCATGCGCAGGGCCAGCAGTGCCGCACCGATCAGTCCGGCTGCGATCAGCATCAAGCTGGCGAACAGGCTGCGGTAACCGCGCAACAGCATGCTGTTATGGGACAGCTCCAGTTCGACCCAGCCCAGCAGGCGGTCGGCTTCCTCGGGAATAACGTCTCCGGCCAGGTTGCGGTGTTTGCCGAACACCGGCAGCAGATAGCGGGTCGCATCGTTGCCACTGCGGCGCAGCATCTGCGTGCCGCTGCCGGAAGGCGTCTGGTTGAGCATGGTCGGGCCGGCGTGGGCCAGCAGCGTGCGGTCGGGAGACAGGAAGGTCACGGCCCGTACGTCGGTTTGTTCAAGGGCCTGGGTGGCGATGCGTTCGAGCAGTTCGTTGTCCTGATGGCCCATGGCTGGCGCCGCCAGGGGGGCCAACTGCTCGGCGATCATTTCGCCGCGCTGCATGAGTTGGGTTTGCAGGTCAGCCTGTTGCATCCAGGTAAAATACCCCCCCAGCACCAACGCCATCAGGCTGGTTGGCAACAGGGTCAGCAACAGCACGCGGCCTTTGATTCCCAGTTTCTTGAGCACGCATCTCTCCTGCATCCCGCCATTCATAGACCTGCACATATATCCGTCATGCAGCACTTGCGCAGTGTAGCGATTTGCTCGCGGGCAATCTTCGTAAAAATGCGGCTGCCATTCGTCGGCCCGAGCAGCTCATTGGTGCTCCAGCCAAGCGGTGGGTTGCCCCTGGCGAGGCAATCTTGAATAATCAATTCAACTGAGAATTGTTTGCAGATAGTCATGACTCCCATCACAGCCAGCCTCCCCCGAATCCTGTCCATTGAAGACGACCTCGTGCTGGGCGCCTACGTGCATGAGCATCTGGACCGCAGCGGGTTCCAGGTGACCTGGTGCCAGAACGGCCAGGAAGGCCTGGATATGGCCCGGCGGCAACCTTTCGACGTGGTGCTGATGGATATTCTGCTGCCGGGCCTGGACGGTCTGGCGGTGCTGACCCAATTGCGCCAGAGCCATGCCACTCCGGTGTTACTGATGTCGGCCCTCGGTGCCGAATCCGACCGCATCAGCGGCTTTCGCCTGGGGGCCGACGATTACCTGCCAAAGCCTTTCAGCATGGTGGAATTGCGGGTGCGCATCGAAGCCATCCTGCGGCGGGTGGCCCTCGACCGCCGCCCCGTCCCCGCGGTGCCAGCCCCTTCGATGGACAGCCTGCGTTTCGACGATGAACGCTTCGAGGTGTTTTATGGCGAACAGGCCGGCGGCCTGACCCGCAGCGAGTATCGATTGCTGGAGACACTGCATCGCAGCGCCGACGAAGTCTTGAGCAAAGCCTTCCTTTATCAGCAGGTGCTGCAACGCGGTTACGCGGCCCATGACCGCAGCCTGGACATGCACATCAGCCAGATCCGCCGCAAGCTCAAGGCCATTGGCTACACCGAGCGCGAAGTGCGCACGGTCTGGGGCAAGGGTTACATCCTGAGCGCCGCCGATGAAATGTAACTTGCCGGGCAGGCATTCGTTGTTCTGGAAACTGGCCTGTTTATTGGTCGCGTTCTGTCTGCTGATGATCTGGTTGAGTTGGTCCTGGGGCCGTTACATGGAGCAGCG
The DNA here is from genome assembly GCF_003097365.1 of Pseudomonas sp. B1(2018). NCBI lineage: Bacteria > Pseudomonadati > Pseudomonadota > Gammaproteobacteria > Pseudomonadales > Pseudomonadaceae > Pseudomonas > Pseudomonas sp. B1(2018). The sequence continues at coordinate 70,841 of NZ_PYUK01000003.1, forward strand.
CAACCAGTTTCTCTCCGATGAGGCCCGCGGCACCCTGACGCGCTATGCCGCCGAGGCCGAGCAGGCATGGCAACAGACGCAGAGCGCGGGTGTCGATGAATGGTTGCAAGGCATGCATCAGCGGGAAAAAGGCTGGGTGGGTGTCATCGGCGCGGATTTGCAGTCCTTGAGCAACCAATCGCTGACGGACAAGGAAGTCGAACGCCTGACGTTTTTGCGCGGCCTGGATTGGCCCGTCCACAAGAAGGGCCGGCCCTGGATGCGTGTGCCGTTTCCGGGGGACCCTTCCACCGGCAGCCTGGTGATCGAGTTGCCCGAGCGCTTCGTTCCCGGGCACTACCGGCTGTTCTGGCGGGTGATCACCAATGGGGTGATTCCGGGATTGTTCACCCTGTTGCTGTGCGTCGGGCTGTACCGCCTGCTGGTGGTGCCGCTCAATCACTTGCGCGCGCAGGCCAATGCCTGGCGTGCCGATCAACTGAACGTACGGCTCTCGAGCCGGACCACCAATCGGGCGGATGAACTGGGCGAGCTGGGCAGGGCGTTCGATCACATGTCTGAACGCCTGCAAAGCACCGTGGCCTTGCAGCAGCAACTGTTGCGCGACTTGTCCCACGAGTTGCGCACGCCTTTGAGCCGCTTGCGGGTGGCCAGTGAAAGCGAGCAGGGGCTGGAGCTATTGCGCGAACGTATCGGCCGGGAGGTCGATGGCATGCAGCGCCTGGTGGAAGACACGCTGCAGCTGGCCTGGCTGGACACCGAGCGCACCCGCTTGCCCGACGAAGCGATCCAGATCCAGGCGCTGTGGGAGATGCTCACGGAGAATGCCTGTTATGAAAGCGGTTGGCCTGATACTCGGCTGCAATGCACTGTGGATGCGTCATGCTGGGTGCGCGGTCATCTCAACACCCTGGCCCAGGCACTGGAAAACATTCTGCGCAATGCGATTAGGCATTCGCCCAGCGGCGGCGTTGTTCATCTCGGCGGACGGCGTGATGGTGATTACTGGCACCTGTGGCTGGAAGATCAGGGGAGTGGCGTGGCGGAAGAGGATCTGGAGCGGATTTTCCTGCCCTTCACTCGACTCGACGGCTCACGGCCGGGGGACGGTGGGTTTGGCCTGGGGCTGAGCATTGCGAGGAATGCGGTGCGGCGCCAAGGCGGGCAAATTTGGGCGCAGAACACCGGCACTGGCCTGCAGGTGAATATGCGGTTGTTGGTTCATGCATCACCGGTTTGATTCGATGATGTTCGCAATGCTTAGTTTGATATAACTTGCAACATGTTTTGGGTGGGGTTGGCGAGTTGGGGGCTAAAGATCTAAGTCTGGATACCGATACCTAGTTTGCGAATAAAATCCAAGAGAGGACGGTAGAGAATATGATAATAAATTATCCACCCCTGTCGATGAAAGTGGACCCTTATGTTGTCAATAATCCTGGGGAAACAAAGAATGCATACACAATAACAGAGGCAGATAAAGCCGAAAGCAAGCTGAATTTTACAGACAAATATTCAATTGATGATCTGAAAAATTCGCTGAAGGGTTATGATTTCACATCGGTCACTACCGATGAACTTGTAGAGATTGGCGCGATATTCTTCGAGAAAGGTTTGATTGATTCAGGTGTGTTTGGTTTTTTTATATCCGGGAATATGGCGTCTGATGAAAATGGTCATCAGGCGGCAAGAAACGTTAAGTATAACGCAATAGCCATGTTTAATCAGATGTTTGAGGAGCGATTGGCTATTAGTGGGTCGTATTCCAATCCGGGATTTCATGAGATAACCAAGGATTTGTTACGTACGAATCACACCATCGCCGCGCTCTCTTTTTTTGCAGGCTCGGATCAAAACGATCTGTCCGTAAGCATTAAAGCCTGAACTCACCAGTGCCCGAAAAACTACCGGGCACTGGCAATCTTACTGCTTATCGCCCATATCGTGTGGTGCCGGAGTAACCTTTGGCTACGTTGTGTTCATTTTTGAGGCGGACTCTGTAAGTGCCTAGTCGACCCAATGCTGAAACATTTTGGCGGTTGCCACCGTCGACTTTTGTCCAGTTTGAACCATCCAGTCTTTCAATAAACAGCTGTGGAGGAGAGCCAGAACCAAGACCTGTAATAGTGGATGAAATATTCGCCTGTTGGCATCCGTTTGCACTGGTGATGGTAAACGGCCCCTGTACAGTTATTTCTGTGTTGGCAGGTACAGTGCCACTATAAGAGTTTTGAATGTAGATGCATGCTGCCGAAGTCTGGCCGGCAGCAAGTATCAGTCCTGCGAGAGAAAATGTAAGAAAAATTTTCATTTGGTTTCTTCCTTGAAGTAAATTCATTTTGACAAATTTGAAGGTGTGAGCCTCGCATACGAGCTGTCGCGTTTCCCTGCACCCTATGAAAAGTCAGACGTCTTGTTGACTGATCATGGAAAAGATTACCTGCCAACTCTGATACTCACTAGTTCATGCGTGTCGTTGCAATGCGCAGGAAACTTCCGATGAATACATTCTTTTTTCTTACAGAAAATTGCATTTTCTGGCGGCGATTTGTTACCCCTTGTTTTAAAAAGGACGGAAAGCTGCGACAGGTGCTTATCTCCGTGTCGTGCGAGTTGGGTTGCAGGAGCGAAGCTTGCCCACGAACAGGCACGCACGTTCGTCACGAATGTCTCCCTTATTCCCATAAACCATAAGCATCACACTTTGCGTGATATGGCCTGAGAACGTTTGCCGGTATGATAGGCGCCCCCGCAGTCTGGATTGCGAATACGCCATGACCTTGCAGTACCCAACCATCGCCGATTGCGTCGGCAACACTCCGCTGGTCCGTTTGCAGCGCCTGCCCGGCGCCACCAGCAACACCCTTTTGCTCAAGCTCGAAGGGAACAACCCGGCGGGTTCGGTCAAGGACCGTCCGGCGCTGTCGATGATCACCCGCGCCGAACTGCGCGGGCAGATCCATGCCGGCGATACGCTGATCGAAGCGACCTCGGGCAACACCGGGATCGCCCTGGCCATGGCCGCGGCGATCAAGGGTTACAAGATGATCCTGATCATGCCGGACAACTCCAGCGCCGAACGCAAGGCGGCCATGACCGCCTATGGCGCCGAGCTGATCCTGGTCAGCCAGGAACAGGGCATGGAAGGCGCCCGTGACCTCGCGCAGAAGATGGAAGCCGAAGGTCGCGGCAAGGTTCTGGATCAGTTCGCCAACGGCGACAACCCCGAAGCGCACTACACCACCACCGGCCCGGAAATCTGGCGTCAGACCGAGGGCACCATCACCCATTTCGTCAGCTCCATGGGCACCACCGGGACCATCATGGGCGTGTCGCGCTACTTGAAAGAGCAGAACGACAACGTGCAGATCATCGGCCTGCAACCGATGGAAGGCTCGGCGATCCCGGGCATCCGCCGCTGGCCCCAGGAATACCTGCCGAAGATCTACCAGGCTGACCGCGTGGACCGGATCGTCGACATGGCCCAAAGCGAAGCCGAAGACGTGACCCGTCGGCTGGCCCGTGAAGAAGGCATTTTCTGTGGCGTGTCCTCGGGCGGTGCCGTGGCGGCAATGCTGCGCCTGTCCAAAGAAGTTGAAAACGCGGTGATCGTCGCGATCATCTGCGACCGTGGCGACCGTTACCTGTCGACCGGCATTTTCGACGCGGCCAACTGATGGCCAAGCATGAAAGAGGCCTGCGCTTCCAGCCCACCGGTGGCAGCAAGGCCCCGCAAATCCCGACCGGCAAAAAGCAGCGCCTGACCATCGAGCGCCTGGCCAATGACGGTCGCGGCATCGCGTTTTTCGAAGGTCGCACCTGGTTCGTCATCGGCGCGTTGGCCGGTGAAGAGGTTGAGGCGCGTGTGCTCGGCGCCCACGGCAAAGTGGTCGAGGCGCGTACCGAACGGGTGTTCAAGGCCAGCGAATTGCGCCGCCCGGCACCGTGCGCCCATGCCGGCCGTTGCGGCGGTTGCAGCGTGCAGCATCTGCCTCATAACGAACAACTCGCCCTGAAACAGCGCATGCTCGCCGAGCAGTTGTCGAAGGTTGCGGGTGTCGAACCCGAAGAGTGGGCGCCGCCTTTGAGCGGTGCGGAATTCGCCTACCGGCGTCGCGCCCGCGTGGCGGTGCGCTGGGACATGAAGGCGAAAAAGCTCGAAGTCGGTTTCCGTGCCGCCGGCAGTCAGGACATCGTTGGCATCGATGATTGCCCGGTGCTGGTACAGCCCTTGCAACCGATCATGGCCCGCTTGCCGGAAATGTTGCGGCGCTTGAGCAAACCCCAGGCACTGGGGCACGTGGAGTTGTTCAGCGGCTCGACGCTGGCGGTCTTGCTGCGGCACATGGCGCCGTTGTCTGAAAGTGACATGACCATCCTCAAGGATTTCTGCGCGTTCCATGAGGCCCAGTTGTGGCTGCATGGCGACGGTGAACCGCAACCGGTCGAGGCTGACCAGTCGCTGGGCTATCGTCTTGAACAGTGGGACCTGGAACTGGCTTACCGACCTGGGGATTTCATCCAGGTCAACGCCGGCGTCAACGAAGCGATGGTCGCCCAGGCGCTGGACTGGTTGAAGCCGACGGCGGATGAGCGCGTACTCGATCTGTTCTGCGGCCTGGGCAACTTTGCCTTGCCGCTGGCCAAGGCTGCTCGCGAAGTGGTGGCCGTGGAAGGCGTGCAGGTCATGGTCGACCGGGCGGCGGCGAATGCCGCTAGCAACAATCTGCATAACGCGAAGTTTTTTCAGGCCGATTTATCCCAGCCTTTGACGGACGCCGAATGGGCCGCCGAAGGCTTTTGTGCGGTACTCTTGGACCCACCGCGTGACGGTGCTTTCGAGGTTGTGCGCAAGCTCAAGACCCTGGGCGCCGAGCGGTTGGTGTATGTGTCATGCAACCCGGCAACGCTGGCGCGCGACACGGTCGAATTGATCAAGCAGGGCTACCGGTTAAAACGTGCCGGGATTCTCGATATGTTTCCTCAAACGGCACATGTCGAGGCCATGGCGTTATTTGAAGCGAGCTAGGATGCTCGTCTGGTCCGACTGGCCCGCCCGTGCAGCCGCGCACCGAGCCCGACGTGGGCGCACCGGCAACGAAGGTCAGCGATTTGACGCATTGAATCTGCGTCGTAGGGAAGGTAAGCAAGATGGTACAGGTGAGAGCACACCAGCCGATCAACACCGACGGCAGTATCAATCTCGAGGCTTGGCTCGATCACGCGGTGAGTGTCGATCTGGCACTGGATCGCGAAGCCTTGAAGGAAGCCTGCGAGTACGCTCGCGAGGCCGAACAACAAGCCAATGCGGCACAGAATCTGTGGTCGGAAGGTAACTCGACTTTCCGTACCGGACTTGAGATCGCCGAGATCCTCGCCGACCTCAAACTCGACCAGGACTCTTTGGTCGCCGCGATCCTGTATCGAGGCGTACGCGAAGGCCAGATCAAGTTGCCGGCGGTCAGCCAGCGCTTCGGTCCGGTGGTGGCCAAACTCATCGATGGCGTGCAGCGCATGGCCGCGATCAGCGACAGCCTGAGCCCGCGAAAATCTTTGGTGCTGGGCACCCAGGGCCAGGTGGAAAACCTGCGCAAGATGCTGGTGGCCATGGTTGACGACGTTCGCGTCGCCCTGATCAAGCTGGCCGAACGCACCTGCGCCATTCGTGCGGTGAAAACCGCCGACGACGAAAAGCGCAACCGCGTGGCCCGTGAAGTCTTCGACATTTATGCGCCACTGGCCCACCGCCTGGGTATCGGCCACATCAAGTGGGAGCTGGAGGATCTGTCCTTCCGTTACCTGGAGCCGGACCAGTACAAGCAGATCGCCAAGTTGCTCCACGAGCGACGACTGGATCGCGAGCGCTTCATCAGCGACGTGATGAGCCAGCTGAAAAACGAATTGCAGGCCACCGGCGTCGATGCCGACATCAGCGGCCGGGCCAAACACATCTATTCGATCTGGCGCAAAATGCAGCGCAAGGGGCTGGAGTTCAGCCAGATCTACGACGTGCGTGCCGTTCGCGTGCTGGTGCCGGAAATGCGCGACTGCTACACCGCGCTCGGCATCGTCCACACCCTGTGGCGGCACATCCCGAAAGAGTTCGACGACTACATCGCCAACCCCAAGGAAAACGGCTATCGCTCGCTGCACACCGCGGTGATCGGGCCTGAGGGCAAGGTGCTGGAAGTGCAGATTCGCACCCACGCGATGCATGAGGAAGCCGAGCTCGGCGTGTGCGCGCACTGGCGCTACAAGGGTACCGACGTCAAGTCCGGTTCCAATCACTACGAAGAGAAAATCTCCTGGCTGCGTCAGGTGCTGGAGTGGCACGAAGAGCTGGGCGACATCGGTGGCCTGGCCGAACAACTGCGGGTCGATATCGAGCCTGACCGGGTCTATATCTTTACCCCGGACGGCCACGCCATCGACTTGCCGAAGGGCGCGACGCCGCTGGACTTCGCCTACCGCGTACACACCGAAATCGGTCACAACTGCCGTGGCGCCAAGATCAACGGGCGCATCGTGCCGCTCAACTACAGTCTGCAAACCGGTGAACAGGTCGAGATCATCACCAGCAAGCACGGCACCCCAAGCCGTGACTGGCTGAACCCGAACCTGGGTTACGTCACCACGTCGCGGGCACGGGCGAAGATTGTTCACTGGTTCAAGCTGCAGGCTCGCGATCAGAACGTCGCGGCCGGTAAAACCCTGCTTGAGCGCGAGCTCAATCGCCTCGGTCTGCCGGCGGTGGATTTCGACAAGCTGGCCGACAAAGCCAACATGAAAACCGCCGAAGACCTGTTCGCCGCCCTCGGTGCTGGCGACTTGCGTCTGGCGCAACTGGTCAACCTGGCGCAGCAACTGGTCGAGCCGGAGCGCGGCAACGAACAGCTGGAATTGATTCCACGCAAGGCCACCGGCTACAAACCGGGCAAGCGCGGTGATATCCAGATCCAGGGTGTCGGCAACCTGATGACCCAGATGGCTGGCTGCTGCCAGCCATTGCCGGGCGATGCAATCGTCGGCTACATCACTCAGGGTCGTGGCGTGAGCATTCACCGCCAGGACTGCGCCTCGGTGCTGCAGCTGGCCGGACGCGAGCCGGAGCGGATCATCCAGGTCAGTTGGGGGCCGGTACCGGTGCTCACCTATCCGGTGGACATCGTCATCCGCGCCTACGACCGTTCCGGTTTGCTGCGTGATGTGTCGCAAGTGCTGCTCAATGAGCGGATCAACGTGCTGGCGGTCAACACCCGCTCGAACAAGGAGGACAACACCGCGCTGATGTCCCTGACCATCGAGATTCCGGGGCTGGATGCATTGGGGCGGTTGCTGGGGCGGATTTCCCAGTTGCCGAACATCATCGAAACGCGGCGTAACCGTACACCTTGATGCGCGCTATGTAGGAGCTGCCGAAGGCTGCGATCTTTTGATTTTGTTTTTCAAGATCAAGATCAAAAGATCGCAGCCTTCGGCAGCTCCTACAGAGACCGGTTTTTACGAGAGAATTTGATGTACAGCCTTGAAGATTTGCTGCATCTGATGAACCGCCTGCGCGACCCGCAGTACGGTTGCCCCTGGGACATCAAGCAAACGTACGCCACCATCGTCCCGCACACCCTTGAGGAAGCCTACGAAGTCGCCGACGCGATCGAACGCGGTGACTTCGATCACTTGCAGGGCGAGTTGGGCGATCTGCTGTTCCAGGTGGTGTATTACAGCCAGTTGGCTCGCGAGGAAGGGCGCTTCGAATTCGCCGGCGTAGTCGACAGCATCACCCGCAAACTGATCCGCCGTCACCCCCACGTGTTCCCCACCGGTGACCTGTATGCACCTCTGGATGTCCCGCGCCTGAGCGAAGATCAGGTCAAGCAGCGCTGGGAAGAGATCAAGGCCGAAGAACGCGCGGAGAAATCTTCGGCACCCGAGCAGTTGTCGTTGCTCGATGACGTCCCTGCTGCATTGCCGGCGCTGTCGCGTTCGGCAAAATTGCAGAAGCGTGCGGGGCAGGTCGGCTTCGACTGGCCGGACGCCTTGCCGGTGCTCGATAAAGTGCGTGAAGAGCTCGATGAAGTGCTCGAAGCCATGTCGGAAAACGATCCAGAAGCCGTGGCCGACGAGATCGGCGACTTGCTGTTTTCCGTGGTCAATCTGGCGCGGCATCTCAAGGTTGATCCGGAAACCGCGCTGCGTGGCGCCAACGGCAAGTTTGAAAGACGCTTTCGTTTTATCGAACAGGCATTGCGCGATACCCGTCGTCCCATAGAAGATTGCACCCTCGAAGAGTTGGACGCCTTGTGGGGCGAAGCCAAACGTCAGGAAAAGAATTTGCCCAGCTGCGGTTGAGCCGTGGCCCAAGTGAGTAATAAGCACCATGAGCATTTCCCTTCGCGACCAGTTGCTCAAAGCAGGGCTGGTCAACCAGAAGCAGGCCAAGCAGGTCAGCAAAGACAAGCAGAAACAACAGCGCCTGGCCCACAAAGGCCAGATCGAGCTGGATGACTCCCAACAGCGCGCAGCGCAGGAAGCCATGGCCGAGAAGGTCAAGCGCGATCAGGAACTCAACCGCCAGCAGCAGGAGAAAGCCGAGGCCAAGGCCCGTGCCGCGCAGGTCAAGCAGTTGATCGAAGTCTCGCGCCTGCCAAAGCTGACGACCGAGGACTACTACAACTTCGTCGACGACAAGAAGGTCAAGCGCATCTGCGTCAACACCCTGATGCGCAACAAGCTCAGCAGTGGATCGTTGGCCATCGTGCATCACGCTGGTGGCTACGAAGTGATTCCACGCGAGGCGGCGCTGAAGATTCAGGAGCGCGACCCGCAGCGCATCGTGCAGCTCAATGTGCAGACTGAAGAGGTCATCGCCGAGGACGATCCGTACGCAGCCTATAAGATCCCGGATGACCTGATGTGGTAACAGATTCAATGTTCTAGCAGGCTTACATGTTTGCTAGTACTTTGCAGGAATAATGCATTGAGCCCGAAAGATTGTATCGATACGATCTTTCGGGTTTTCTTTTGCCGGTAAATAATATCCTTTTATAAGGATGTTTGTGTCTGGAGAAAACAAATGGAATGAACTTTAGTATCCAAGGATGGAATAAATGCTTGTCAGTATCGCTTCGTTACGCCAACCCACTTTCAAGTCGCAGCTTTCACGGTCGCGACCGTTCGGACAATCCATTCGCGATTATCTGGACGATGAACTTGCCGCTCGTGCCGAGCTGGTACGCCGAAAAATCAAGATCGCTGCAAAAGCTGCTCGCGAGGATCATGGCGAGACCGCTTGTGTTTTTTTTACCCTGCCTGAGTTCTTCTGGAACATTCCCTGGCGCGAGGTCCATAATGAAGAGGAACTCCATGAGCTGAACGGCGCCTTCCTGGAGAAAGTGCCCGCGTGCGTAGCTTTATTGATGACCGAATTGCCGGTGGAGCGCTATGGCAAGATCGTATTGCTGGCGGGAAGCTGTGCGACACTCATCAAGGTTGGAGAAGGTGAGTCGAGTTATTACGACGTTATTAATTACTTGCTGGCGATCACCAATAAAGAATATGAAGTCGATATTCCTTTGATGTCGATGTGGCCGAAGCGCCATGTATCAGGTATCGACTTCGGCAAATACCTGGCTTCGGAGGGGGACTTTTGGCTGTTCAGGATTTCCGAGGAAATAGAAGTCAGGGTGAAGAAACTCAGCAGCGTGCGGGCTGAACACAGTTATTTCGGTGGTTATGAAGGGAAGTTCATCAACAGCCTCGTCAATGGCTGCCCTTTTGCAATCAACTTGTGCCTGGATTACTACAGTCTGAAAGAAGGCGAGCGCGACATTCAAGTTGAGCTGACCGAGGCAAAAATCGATTTCCTGATCGCCTGCGGCATGAGTTTCGACTATGCCAAGCGTCATCCGTCATCGCTGCAGTTTTCGATCCGCAATGACGGAATGGGCGATGGCGAGGTCGAGGTGGTCAGGCTTCAAGCGGGCTGGATTGTTGAAAGTGTTCCTTCGGTGAAGATCGAAGATGACCTTCATTTGACGCTGATCGAGCTTGTCTGATGTGGATGCAGCCTGCCCGGCAGGAAAGGGCAGGCTGCACCGTGGGCGAGTATGTTTTCAACCGGTTGCGAGCTCGCGTTTACGCTCGAGCATTTCCAGTTCGGCCCTGTAGTTTTGCGCGTCGGCCTCGGAATGGAACATGCCGACCAGCAGGTCTTGTTGGTGCACATCCCAGATCCGGATACCGGCGGCTACACCCTCGTGGGACTTATGTGAATCGTCGCGTTCAGTTACTTTTACAGTCATCTGCTAGCTCCAATCTCTGTTATCTGCAGCAAGGCGTGTGCAGGCCTCTGTTATAGAGTTTGGTAGCTTGCTAAGTAAATGGCTGAGTTCGGTAACGGTTTTTTGCAAAAACGGAAACAGTCCTGCAGCCCGCTAAATACGCGACATTCGGTCGCAGGTCATTGAGTTTCATGACAAAGGTTTCATCTTGTAGGAGCTGCCGCAGGCTGCGATCTTTGCTTGTTAAGATCAAAAGATCGCAGCCTGCGGCAGCTCCTACAAAAAGCAGCAGCAAAAAAAACGCCCCGAACCAGTCGGGGCGTTTTTTGTGCGGCTCAGCGGCGGGAAATTACTTGCCTTCCCAGCGCTTCAGTACCAGCGTGGCGTTGGTGCCACCGAAACCGAAGCTGTTGCTCATCACGGTGTTGATGGTGGCGTTTTCGCGGGTCTTGGTCAGCACCGGCAGGTCGGCCACTTCAGGGTCCAGCTCGTCGATGTTAGCGGAGCCGGCAATGAAGTTGCCTTCCATCATCAGCATGCAGTAGATCGCTTCGTGAACGCCGGCGGCGCCCAGGGAGTGACCCGACAGGCTCTTGGTGGAGCTGATGGCTGGAGCCTTGTCGCCGAACACTTCACGCACGCCTTTCATTTCCGCGACGTCGCCGACCGGGGTCGAGGTGCCGTGGGTGTTCAGGTAGTCGATCGGGGTGTCGACGGTGGACAGCGCCTGCTGCATGCAGCGGATCGCGCCTTCGCCACTTGGGGCAACCATGTCGTAGCCGTCGGAAGTCGCGCCGTAGCCGACGATTTCCGCGTAGATCTTCGCGCCACGGGCCAGAGCGTGTTCCAGCTCTTCGACCACGACCATGCCGCCACCGCCGGCGATGACGAAGCCGTCACGGTCGGCGTCGTAGGCACGGGAGGCTTTTTCAGGGGTGTCGTTGCGCTTGCTGGACAGAGCACCCATGGCGTCGAACAGGAACGACTGGCTCCAGTGCTCTTCTTCACCGCCACCGGCGAAGACGATGTCCTGCTTGCCCATCTGGATCTGTTCCATGGCGGTACCGATGCAGTGAGCACTGGTGGCGCAGGCAGAAGCGATGGAGTAGTTCAGGCCCTTGATTTTGAACGGAGTGGCCAGGCAAGCGGAAACGGTGCTGCTCATGGTCCGCGTGACGCGGTATGGGCCGACGCGCTTGACGCCTTTTTCGCGCAGGATGTCCAGCGCTTCCATCTGGTTCAGGGTCGATGCGCCACCGGAGCCGGCGATCAGGCCGGTACGCGGGTTGGAAACCTGCTCTTCGGTCAGGCCCGAGTCGGTGATGGCGTCTTTCATGGCCAGGTAGGCATAAGCTGCCGCATGGCCGACGAAGCGATAGATCTTGCGATCGATCAGTTCTTCAAGGTTGAGGTCGATGGAGCCGGAAACCTGGCTACGCAGACCCATTTCGGCATATTCCGGGTTGAACCGGATGCCAGGGCGGCTTGCACGCAGGTTAGCGGAGACGGTCTCTTTGTCATTGCCCAGGCAAGAAACGATGCCCAGACCAGTGATAACGACGCGGCGCATGCGGATAACCCTTAGAAGTTGTCAGTGGAGGTGAACACGCCGACCCGGAGGCCTTCGGCGGTGTAGATTTCGCGACCGTCGACAGTGACCGAACCGTCGGCGATGGCCAGGTTCAGCTTGCCCTTGAGGACGCGCTTGATATGAATGTTATAGGTGACTTTCTTGGCGGTCGGCAGGACCTGGCCGAAGAATTTCACTTCGCCCGAACCGAGCGCACGGCCACGGCCCGGCAGGCCTTGCCAGCCCAGGAAGAAGCCGACCAGTTGCCACATGGCGTCGAGGCCCAGGCAGCCCGGCATCACCGGATCGCCTTCGAAGTGGCAGGCGAAGAACCACAGGTCCGGATTGATATCCAGCTCGGCGACCAATTCACCTTTGCCGTACTTGCCACCTTCTTCGCTGATCAGGGTGATGCGATCAACCATCAGCATGTTCGGGGCGGGCAGTTGCGCGTTACCAGGGCCGAACAGCTCACCGCGACTGCAGCGCAGCAGGTCTTCCCGGGTAAAGGCGTTTTGTTTGGTCATGCGAGCTCCTCAATAGTCCCATGCGGCAGGTGGGGCAAATCTTCCCGGCCGATCGAAGCGTTCATGCCTCGAACCGGCAGCCTACTCATAGACTATTGCGTTGTGGTGAAAGTCACAGCACCAAGGACATGAATGTACACTTGTGCACTGAAATTATTATTCAAGCCCCTTTTCGGGCCTGTCGAGGTGCCTAAGACTGCCGCACTTTCGCCTTTCACGCCAGTCGCAGATGGTCGAAAGGCCTGTACTACTGCACCCACCGTTGCAGAATTTGTTGCAGATCAGTCCGTTTGAATGGCTTGGCCAGGTAATCGTTCATCCCTGCCGACAGACAGGCCTCGCGATCGCCCTGCAAGGCGTTGGCAGTCAGGGCGATGATTGGCAGGTCGGTGCACCCGGGTAACTGGCGGATTTGTCGGGTGGCTTCATAGCCATCGATGACCGGCAAGCGGCAATCCATCAGGATCGCTTCGAAAATCAGGCTCTCGGCACTGCGTACCGCCTGCGCGCCGTCGGCGGCGACACTGACCTTGAAGCCCAAACTGCGCAACATGGCTTCGATGACCGTCTGGTTGACCGGGTTGTCTTCGACCAAAAGCACATTGCGCCCTTCGCCGTCGCTGTCGCCGGTTTGCGTGCGGTGGGGCAACAGCGGCTGCGTCTGCTGGTGCAGGGCCAGGGGAATTTCCAGGGTGAACACCGAACCGCGGCCTTCCTCACTCTGCGCGCGCAAGGTGCCGCCCATGCGTTCGGCGAGGGTGCGGGCAATCGGCAGGCCCAGCCCGGTGCCGCCGTAGCGTCTTGAAATGGAGCTGTCGGCCTGCTGGAAAGCGTTGAACATCAATTCCAGGCTTTCGGCCGGGATGCCGATGCCGCTGTCGCGCACCGTGCAGGTGAACCACAGCAGTTCGTGATCCAGCGACTGCCATTGCGCCTCAAGGGTGATGCGCCCCTGCTCGGTGAACTTCAGCGCGTTGCCCACCAGGTTGACCAGTATCTGCCGGATACGCGTCGGGTCGCCCTTGACCTGCAGGCCGCGCATGTCGTCGGGGATCATCAATTGCAGGTCGAGACCGCGTTGCGCGGCGCTGTGCTGGAACGACTGGGCGCAACTGCCGATCAGGTCGGCGAGGTTGAAGGGAATGTGCTCCAGTTCCAGCTCCGAACGTTCGATCCGCGAGAAATCCAGGATGTCGTTGATGACCTTGAGCAAGTGCTCGGTGGATTCCGAGGCCAGCGCTGCGTACTCCACCTGTTCTTCGGTCATGTCGGTGGTTTCCAGCAACTGCAGCATGCCCAGTACGCCATTCATCGGCGTGCGCAGTTCATGGCTCATCATGGCGAGGAAGTCGGATTTGGCGTTGTTGGCCTTTTCCGCCTCTTCGCGGGTCTGGATCAACTGCGCCATGGCCTGGTGCTGTTCGCGGCTGGCCTGCTCGAGACCGCTGGCGAGGTTGTTGATGTGTTGCGACAGCGCCCCCAGCTCGGTGTCATCGACAATCGGCAGCGGTGTTTTGTATTCGCCGGCCTGGATCGCCTTGACGGCATTGCCGATATCACGGATCGGTTGCGACAGGCTGCCCGCCAGGCGTCGGGCCACGAGGAAGGTAAACAGCAGGGCAAACAGCGCCAGAATGGCAGCCTTGAGCACGATTTCCTGCTGGCGCCGATTGAAGGCATCGTTGGACAGCCCGACGATCACCCGGCCGAGGTAGTCCTCGGTGGGGGCAGCCGTGGCGGTTTTGCTGCTCTGGAAAAAGTCATTGTGCAAAGCGATTCGCTGGAGCCGTATGGGGGCCTGGAACACTTCGAGCTGTTGCGCGCGATTGTGGTGTTCGTTCGGTTGTTCGACGTACACCAGAACCCGGTTGGCGCTGTCCTGGATTTCCAGAAAACTCACGTTGGGCGTGCTCAGCGTTGCCTTGAGCAAGGTTTCAAGCACTTCGCTGTTGCCCGAAATCACCCCGTACTCGGTGGCGGGGGCCAGTTGGTTGGCGATCAACTGGCCGGTGTGGGAGATTTCCTGACGCAGATCCTGGATACGCACGAAGGTGAAGAAGCTGATCAGTAACAAGGTCAGCAGCAGGGCAGGGCCGAGGCTGATGAGTTGGGTGCGGGTGTTGATGTCCCAGCGACGGCGCAGGTTCATGGACGGCGTTCTCCTTCAGCCAGCAATGTGGCGACTGACGCCTCGTTTATCTCTTCGATACCCAGGGAGCGCGCCACCTGGGGATTGCTCGCGACCTTGAATCGGTGGGGGTAGTGCGAGCGTGGCCAGGTGGCCGGTGGCCGGTCGAGTAATTCGTCGAGGACCGCCAGCCAGTCGCTCTGATCGCTGTAGGTGCTGGCCAGGCTCCCGGCCTTGACGAAGCCCGCGTTGGGGCCGATCAGTGCCATTTGCCGCGAGTAGCTGCTCAGCAGCAGGTTCTTTGCGGTTTGCGGGTTGTACAGGTCGGCGTCGTCCAGTCCCAGCAACACGTCGCTGTTCTTCAGCAAGGTCTGTAACGGGCGGCTGTCGTGAATGTTGTTCCAGCGTTGGGTGACCACCTCAAGGCCCAGGGGGAGGGCGGCCTGACGCAGCTCATCCAGCAGGAATTCACTGTGGTTGTCGTAGAGCACGCCGATGCGTTTGGCTTGGGGCAACAGGGTGCGGGTCAGGCGTAATTGGCGGGCCGGCGGTGGATCGCTCCACAGCAGGCAAAGGCGCGCCGGCAGCGAGCTGCTCAAGCGTTGCCGGGCTTGCAGACGGCTGATGCGCAGCACCAGTGTCGCCGGACCCTGGGTGTCCTGCAGGCGCCAGTCGAGGCTGGGCAGGTCGAGGAGAATCAAACGGATGTTTTCCGGAAGTTTTCCCGGTATCGGCAAACTGGCCAGCGTCTGGAATCGCACGTTGTCGTTCGGTCGCAACTCGCTCAGGGCCCGGCTAAACGCCCGCACACCGGGGCTGTCTTCGGCCCCCGTGAGCAAAATGTCGGCCGCGTTGCTCGCCAGGCTGCCCAGCATGCCGGTGAACAGCAGGCAAAGCAGCGCCAGCAACCGGCCCAAGGTCGGAGTTCTCCAGGCCGGACGATACGGCACCTTAAAGTTCCAGTTCTGCACTGAAATACATCACGTGGCGCTGGTCATAATGGTTGTCGACGAAGGTGGTCGGCTGATTGTCCAGGCGTTGCTGGAGCACCCCGGCCAGCTCCAGGCTGGCCTTGCCCAGGGCGATACGCTTGGCGATACGCGCATCGACCCGTTCGAAGCGGTAGCCGTTGAGTGCGTCGTCGCCATAATAGAAAAGCGCACTGTTCCAGCCCTTGCCCCAATCGCGCAGCCATCCGGCCGAACCACTGTTGCTTGCCGTCTGCCTGGCATCCAGTGGATTGCTGGCGTTGGCATCGACGAAGGCATAGGTCAGTCGCAGACGATCGAAGCTGCCGACACGCCAGTCGAGCTGGGTTTCGGCTCCCGAAAAACGCTCTTTGTTGGCGTTGCTGGCGATGTACTGATTGTTGCGCAGCGGTTCACTGATCATGCCGGTGATTTCGTCGTGGAACAGCTTTACGTCGAGTGCCAGCCCCGCTTCGGGGAAATAGCCGTTATAGCCCAGCTCCCGGGAGCGCATGTGCTCTTGATCGAGGTCACCGGGGCCACGGGTCTTGACGAAGTAACGGGCGCTGGACTGGCCAAAGGCACCGGGCTTGAGGTTGGTGACCTGATAACTCCAGTTGACGTTGTTCTCGAACATGTCCGGCGAACGGATAGCCTCGGAGTACACCGCACGCAAGCCGTGGCGCGGGTTGATCAGGTAGTTGACCGCCATGCGAGGTGTCAGCGAGCTGCCGATCAACCGGGTGTCCTCGAACATGGCGCCGCCTTGCAGCAACCAGTGTTCGCTGGCACGCCACTCGACCTGGCCGAACACCCGCCAGATCCTGTCGTCGAGAGTGCCATTGAAGTAAGTCTCGGAATCCGCCCGGTCGTAACGATAGTTCATCCCGCTGACCAGCCGCAGGTTATCGGCAAGGCTCAGGGTGTCCTGCAGTTCAAGGTCGTAGCGCGTTTCCCGGGTGCTCTGGTCGATGTCGCCGCAAACGGTCTGGTTTGCACCGTTGCGCCATTGATCGAGTACCTGGTTGGCCAGCGCCTGCTCGGCGGGTGTGCCAGCCGGGGCGCCACGGCCGGTGAAGCGTGTGATGTTGCGGGCCAGGCGTTCGGTGTAGTTCGGGTTCAGTTGCCAGAGCTCGGTCAATTGCGGGCTGAACGAAATTTCTGCGTCGCAGGCGCGCCAGGTTTGCTGGCGATCCCAGTGTTGGGCCGAACCCTGGATATAAAGGCTGTGATCGGGATTGATGTCCAGGTTCCAGCGCAACGACCCGGCGTAGTCCTTGGCCGTGACGTCGGAGTCGTTGCCGGCGCGGGTAATTCCCGGGAACACCGGCTGGTAGGTATAGGGCCGCTGGTTGGTGCCGTCCTTGGCATTCACTTGCCAATCGAGGCTTTGTCGTTCGTCAAGGCTCTGGCTGACGGCGAGGTTGAAGCGCTCGAGGCGACGACTGTCATGGTAATCAGCACCGGTTCGGTCGGTATCGAAGCCGTCGTCTTGCTGGCCGGACAGGGACAGGCGCATGTCACCATCCTCCCAGCCCAGGCCCTGGCTGGCATAAAAGTCGTTGATGCCGCGCTGGCCCCGGGTGACCTTCATGCGGGTACCGTGGCTGTCGGCCGGCCGCCGGGTAATGATGTTGACCACCGCCATCAGGGCATTGGCGCCGTAGCTGACGGTATTGGGCCCGCGAAAGACTTCGATGCGCTCGATGTCTTCCATGGCCACCGGAATGTCGCTCCAGTCGACGGTGGCCAGGCCGGCGCGATACACCGAGCGCCCGTCGATCAGCACTTGCATGCGTCGCGCTTCGGTCGCATTGGTGCCGTGGTAGTTCACCGCGGCCTGGTTGCCACTGATGTTGCCGACCATCATCCCCGGCACCAGGCGCAGCAGTTCGCTGATGTCGCGGGCACCGGTGGCGTGGATCAGGGCGCTGTCGATCACCGTCATGCTGCCCGGCACGGCAGCGGGCGACTGCTTCAGGCGCGTGGCGGTGAGCACTTGCGGCAGCGGTTCGCTGTCCAGGAACAGGTCGTCGGCCAGCACCGGCGAGCTGAAAATCAGCGCCAGTACCAGAGGCGAACGCGGTGAGGGAGCAGCCGGAGACACAACACATCCCTGTCAGTGATTGATGGCGCGCATGTTAACCGAGCCGAATGACTTTTCCATTCACGATGTCTGCATTTTCCTCGGTTTTATTGGTCTTCTTCCTGGGGGGGCAGGTATTTGATGTCGGGGCTGGCCGCCGATGGGCTGCCCCGTATAATGCCGACATCGCCACTGGTATGGATTAACGGATTGCATATGACTGAACAGCGCCCGATTGCGGTCCTGGGAGGCGGAAGTTTTGGAACCGCCGTGGCTAATCTGCTGGCCGAGAACGGGCATCAGGTCCTTCAGTGGATGCGTGACCCCGAACAGGCCGAGGCCATTCGGGTCAATCGCGAAAACCCGCGTTACCTCAAAGGCATCAAGATTCTGCCCGGCGTCACCCCGGTCACCGACCTGCAAGCCACTCTGGACGCCTGCGACCTGTGTTTCGTCGCACTGCCCTCCAGCGCGCTGCGCTCGGTGCTGGTGCCGCACGCCGAACGCTTGAGCGGCAAAATGCTGGTGAGCCTGACCAAAGGCATCGAAGCCCACACGTTCAAGTTGATGAGCGAGATTCTCGAAGAGATCGCCCCGCAGGCACGCATCGGCGTCCTGTCAGGCCCCAACCTGGCCCGCGAAATCGCCGAACATGCGCTGACGGCCACGGTGGTCGCCAGTGAAGACGAAGAACTGTGCCAGCAGGTTCAGGCCGCGTTGCACGGCCGCACCTTTCGGGTTTATGCCAGCGCCGACCGTTTCGGTGTGGAACTGGGCGGGGCGTTGAAAAACGTCTACGCGATCATCGCCGGCATGGCGGTGGCGCTGGGCATGGGGGAAAACACCAAGAGCATGCTGATCACCCGGGCACTGGCGGAAATGACCCGTTTCGCGGTGAATCAGGGCGCCAATCCGATGACCTTCCTGGGCCTGGCCGGCGTGGGCGACTTGATCGTGACCTGTTCTTCGCCAAAGAGCCGCAACTATCAGGTCGGCTTTGCCCTCGGCCAGGGCCTGAGCCTGGACGAGGCCGTCACGCGCCTGGGCGAAGTCGCCGAAGGGGTCAACACCCTTAAAGTACTCAAGGCCAAGTCCCAGGAAGTTGGCGTGTACATGCCGCTGGTCGCCGGGCTGCACGCGATCCTGTTCGAAGGCCGCACGCTGGAGCAGGTCATCGGTCTGTTAATGCGTGGCGAGCCGAAAACCGACGTCGACTTTATTTCCACCAGTGGTTTCAATTAATCACGCTTGCCAGAAAAGCAGGGAGTTGCGCATGAACGATCCAAAAGTAGAAGCCAAGTATGAATCCATCCTGCTGCGCGTGTTGTGGATGATCGTCTTCGTGCTGGTGTGGCAGGTCGCGCAGTTCATCCTCGGCGCCGTCGTGCTGGTGCAGTTGATCTATCGTTTGTTCTATGGCGCCCCGAGCGCCAGCCTGATGAACTTTGGCGACAGTCTGAGCCAGTTTCTGGCGCAGATCGGTCGTTTCGGCAGCTTTCACAGCGACCAGAAGCCTTGGCCGTTTGCCGATTGGCCGACGCCGCGTACACCGGAAGGTGAAGCGCCGCATGTAGTGGCACCGGCACCGCATCCGGCTCGAGATGAGGAACCCAAGCTATGAAACTCTGGGTATTGCGTCATGGTGAAGCTGTACCGCACGGCTCTCGCCCCCACGATTCGGAGCGGGAACTGACGGACCACGGTCGTGAGGAGGTGCTGCGCAGCGCCGCGCAACTGATTGGGCAACCGCTGACGGCGATATACGCAAGTCCGTACCTGCGAGCGCAGCAGACGGCGCAACTGGTGCGCGAAACACTGGGGTTCGAGCCGGAAATCCGCACTGTCGAGTGGCTGACACCGGACACCGAGCCGGACAAGGTCGCCGAGCAAATGGTGGCGGTGAGCGATGTCCTGCTGGTCAGTCACAACCCTCTGGTGGGGAATTTGTTGAGCTACCTGCAACATGGCGCTGGACATCCACCGGAGCGGGTCAGCACCGCCGGCCTGGCCGAGCTCGAGAGCAATGAGTTGTTGGTCGGGTCGATGAGGCTCAACGACATCAAGCACCCATAAAAGCAAAGATCGCAGCCTGCGGTCTCCTGTAGGAGCTGCCGCAGGCTGCGATCTTTTGATCTTGCTTTTTACCTGTAAAAAATTAACCAAGCACTTGCTTGGTTGACTACGCTTGCTCCAGAACAAAAACACAGGAGCGAGTCATGTCTGCTGCTTTTCGTTTGCCGCTGGACGTTTTCTACGAGCGTGAGGCCCGTCATCCCCGCCAGCGCTTCCTGGTCCAGCCTGTCGGAGGCGGCCAGGTCGAGACCTTGACCTGGGCGGACGTCGGTCATCAGGCCCGTTGCGCGGCCCATTGGTTGCGAGCGCGGGAGTTGCCGCAGGGCAGCCATATCGCCCTGATCTCGAAGAACTGTGCGCACTGGATCATCGCCGACCTGGCGATCTGGATGGCCGGGCATGTGTCGGTGCCGTTGTACCCCAACCTCACCGCCGAGTCGGTTGCCCAGGTGCTCGAACACTCTGAAGCGGCGCTGGCGTTCATCGGCAAGCTCGATGATTGGCCAGGCATGTCCCGTGGCGTCAGCCCCGACCTGCCGACCATCAGCCTGCCCCTGCATCCGCCGGGTACGTTCGATTTCAGTTGGGCCGACCTGCAAGGCAGCTCGCCGATCCAGGACGATCCGAAACCTGCCGCCGATCAACTGGCGACCATCATTTACACCTCCGGCACCACGGGCATGCCCAAGGGCGTGATGCACAGCTTCGGCACTCTGGGCTTCGCCACCACACGCGGCACTGCGTTGTTTGGCCTCAACGAGTCGGACCGGTTGTTGTCCTACCTGCCGCTGTGCCACGTTGCCGAACGGATGTTCGTCGAACTGGCGTCGATCTATACCGGCCAGACGGTGTTTTTTGCCGAAAGCCTGGACACCTTCCTCACCGACCTGCAGCGTGCGCGCCCGACCGCACTGTTTGGCGTGCCACGCATCTGGACCAAATTCCAGATGGGCGTGTACAGCAAGATCCCGGCAAAACGCCTCGATTTCCTGCTTGGCCTGCCGATCATCGGCAAACGGGTCGGGCATAAAGTCCTCGTCGGACTGGGTCTGGATGCGTTGCGCATCGCGTTGTCCGGCGCGGCTCCGGTGCCGCAGACCTTGTTGCAGTGGTACCGCAAACTGGGACTGGACGTGTTGGAGGTCTACGGCATGACCGAGAGTTGCGGTTACTCCCACATCGGCATGCCGGGCCAGAACAAACCGGGCTGGATCGGCAAGCCGTGCCCGGAAGTCGAAGTGCGGATCGCCGAGACGGGGGAGGTCATGGTGCGCAGCGGCGCGACCATGCTCGGCTATTTCAAGGAACCGGAAAAAACCGCTGACACCATTACCGAGGACGGCTTCCTGCGCACCGGCGACAAGGGCGAGGAGGATGCCGAAGGCAATCTGCGCCTGACCGGGCGCCTGAAGGAAATCTTCAAGACCAGCAAAGGCAAATACGTGGCGCCGGCACCGATCGAAAATCGCCTGGCCGTGCATTCTCGTATCGAACAGGTGTGCGTGGTGGGCGATGGCTTGAGTGCACCGCTGGGTTTGTGTGTGCTGTCGGCGGTCGGCCAACAGGATGCCGGCGGGGCCGCACGCGCCGGTTTGCATTCCAGCCTGGAAAAGCTGCTGGAAGAGGTCAACGGCGACCTCGACAAACATGAACGGCTGCGGCGCCTGGTGGTGGTCAAGGACAGTTGGGCCGTGGAAAACGGCTTTCTCACCCCGACGCTGAAGATCAAGCGCAACGTGATCGAAGCGGCGTACGGTGAGCGTTTTGAAGAATGGAGCGAGCGCAGCGAAGCGGTGCTGTGGCAGGATTGATCCACCAACAAAACCAACAAGGAAACCCTGCGATGAGTCTGTGGCGCACCACTCCCAACATCGAGCAGTTGAACGCAATCCAGAAAAATACCATCGGCGAATTGCTGGACATCCGTTTTGAGTCCTTTGACGATGATTCCCTGACCGCCAGCATGGTCGTCGATCACCGCACCCATCAGCCTTACGGCTTGCTGCATGGCGGCGCCTCGGTGGTGCTGGCCGAATCGGTCGGCTCGATGGCCAGCTACCTGTGCATCGATGCCACAAAGTTCTATTGCGTGGGTCTGGAAATCAACGCCAACCATTTGCGTGGCCTGCGCAGCGGGCGGGTGACCGCGGTGGCCAAGCCGATCCACATCGGCCGCACGACCCATGTCTGGGACATTCGCCTGACCAGCGATGAGGGCAAGGCCAGTTGCGTGTCGCGGCTGACCATGGCGGTGGTGCCGTTGGGTGAGACGCCGCCAGTGCGTTAAGGCGAGTTCGAAACACGGGATCTGAACGTCCTCATCTCAATGGCGCTGCTTGTGGGCATGTCCGGGTGCCCCGTCCACTCCCTGTTCGGTTGGGTGAAGTGGTCCAGCGAAAAGTCCGCATCGTCATACTTGAACAACTGGGCGGTGCCACGCTGCACATGTTGTCCCAAATAGGTTCTGGCCTCTGTGGGGGTAGCCATTGCAGCAATGGCGCCCGCCTGCAGATTGGGGTTCGCAATCGAGTCGGTCAGCGGGGTGGACATGAATGTCAGGGAGGCGGTCAAGCCGGTCCCGGCCGTGCGCGTAGCCCAGCCATACAGCACTTCCACGCCTTTGGGTCTGGTCAACTCGTTAGTACCCTGGTTGTAGGTGCCTCCGCGCAAGGCGTTGATAATGGCGATGGATGCGCCATCAAAACCCTCGACGGCAGCATTGATGGCGACGTCTGCCAAGGGCGGAAGTTCTTCGCGAATCATGCCGCCGGCGAACAGCAATCCGCCATAGACGCCCGTGCGCAGGGCAGTCGCGACACCTGAAGGCGGGAGTGAAAGGCTGGGGCCCAGTTCTGTGCTGATGCGTTGTCCTGTTTCCCTTGTCAGGCTGCCGGCCGCGCCGGAGATGAGGCTGATGGCCACTGCATTGAGTCTTTCGGGGTTACTCCAGTAGGAATAGAGCGGGGTAGTGGCACCTGCTGCCGCGCCGACCAACCCACCCATGGCCGCCCCGATCCACTGCGCAGCGCGGTTGTTGCTGTATCGGGAAACGATGTTGCTGCCTGCGCCCATCCCCATGGATCCACCCGCCAATGCCCCGACCACGGCACCTGTTACGGTCAGCGCCAAATTGGCGCCAGGGTCGACCGTCTGGTTCTGCGGATCATCCGTGGTGGGGTTTGCCCACTGAACCAGTCCCTGTTCTGCAAGATACCGGACAGCGCCACCGGCCAACGCACTCACACCGTCACGGCCAATCGTCGCGGCGGCCGCACCGAGCACTTCTCCAGCGGTGATCAGTCCCTGTAGGTCCAGGTGCCCGATCGGATTGCCATGCACCATGGCATACAGGTTCAACCCATCGGCAATTCCCGCCGGGTCCGCGTTCAGCCAGCGTTGGCACCAGGGTACGTAGTAGCGAAACCCGTAATAGTACAACCCGGTGGCATCCCGTTCCTGGCCGCAATAGCGCCGCGTCTTGTAGCTGGCTTCGAGTTTGTTGCGCCCGGCCCACCAGCAGGTACCGCCGTAGGGGTAGTAACTTTCCCGGGAGATGAGCAAGGCCGCTTTGTCCAGTTCCAGGGTGCTGGAGCCCAAATGATCGGTAAAACCGTAGCGCTGCTGGTTTTGGGCAATGCCGGCTGGCGGTTCAGTCGGCCAGTGGAGGATTTGCACCGTGCTGCGCCCGGCCTTGATCGTCACGACGTGGAGCGTGTCCTTGTCGGAAATACGCACTTCCACGCCGGGCAAATAACGGGTTTCGTGGGTGCGGGTCAGTGTGCCGGTGTAGGCCTGACGGATTTTTCGTTGACGCTGGCCATCGCCGTCGTACACATAAAACTCGCAGTCGTCCGCTTCATCTTCACGCACCACCTGATCGACCTGCCGCAGTTGGTTGCGCAGATCCCATTGCAGGGATTGCCCTGGCTGAAGCCCGGTACGGTTGCCGTTCAGGTCATGACCAACGGCAATTTCCTGTTCGTCGGGCAACTCGCCATTGGTTTTTTCGGGGAGGCTGCGATTGCTGAACCGGGCGACTGCCGTGCGTTCGGTACGGCAGGCGCTGTCTGCCTGATGCTGCATGACCTTCAAGTTGCCGGCCTCATCATAGGTGTAGAAACGCGTGTACTTTTCCAGTTGTCCGGGATCGATCGTGGTTTGGAAATCCGGGAGCTGAGGCCCACCCGGCGCATTGCGCAATTGCCGGCCACAGGCCTCGATCAGGCGGTAGAGGCTGTCGTAGCGGTAGCGATTAACGGGCTCGATGCGCTGGTTGCGGTGAAAGTGAGTCGCTTGCGCGGCATCGGTGATGCAGGTGACATTGCCCACTGCGTCGTATTCATAAGTCAGGTCTTGCAGCGCTGGCTGACCTGTTACATAGGCTTTCAGCTGTTCCAGTCGGCCATCGTCGGGCCGAAAAGTCGCCCGGGAAACAACGCCATTTCCAGCGCGCTGTTGTTCGACATGACCAAAGGCGTTGTACTGAATGTCTCGAACCAGCGCCGTTTCCTCGGTCTGCCCGGCGAGTTTCAGACGAACTTCACGCAGTTCGCCCGCACAGGTATGAATGAACGTCTGCCGGTTGCCCAATGCATCGGTCTGGCTGACGGCCTCGCTGGCGGCGTTGCAATGGAGGCGCGTGATTGCAGGTTCGATTTCCAGCAAGGCGTCGCGTTCAGGCACTGAATCGGGCCAGTCCACCGGCCATTGCGGGTCGGCGATGAAGGTTCGGTTTTGCTGCAGTGATGCACCGTTCAGACTGAATCCGGTAAAGAGCAGGGCGCCGGCGGTGTCGTCCTGTCGAATCAGATGACCGCGCAGGTTATGCCCGACATCGGCGTCGTCAGCGGCATAGGTGAACCGTGCGATGCAGCGTTCGGCTCCCTGCCACGCGCGCTCGAACGTAGCGACCGGGCGGCACTGGGGGTCATGGTCCACGCGGCTCTGGCTGAGTTTCTGGTCCCAGCCTTCAACTCTTTGTCCGTGGGCGCCGAGCAAACCCAGGCGCCAGCCGGCGTCGCTGTTGTGCGAAAGAATGACAGCGCCCGATAAACTGAAAAGGTTTTGCTGATTGGCTGTCGGCTGACCGTCCTGATGTAAACGGAACAGGCGTGGATCACGACTGAGAACGGCGCGACCGGCGCCGTCATATTCCTGCTGAGTGATGCACGGCTGCGCAACCGACTCGTTCTGGCGACGGTGATAGGCTATACCGCGCACGCTCAGCCCGCGTGGGTCAAAGGCCTGGATGGCCGGCGTGTTGGCGTGGCTCATTGTGAATGTGTCTGTGACTCGGCGGAACAGCCCTTCTTATCCACTTGATGCCGGTTGCCAGTCAACTGTCAGAAATAACAGGTGGCGCCGTCATAGCCACGGCAGGTCTGTCATCATTCCTGGCAGTTACGGTCATTGCTGCAAGACGCGGTCTTGCGGACAATCAATCTCTGTTCTCGCTTATGGATTTGCAGGTATGTCGCAACAGATCTTTTTCGCCCACGCCAATGGTTTTCCTTCGGGGACCTACGGCAAGTTGTTTGCGGCGCTGGCACCCGAGTTTCAGGTGACGCATCTGGAGCAGCATGCCCACGACCCGCGTTACCCGGCGGACGACAACTGGTACAACCTGGTGGATGAGCTGATCCATCACCTGCAACAACAGGCCGAGCCCGTGTGGGGCGTCGGTCACTCCTTCGGCGGTGTGTTGCACCTGCATGCGGCCTTGCGCTGCCCCGAATTGTATCGAGGGGTGGTGATGCTCGACTCGCCCGTGCTGACCCGAGCCGATCAATGGGTCATACGTGCGGCCAAACGCTTCGGTTTCATCGACCGCCTGACGCCGGCCGGCCGTACCCTGGGCCGCCGTGAAGAGTTCGCCGACCTGGAAAGTGCCCGCAAATACTTTGCCGGCAAGACCCTGTTTCGCGGTTTCGACCCCGAATGCTTCGATGCCTACCTGCAACATGGCTTGCACCAGGTCGGCGACAAACTGCGCCTGCGGTTCGATCCGGCCACGGAAATCAGCATCTATCGCGGCGTGCCCCACACCAGCCCGGGCAGCACCCGCAAGTTGCAAGTGCCACTGGCGGTGGTTCGCGGGCACAACAGCCGCGTGGTGATGCGCCATCACGCCAGTTCGGTCGACCGCCTGCCGTTGGGCGAGTCGTTGACCATGCCTGGCGGCCACATGTTTCCGCTTGAACGTCCCCTTGATACTGCCCAAATGCTTAAAGGCCTGTTCCATCGCTGGGGCGGCCATCGACAACAGGATTGCGCATGAGCCACGCCGTCGAAGAAGTTCGCCTGAGCCTGCCGCACATCGAGCTGGCGGCGCACCTGTTCGGTCCTGAAGACGGTTTGCCGGTCATAGCCCTGCACGGCTGGCTGGACAACGCCAACAGCTTTGCCCGTCTGGCGCCCAAACTCAAAGGCCTGCGCATCATCGCGCTGGACATGGCCGGTCATGGTCATTCCGGGCATCGCCCGCCGGGCGCCGGTTACGCCATGTGGGACTATGCCCACGATGTGCTGCAGGTCGCCGAACAGCTTGGATTGAAGAAATTTGCGCTGATGGGGCATTCGATGGGCGCCATCGCTTCGCTGATCATCGCCGGGTCGATGCCTGAGCGGGTCACCCACCTGGCATTGATCGACGGCATCATTCCTCCTACGGACAAGGGTGAAAACGCTGCCGAGCGCATGGGCATGGCCCTGCAGGCGCAACTGGATCTGCGGGAGAAGCGCAAACCGGTCTACGACACCCTCGACCGCGCCATCGAAGCGCGCATGAAGGGCCTGGTGGCGGTCAGCCGCGAAGCCGCGGAACTGCTGGCGCAGCGGGGTCTGATGCCGGTATCGGGTGGTTATACCTGGCGCACCGACAATCGCCTCACGCTGCCATCGCCACTGCGCCTGACCACCGAGCAGGCCATGGCCTTCGTCCAGCGGATCAAATGTCCTGCAACGCTGGTGGTCGCTGCCGACGGCATGCTCGCCAAACACCCCGAGTTGCTGGAGCGTCTACCCTTTAGCCGGGAACAGCTGCCAGGCGGCCACCATTTGCACCTGAATGACGAGTCCGGTGCCGATCTTGTCGCAGACTGTTTCAATCGGTTCTTCGCCATTCCTTGACTTGCGCCGGTCAACTGTCGAGGCTTGGTGGGTTGAAAAGGGAGACAACCATGATAGATCTCTACACCGCTGCGACCCCGAATGGCCACAAGGTCTCTATCGTGCTCGAGGAACTCGGCCTGCCCTACAGGGTGCATGCCTTGAGTTTCGACAAGAAGGAGCAGAAGTCCGCGGACTTCCTCAAGATCAACCCCAATGGCCGGATTCCGGCGATTGTCGACCGCGCCAACGGCGATTTCGCCGTATTCGAGTCCGGCGCCATTCTGATTTACCTCGCGGAACAGACCGGCAAACTGATGCCGAGCGACCCGAAGGGACGTTCGCTGGTGTTGCAGTGGCTGATGTTCCAGATGGGTGGCATCGGCCCGATGCAGGGCCAGGCCAACGTGTTCTTCCGCTACTTTCCGGAAAAACTCCAGGGCGCCATCGACCGCTATCAGCACGAGACCCGTCGCCTCTATGAAGTGCTCGACACGCGTTTGCAAAGCGTGGAGTTCCTCGCCGATGAGTACAGCATTGCCGACATCGCCACCTTTCCATGGGTGCGCGGTTACGAGTGGTCGGGTGTCCCGGTGGAGGGCTTGACGGCGTTGCAACGCTGGATGGCAACCCTGGAGGCACGGCCGGCGGTGCAGCGTGGTCTGCAGGTACCGCAACGCGCCGATGAAGCCAGTGTCATCAAGGGCGCCCAGGCCATGCTGATCCGATGAGTCTATCCATGCGTTCATTCAGTTTGCTGGTGCTGTGCAGTTTCAGTCCCTTGTTGTTCGCCGCCGATCTTCCGGGCAGTCAGGACCTGCCGATAGTACCGCGCATGGTCGACGCCCAGATTGTCGACTATCGCCCCACCGTCGAACTGGAGCGGATCTACCCCTTGGGCTCGATCCGCAAGATCAGTGGCCAGTTACGTTTCGACGGTCAGGTCAGTGCCCGCGGCAACGTCACTTCGGTGACCTACGAGTTGCCACCGGAGCATTCATCCATCGAAGCGTTCACCGCTGCCCGCGAGGCTTTGCAAAAACAGGACGCCGGGTTGCTTTTTTGGTGCCAGGCGCGCGATTGCGGTGAAAGCAGCCTCTGGGCCAATGAAGTCTTCGGCAACGCCAAGCTGTACGGTGCCGACGATCAACAAGCCTATTTGCTGCTGCGACTTGCCGCGCCGCGGGATAACACACTCGTCGCGCTGTACAGCATCACTCGCGGTAATCGCAAGGCCTACCTGCATGTCGAGCAGTTCGACGCTTCGGCACCGCTGGGTGAGTTGTTGCCGACCTCCGCGACCTTGCTGCGTGAGCTCAAGAGCACCGGCGAACTGGATTTTTCCACGTTGAACAGTGCACCTGACGAGACCTGGCTGCGCCTGATTTCCCGCGGACTGAATCTGGACACCACCTTGCGGGTCAGTATTTCCGGAGCGAACGCCGAAGCCTGGCGTCAGGCACTGATTGCCCAGGGCGTGCGTGCCGCACGGATGGAAACCGGCAGCGCCGAAGGCTCTGGCCTGCACATCGAGCTATTGCGGTAGGCTGTACCGGGCGAGCGTGCACGCTGCGTTCGCCTACTCTTTTGCTGACTGACTTTTTCGGGATTTTCGATGATCAATAACGATCGCCTGTTGGTGCAGATCCTGCTCGTGGTGCTGTTCGGCGCGAGCTTCTGGGTGATGGCGCCGTTCTGGTCGGCGATGTTCTGGGGCGCAGTCCTGGCATTCGCCAGTTGGCCGCTGATGCGCTTGCTGACCCGTTGGCTCAACGGCCGCGAGTCTCTGGCGGCGGCATTGCTGACGCTGGGCTGGATGTTGCTGGTCGCGGCACCGCTGGTGTGGCTGGGTTTCAACCTCGCCGATCATGTGCGTGATGCCACCGCATTCATCAAGGACGCGCAGGTCGAGGGGTTGCCCGAAGCACCGGTCTGGCTGGGTTCGATTCCCCTGGTGGGCGAGCGGCTGGTCGGAATCTGGAACAGCATCGATGAGCAGGGCGCGGCGATGATGATGGCGCTCAAGCCTTATCTGGGACAGGTGGGTAACTGGTTGCTGGCGCGCAGCGCGCAGATCGGCGGCGGTATTCTCGAACTGACCCTGAGCATCGTCTTCGTGTTCTTTTTCTATCGTGACGGACCGCGTCTGGCGGCGTTTGTGCACACATTGCTGGAACGGCTGATCGGTCAACGGGCCGGCTACTACATTGAACTGGTGGCAGGCACGGTGCAGCGGGTGGTGAACGGTGTGATCGGCACAGCAGCGGCCCAGGCGATCCTGGCGCTGATCGGGTTCCTGATTGCCGGCGTACCGGGTGCGCTGGTGCTTGGCATCGTGACCTTCATGCTCAGCCTGATCCCGATGGGGCCGCCGCTGGTGTGGATTCCGGCGACCGCGTGGCTGGCCTGGAAAGGCGAGTACGGGATGGCCATATTCCTCGGCATCTGGGGCACATTCGTCATCAGCGGTGTCGACAACGTGCTCAAGCCGTACCTGATCAGCCGTGGCGGTAACCTGCCGCTGGTCATCGTGCTGCTTGGGGTATTTGGCGGGTTGATTGCCTTTGGCTTCATCGGCCTGTTCATCGGCCCGACATTGCTGGCGGTGGCCTATAGCCTGTTGATCGACTGGAGCAAGACTCAGTCACGGGCTGAGGATCGCCTGCCCTGAAGTTCCAGGGGCCGTAGCCCATTGAACCGCCGAGGGGTAGTGGGCTTTTTTTGGGTTCTTCATGGAATCCCGGGGGAACACAGATAACGAAATACCTGTAGGAGCTGCCGGAGGCTGCGATCTTTTGATCTTGATCTTCAGCAATCTCCAGATCGCAAAAGCAAAATCAAAAGATCGCAGCCTCCGGCAGCTCCTACAAGGGAGCACGTGCACCACCAGACAACGAGGCCGATCGCGGCGGGCTCTGTAGGGGAATCAGGTACGCAGCAGGCGAATCACGGCCGTCAGGCCGCCACCAGGCGTCTCTTCCAAGGTTAACTGGCCGCCCATTCGTTGCGCCGCCTCACGCGCAATGGTCATGCCCAGGCCAACGCCGCCGGAGTTGCGATTGCGCGAGCCTTCAAGGCGAAAGAAGGGTTCGAACACCGCTTCACGTTGTTCAGTGGCGATACCCGGGCCATGGTCGATGACCCGGATCACCAGGTGTTCACGATGGTCATCCAGGGTGATCAGCGCCTGCCCGGCATAGCGCAGGGCATTGTCCATCAGGTTGTTGATGCAGGAGCGCAGGGCCATCGGCTGCACTTGCAGCGGGGCACAGTGACCGCTGGCCTGCACGTCTGCGCCCTGGTCCTGGGCATTTTCACTCAGGGACTCCACCAGCGCCTGCACGTCCATCCACTGTGGGGCTTCGCTGGTGCGCTGTTCATGCAGGTAGGTGAGGGTGGCGTCGAGCATGTTGATCATGTCGTCGAGGTCCTGGCGCATCTGGCCTTGCAGCCTGTCGTCGTCGATTTTCTCCAGCCGCAGCTTGAGGCGCGACAGCGGCGTGCGCAGGTCGTGGGACACGGCGCCGAGCATGCGTGAGCGCTGCTTGACCTGTTCAAGGATGCGCTGCTGCATTTTGTTGAAGGTGTGCGCCGCTTGCCGCGCTTCCCGTGGCCCCGACTCTTCCAGCGGCGGGCTGTCGAGGTTCTCGCTCAAGCGCTCGGCTGCGTCGCTCAGGCGCTGGATTGGCCGGCTCAGCAGTTTGGCGCCATACCAGGCGGCAATGATCAGCGAGACCAATTGAAAGGTCAGTGGCACCAGGGGGCCGCCGAACCACGGCCGTGGCGGCCGCTTCTCGAGGTTTGGGTCCAGTGGCGGGCGTGGCCCGTCCAGGCCTTCGGAAAACTCTGGTGGAGGCGGCGGTGGCGGCGGGCCGTAATGGTGAAACCAGGCAAAGGCCAGCAGATGCGCGAGGATAATCGCCAGCAACAACACGCCAAACAGGCGGCCGAACAGGGTATCGAAGCGCCCGCGCATCAGCCGATGTCTCGGGCATCGAACAGGTAACCCTCGCCACGAACGGTCTTGATCAACTGCGGAGCCTTGGGATCGTCGCCGAGTTTCTGGCGCAGGCGCGATACCAGCAGGTCGATGCTGCGGTCAAAGGCTTCGATCGAACGACCGCGGGCGGCGTCCAGCAGTTGTTCACGGCTGAGCACCCGGCGCGGACGTTCGATAAACACCCAGAGCAGGCGGAATTCGGCATTGGACAGCGGCACCACCAGGCCATCGTCGGCAATCAGCTGCCGCAGCACGCTGTTCAGGCGCCAATTGTCGAAGCGAATGTTCGCCCGCTGTTCGCTGCGGTCATCGCGCACCCGACGCAAGATGGTCTGGATTCGCGCCACCAGCTCGCGGGGCTCGAACGGCTTGGCCATGTAGTCGTCGGCGCCCAGTTCGAGGCCGATGATCCGGTCGGTGGGTTCGCAGCGGGCGGTGAGCATCAGGATCGGGATGTCCGACTCGGCGCGCAGCCAGCGGCACAGCGACAGGCCGTCTTCGCCGGGCAGCATCAGGTCGAGTACCACCACGTCGAAATGCTCCGCCTGCATCGCCTGGCGCATTGCGGCGCCATCGGTGACGCCGCTGGCGTGGATGTTGAACCGGGCCAGATAGTCGATCATCAATTCGCGGATCGGCACGTCATCGTCGACGATCAGGGCGCGAATGCTCCAGCGTTTGTCGTCACCGGGCGTCTTTTGGTCGTCGTTCACGGGTGCTTGGGTGTTGTGCATGCGTGCGTTCATCTGCCAGGTAGGCTGCCAACCACAAAGATAGGCTGCGAGGTTGTGGTTCCAGCATAGGCGTCCGGCCCTGAGGCGGGAAGGGCTGTTGCAGGGACCCGTTGCGGTTGCCGAGGGTAGCCGGCCCGGGTGTTGCGGGCGTGTCGTGTGTGTATCGAACTCGACACAATGGCCTCGGGGGCTAGTCTTGCTTGAGCCGTCTCGACGATTTACCGATCATCGGGTCCCGCAGCGGCGCTGGTTCCGCTACAATGCGCGCCGATTTCGACTTGCCTGAGAGCCTACTCATGTCCGCCTGCCAGACGCCTATCATCGTCGCCCTGGATTTCCCTACCCGTGACGCCGCACTGAAGCTGGCCGATCAGTTGGACCCGAAGCTGTGCCGGGTCAAAGTCGGTAAAGAACTCTTCACCAGCTGCGCTTCGGAAATCGTCGGCACTCTGCGCGACAAGGGTTTCGAAGTGTTCCTGGACCTCAAGTTCCACGACATCCCGAACACCACCGCGATGGCCGTCAAGGCCGCTGCGGAAATGGGCGTGTGGATGGTCAACGTGCATTGCTCCGGCGGCCTGCGCATGATGGCCGCGTGCCGTGAAGTGCTGGATCAGCGTAGCGGTCCCAAACCACTGCTGATCGGCGTGACCGTGTTGACCAGCATGGAGCGTGAAGATCTGGCAGGCATCGGTCTGGACATCGAGCCGCAAGAGCAGGTCCTGCGCCTGGCCGCCCTGGCGGAAAAAGCCGGTATGGACGGACTGGTGTGCTCGGCCCTGGAAGCCCAGGCGCTGAAATCGGCACATCCGTCGCTGCAACTGGTGACCCCGGGGATTCGTCCGGCGGGCAGTGCCCAAGACGATCAGCGCCGCATCCTCACCCCACGTCAGGCACTGGATGCAGGTTCCGATTATCTGGTGATCGGCCGTCCGATCAGCCAGGCGGCGGATCCGGCGAAGGCGTTGGCCGACGTAGTGGCCGAACTCGCTTAAAAGATCGCAGCCTTCGGCAGCTCCTACATGGATCGCGTTTTCCTGTAATTAAATGGACTCGCCCAAGCCGAGGCGTCTGTGCGCCGCGGTGGCATTCTTATAGAAGCCAACGACAGCGAGGGCGAGGCCATGAAAAAGCATACGATGTTCAATCAGTCTTTGTCAGCCGACGTGTCGGCGTGCACGACCGTTGCGGTAGATCTTGCAAAAAAGGTCTTTCAGGTCGCCGGGGAGGATGCTCTCGGCCAGGTAAAATTCGAGGATCGCATCAAGTCCCGCGAGGCCTTCCAGGTATTTCTGCACAAGCTTCCCGAGCGTGTGACGGTCTTGGTGGAAACCGGGCCAGGCGCTCAGGCGTGGGCGCGGTTACTGCAAATACAGGGCAATCCGGTCCGCATCCTGCCGGCCCAGCTTGTTGCCAAACATCGCTGTGGCCCGAAAAATGATCACAACGATGCGTTCGCTATCCTGCGTGCAGGCCGCGATAGCACGATTTCAGCCGTTCCGGTCAAGAGCCCGGCGGCGCTCGCGATGCAGGCACTGCACCGAGCTCGACAGGGATATATACGGCGACGCACGGCGGTGGGCAATCAGATGCGCGGTTTGCTGCTGGAACATGGCGTGGCTCTGGCGCAGGGCGAAATGGCGATCAGCCAGCTCGTGCCTCGGATATTGGCAGATGTTACCCAGCCATTGCCCGATCTACTGCGCGAGCTGATCGCCGAACTGCTGGGTGAATGGAGTCAACTGGGTGAACGCGTCAACGTACTGACCGGCCGACTGGAAACGGCGGCGAAAGAGAGTGAGATAGCGAGGCGGCTGATGACTGTGCGCGGTGTTGGTCCAATCATCGCCACGGCGCTGCTGGCCAAGCAGACCGAGCCTGAACGCTTCGCCAACGCCCGGCAGTTTGCCGCGTACTTCGGGTTGGTGCCCAACCAGCACAGCAGCGGCGATAAAATCCGGCTGGGCAAGATGTGCAAACATGGCGATGCCTACTTGCGCAGCCTGGCGATCCAGGGCGCCCATGCTGTTTTAAGGCAGATACGATCTGACTCACAGCAGCCGGACGACCAACGTCTACAGCGTTGGATCTCCCGCCTGGGGCGCAAGGAGGCGGCAGTGCGATTGGCCAACCGCAACCTGCGCATTCTCTGGGTACTACTACAAAACGATCAGACTTATCGTCGCTGGCCGGGCAACGGCCCCGAGGTGGCGATGAGTCACTGATCCATAGCGTTCTGCCGCCGGGGCGTTAAGCCGCTCCAACCCATGCTAAAAAACATTGACCCCAGGTCAGACCGTCGCGGATTGATGCCTGGGCTCCTACCGGCCCTTGAGGCCTCACTGTAATCGGCATACCGCGCGCTTATCCAATGTTGGCCAGAAGCCGTTCAAGGCTTCCTCGAACAGGCCTGATACATAGATGCAACCGGGCAGCAGTGTTTAGAAGCAGGTTGAAAGTGGGGGCGAGTCCATACATAGGAGCTGGCGCAGCCTGCGATCTTTTGATCTATCGTTTTTAAACCTTCAGCACCAGCTTCCCGAAATTCTCGCCGTTGAACAATTTCATCAGCGTCTCCGGGAACGTCTCCAGTCCTTCGACGATGTCTTCCTTGCTCTTGAGTTGTCCCTTGGCCATCCAGCCGGCCATTTCCTGGGCGGCGCTGGCGTATTGGGCGGCGTAGTCCATCACCACAAAACCTTCCATGCGTGCGCGGTTGACCAGCAGCGACAGGTAATTGGCCGGCCCCTTGACCGCTTCCTTGTTGTTGTACTGGCTGATGGCGCCGCAAATCACCACTCGCGCCTTCATGTTCAGGCGGCTCAACACCGCGTCGAGAATGTCGCCACCCACATTATCGAAATACACGTCGACACCTTTCGGGCACTCGCGCTTGAGGCCGGCGAGGACGTCTTCGCTCTTGTAGTCGATAGCACCGTCGAAACCCAGTTCATCGATCAAAAACTTGCACTTGTCCGCGCCGCCGGCGATGCCAACCACCCGGCAGCCTTTGATCTTGGCGATCTGCCCGGCAATGCTGCCCACGGCGCCCGCCGCACCCGACAGCACCACGGTGTCACCGGTCTTCGGCGCGCCGACGTCGAGCAGGGCGAAGTACGCCGTCATCCCGGTCATGCCCAGTGCCGACAGGTAACGGGGCAACGGTGCCAGTTTTGGATCGACCTTGTAGAAGCCTCGCGGCTCACCCAGGAAAAAGTCCTGCACACCGAGGGCGCCGTTAACGTGGTCCCCAACTGCGAAGCCCGGATTGTTCGACGCGATGACTTTGCCCACACCCAAGGCGCGCATGACTTCGCCGAGCCCGACCGGCGGGATGTAGGACTTGCCCTCGTTCATCCAGCCACGCATGGCCGGGTCCAGGGACAGGTATTGGTTTTCGACCAGGATCTGGCCCGCCGCCGGCTCGCCGACCGGTACTTCCTGGTAGGTGAATGTCTCGCGGGTCGCCGCGCCAACCGGACGTTTGGCGAGCAGGAATTGGCGATTGGTCTGGGAGGTCATGACAGGCACTCAAGATGAATGAAGCTTTGTTGATAGCCGGTCAGCGCCGATGCCGCAAGTTCGGCTGATGCGGCGAATGCAGGTTGATCCAGTGCAGTGATAGTTGGTACGGCAGTTCCATCACTGCAACTCATGGGCGCACAACCGGAGTCCTGATAGTGCTGCCGCGTTCAGCACCTCCATGGCTAGACTGGCGCTGTGCGATTCCCCGCTTACTTCTCTTCGAGGACATAACAATGAGCATGACGTTTTCCGGCCAGGTGGTGGTGGTGACCGGCGGGGCAGCCGGTATTGGCCGCGCGACCGCCCAGGCATTTGCCGCCGAGGGCCTTAAGGTCGTAGTAGCCGATATGGACACGGCGGGTGGCGAGGGCACGGTGGCGCTCATTCGTGCGGCCGGTGGCGAGGCGACCTTCGTGCGCTGCAACGTCACCCTGGAAAACGATGTGAAAAATCTGATGGAGGAGGTGATCAATACTTACGGTCGTCTCGACTATGCCTTCAACAATGCCGGTATCGAAATTGAGAAAGGCAAGCTGGCCGACGGTTCGCTCGACGAGTTCGACGCGATCATGGGCGTCAACGTCAAAGGCGTCTGGCTGTGCATGAAGTACCAGTTGCCACTGCTGCTGGCGCAAGGGGGCGGCGCGATCGTCAATACGGCTTCGGTGGCGGGCCTCGGGGCAGCGCCGAAAATGAGCATCTACGCAGCTTCCAAGCACGCGGTGATCGGCCTGACCAAATCGGCGGCCATTGAGTACGCCAAGAAAAAGATCCGGGTCAACGCCGTGTGCCCGGCGGTGATCGACACCGACATGTTCCGTCGCGCTTATGAAGCCGACCCGAAAAAAGCCGAGTTCGCCAACGCCATGCACCCGGTCGGTCGCATCGGCAAGGTCGAAGAGATCGCCAGCGCGGTGCTGTATCTGTGCAGCGATGGCGCGGCCTTCACCACAGGGCACTCATTGGCCGTGGACGGTGGCGTGACAGCGTTCTGAAACTGCACTCCACAATGCAGAAAACATGGAACCTGTGGGAGCGGGCTTGCTCGCGAATGCGGTGGATCAATCAATAAATATGTCGACTGACACGCCCTCTTCGCGAGCAAGTCGGATCGCCGCACCGCCGCTCCCACAGGTTTTTTTGGTTCCACAAAGGGGCCGGGCAATGTGTTTCAAATAATTAGATCGAATGGTTTTGGCGGCGTTGTCGCACATGCCTTCGAACCCTCCTGTGATTAACTGCTTCCGGCAAAATCAACAGGAGTTTGCTTGCTCATGGAGTTGAGAATCGACCGACAGGCGCTGGTGCCCGTCGTACAGCAAATTGTTGACGCACTGACCGGCTGGCTTCATTCCAGCGGGGTATCGCCCGGTACGCGCCTGCCTTCGGTGCGACAGATTGCGCGGATCAATTTGCTTAGTCAGTCCAGCGTCGCTCAGGCCTGTGAACGCCTGGTGACGCAGGGGATGCTGGTGTCAGGTCATGGGGCTGGCTATACAGTCGCCGCCCCGGCATCGGTCACGAACGCAAGGCATGAGCCTGTGTGGTTTGAGGGGGCCGAACCCGAGTACGGGCCTTGGTCGGGTGAGTTGAGGCTGGGCTGTGGCGGGCTGCCTGAAAGCTGGCGCGAGACCGACGATCTGATCTACGCGATCCGGCAAGTCAGTCGTACCGATACGGCCAGTCTGTTCAACTACAGCACGCCGCTGGGTTTGCCAGCCTTGCGGCAACAGATACTCAAGCGCCTCAGGCAGCTGGACATCCCGGTACAGGACAACCGGATCATGACCACCGCGGGGGCCAGTCAGGGGCTCGACCTGATTGTGCGGACACTGTTCAAGGCCGGTGATTGTGTGGTCGTGGAGAGTCCCGGTTATCCGCTGCTGTTCGATCTGCTCAGGCTGCACGGCATCCACATGGTCGAGGTGCCGCGAACACCGCGCGGGCCGGACGTGGACGTGCTCGAGTCGGTGCTGGCCAAGCACCGGCCTCAAGGATTGCTCATCAATAGCTTCTTTCACAACCCGACCGGCAGCAACCTTTCACCCGGGGTGGCGCGTCGCGTGCTACAACTGGCCAGGGCCTTTGGCGTGCAGGTGATCGAGGACGACGTCTATGCGGATTTGCGCAGCGGTTGCGGTACGCGACTGGCTGCGCTGGACAACAACGTGATCTACGTGGGCAGCTATTCCAAGACCCTCAGCAGTTCCTTGCGGGTCGGTTTCGTGGTGGCCGATTGCGCACTCATTACGCGTCTGGCCGAGGTCAAAATGATCTCTGGCATAGGCGCCTCACGATTTTGCGAGTCGGTGCTGACGTGCCTGTTGGCGAACGGTGCCTACGGCAAACTGGTGCAACGTCAGCGCCAACGCTTGAACAACGACCGGCTGGCGGTGTTGCAAATGCTCGAGGATGCCGAATGGGAAGTCTTCGGCAAACCGGCGGGAGGCCTGTTTATCTGGGCGCGATCACGAATGTCCGACTACGATCAGGTGCTGGCCCGGGCACGGCGTCTGGGTGTGGTGTTGTCATCGAAGACGGCCTTCAATTCCTCGGGTGGGGCCAGTGACTGGCAGCGTATCAATGTGGCCTATGCCTGCGACCCGCGTGCCCGTGCGTTCTTTCAAGCCACTGCTCGGGATCGACCTCAAGCGTTCTGAAAGCGACGTTGGCGTAGCTTTTGGCCATTATTCCGGCGCCAGAGCCTTGTGTTGCCACTGGCCCGTTGCGAATCTGCGTCTACAGACTTTGGCAGGGGACTAAGTGCAATGAATTCGGCCGTGCAAGGACGTTTTGCCAACCTCGGTATGGCGAAAAAACTGGGTATCGGGTTTGTCCTGGTGCTGTTGTTGACTGCGCTGGTGGCGGGCATTGGCGTTTGGTCCCTGCAAACCATCAGCCAGCGCTTCGACGGGCTCAAGCAAATGTCATCGCTCAACAGCGGTTTGCTCAAGGTACGGCTGCTGGAGCAGGAATACGCCTTGCACGGCAATCCGAAAACCGTCGATGCCTTGCACGAGGGCGTCGATGGCTTGATCGCTCTGGCCGGCCAGCTCAAGGCCGCGTCGGCGGCCAATGTGCCGGTGATGAATGATGTCGAACAGTCCCTGGGTGCCTATCGCAAGGCCTTCGACGAGTTTGTCTCGCTCACCCAGGCCAAGGACCTGGCGCTGGAAATGGCCAGTTGGTCGGTGTCCAGCGTGGCCAATAATCTTGATGTATTGCAATCCGGGCTCGCCGATGACGGCGCTTATACGCTGAAAGATTCCGAAGGCAAGGACGGTGCACAGTTCATCGAGCAGGCCGGTCAGGTCAGCCAGGTTTCACGCTTGATGCTGCAAGCCATGAATGAAGCGCGCGTGCGCCTGGATCAAAGCCGCAAAGGCGACGACAGCGCCGGGCAGGGCAAGATCGAACAGGCCAGCCAGGCATTGGCCCAGGCCGAGCAGCTCAAGACCACGGTCAAGGACGAGGGTTACCAGACCGTCCTCAACGAGGTGACGGGTCATATCGCCGGTTTCAGTGACAAGCTCGCCGAGTACACCGGCCTGCTGGAACAGGAAAAAACCGTTTATCAACAGTTGCACCAACGCGCAGCCCAAGTGGTTGAGCGGGTGGATCAGGCTTATGTCGCTGAAGACCAGGCGATGCAGGCCGAACTGAAAAAGAACTCGATGCTGATCCTTGGCTCCTCCGCTCTGGCGTTGCTGGTCGGGCTGGTTGCTGCATGGTTCATCACCCGGTTGATCGTGGCGCCGCTGCGCAGTGTGATCCAGGTGGCGCAGCAGATAGCCTCAGGGGATTTGAGTGCAACCATTGACGTGACCCGTCGTGACGAAATTGGCCAGTTGATGCAGGCCATGCAACAAATGGCCGCGGGGCTCAGCCATATCGTCAGCGGCTTGCAGTCGGGTATCGAACAGTTGGCCACTTCCGCCCAATCGCTGTCGGCAGTGACTGAACAGACCAATCTCGAAGTCAGCACGCAGAAAGAGGAAACCGAGCAGGTCGCCACTGCGATGAATCAGATGACGGCCACGGTGCATGATGTCGCGCGCAACGCAGAGGAAGCAGCCCTGGCGGCGCAAACGGCTGACGGCAAGGTTGAAAGTGGTCAGCAGGTGGTGCGCCAGAGCATGGCGCGGATCGAGCAGTTGGCGGACTCGGCCAACTCGGCCAGTTCGAGCATTGAAAGCCTGAGTGCGGAAATCCAGAACATCGGCACGGTCTTGAGTGTGATCAAAAGCGTGGCGGAGCAGACCAACCTGCTGGCATTGAACGCGGCGATCGAAGCGGCCCGGGCGGGTGAGCAGGGCAGGGGCTTTGCGGTGGTGGCCGATGAAGTGCGTGCACTGGCCAGGCGAACCCAGCAATCGACCGAGGAAATCGAACGCCTGGTCAGCGCTTTGCGCTCGGCGGCGCAGTCGTCGGTGCAGCAGATCCAGAGCAGTGGCGAGTTGGTGAAGCTGGCGGTCAGCGATGCCTTGCAGACCGAGAGCGCACTGGGAAGTATCGCAGCGGCGGTATCGTTGATCCAGCAGATGAATCAGCAGATCGCCGCGGCGGCCGAGGAGCAGAGCTCGGTGGCCGAAGAGATCAACCGCAGCGTCACCAGTATTCGCGCCAGTGCCGATCAATCATCGCTGGCGATGCAGGGCAATGCCGCCTCCAGCATCGAGTTGGCGCAACTGGGGGTTGAGTTGAAGGGGATGGTGGGGCATTTCAGGCTGTAGGAGCAGCCGGTCGACGCTCGATTGCTCGCGATGGCCGCAAAGACAACGCGCGTTGACTGGGTGAGCGCGGTGTTCTGGAGTCCATCGCGAGCAATCGAGCGTCGACCGGCGGCTCCTACAGAAGAACAAAAAAAAGCCACCTTGCGGTGGCTTTTCTGTTTTCGCTGATCAGTCGTAGATCACTTTCTTTTTCCAGTCCGCGTCAGCTTCGACGTCTTTGAGGCCTTCGGTCAATTGGTTGACCTCGCCTTCGACCGGCGCAATACGATCCATGACCTGGTCATTGGCGCGGGCCAGGAGTTTTTCCAGGTATTCCAGTTGCTCGGCGTAGACCTGTGGTTCCTGTTGCTTGCGCAGGTATTGCACGCCGCGCTCGAATGCCAGGCGAGCCTGCCCTGGCTGGTTCTGTTGCAGGGAGTGCTGGCCGAGGTTGTTGAAGAACTCGATGTGCAGCAGCACCAGGATGTGGCGCACTTCACGAATCCAGCGCTTGGCTTCGTTAGGTGGCAGGAAGCCGTCCTGTGCCGCGCGGGTGATTTGCCCGTGCAGGGCTTCGAGCAGGAAACGCACATCCTTGGCCTTGGCTTCGGTCTGGATCGGTGCCGGCGGATTGTTGACCGGGATCGATTCACCCTGGCCGACAAGGACCTCCAGTTCGGCGATCCGTGCCTTGAGGTTGGCACTGGATTTTTCCAGGTTGAGCAGGCGCTGGCAGACGTTCAGTTCCAGGCGGGCCAACAACAGTTTGAGTGCCGGGGTCATCAACTGGCCGGGGAAAGTCTCGGTGATTTCTCCGCAGCGACGCAGACGATCATTGAGTTCAATCTTGGTACGGGCCTTTTCCAGCTTGTTGTTTTCCACCACATGGTTCATGTAGCCAATGGCGATCAACAGTGCGATCCCGGCTACAACTAGCAGGGTGATCATGAGTGGCGTCACCGGTAAGACCTCTTTTTAGGGTACGCATGCGAGTCTAGTGGCTTGGCATTTGAGCGCCTAGGCCCGTATGACGGGTTGGATCGGACATGCCTGCGCCTATATCGGCCGCAGCCTTGCTTCTATAAATGGTGGCACGCGATATACAGATTGCCATCACTGGAGGACTATAACGCCTTGGCGGGTGCCAGAATATAGGCGTCAAACACCGGGCAGCGGAAAAACCGCAATGGCGTCCAAAAGCAGGGCGAAGTCATTGATTTAAATAAATTTATATCAGGGGGTTGACGACCTCTCAATCCATCCATAGAATGCGCGCCACTTGCAGCGTAAAGCACACAGCGAAACGA
The DNA here is from genome assembly GCF_003097365.1 of Pseudomonas sp. B1(2018). Taxonomy (NCBI): domain Bacteria; kingdom Pseudomonadati; phylum Pseudomonadota; class Gammaproteobacteria; order Pseudomonadales; family Pseudomonadaceae; genus Pseudomonas; species Pseudomonas sp. B1(2018). The sequence goes on from NZ_PYUK01000003.1 coordinate 111,858, forward strand.
AGCAGGGAGTGAATGTTGTAGTGTGTCCCCTTCGTCTAGTGGCCTAGGACACCGCCCTTTCACGGCGGTAACAGGGGTTCGAGTCCCCTAGGGGACGCCAATGCGGGAATAGCTCAGTTGGTAGAGCACGACCTTGCCAAGGTCGGGGTCGCGAGTTCGAGTCTCGTTTCCCGCTCCAATTTTAAACAGCGTTGCTTTCGGGCAGGGCTGAGTGAAACCAGAACCAAGTCTTCGGATGCGGATCTGGGCACCGAAACACACACCATGTGTTCCGGGCAGCGTGTCCCCTTCGTCTAGTGGCCTAGGACACCGCCCTTTCACGGCGGTAACAGGGGTTCGAGTCCCCTAGGGGACGCCATTTGCGGGAATAGCTCAGTTGGTAGAGCACGACCTTGCCAAGGTCGGGGTCGCGAGTTCGAGTCTCGTTTCCCGCTCCATATTTAACAAAAACGCCGCTCATTGAGCGGCGTTTTTGTTTGCGCGTAAAAAACCGGATCAACTGCTGAGGCTCTGTACCAGGCTTTCGAGCGCGTCAGTGGTTTCTTCATCCTGCACCCGTTGCACAGCTGCAGTTGCTCTGAGTTGGCGTGCCAGGCGGTATTCGCTGGGCGTGCAGTTTGCGAACTGCTTGAAGGCACGAGCGAAGTAGGACGGATCCTTGAAGCCGGCCTCATAGCCGATGCTGGTAATCGGCATCTGGCTGTTGTCGAGCAGTTCTTTGGCGAAGTTCATGCGCTTGTCCAGGATGTAATCCGTGAAGCCAAGTCCATTGGCTTCCTTGAACAGGCGGCTGAAGCGAAATGTCGTCATGCCGCAGCGCTGCGCCAGGTCCCTCTGATCGATGCTGTCACGAAAGTGCTGTTCGATGTACAGCATGACGCTGTTCAGTGCCTGGTGTTTTTGGTGGCCTGAGGTCAGCCGGATGCTGTCTGGCAGGGTCGGGGAGTGTTCGATCTGCGAAGACTTGTCCTGGCCGTTGGCATTACGGCGCAGCTCGCAGAGCTGCAGCACCGCCGTCAGGTAACGCTTCTTCTCGGAGGTCGAGAACGGGAGCACCATGTATTCCCAGACGCTGGAGCGCATAGCCCATACCGCCAGTTCCTCCGAGTGCTGCACGGTGAACATGGTGATCGGGATGGTCGGGGTGGTGCGTTTGATCTCCAGTAATAGCTTCAAGCCTGGAGTGTCGGGGCGATCAAAATGGATGCAGATCATGTCTGCCTGTTCTCCGATGGGCAACACGGAGTTTTTTGCCAGTTTGCAGTCGCAGGCATCCTCGAACTGCGTGACGAGTTCTTTCGTGGACCGATCATGAGTCAGATCGAACCATAGGAGCGATGGCCTACTGGTCAAATTGGACGTCATGTCTTCACTCTGGGGGTTCTAGTGACTCTCATCGCCAGTATTGCCAATGTGCCATCAATTCTGCAGATTTAATCCTGATAGAAAATACGATTTTTAGTTCTATTCGCTCTATGGGTTATCTGGAAGGCAGCTCCAGGCGATTATTTGCTCGTGTGTCGTCGAAAAAGCCCGGTCGAGCCGCCTGTCGCTTGTGAATCAATGGCAATTGCCTTTGCGTTTCAATGCTTTGTTTACCCCTCCCGTGACTGCTGCAAAGACCAATGCTCCGTATTGGCCGCCCCGCAAAAAAGTCCTAGCGATGTGCAAAATCTTCCTAACGCCCATGCCTTGCTCCTGACTAGGGTTGCACTCAGGCAGCGCAGAAAGTACTGCCTCAGAAAAAACAACATTCGAGTGAGGTGGGCAAAATGATCATGCAAACAATCAAGGCTTCGGTGGTGAAGTTCATCAAAGACGAAGATGGCCTGACCATTGTGGAGTATGCCGTTGCCGGTGGGTTAATTACGGTGGCTGTTGCCGCAATGTTTGTAACTTTGGGCACCAACGTGAACACCAAGATCACTGCGCTGTGCACTGCGGTCAAAGGTTCTGCCTGCTGATGATTGCAACTCACCGTGGCGGGGCGCTTCGCGCTGTCCCCGCCAATGTACTTTCTAAGCCGTATGGCCGCTGAAGTGAGGTACACAAAAATGACTCTGCAAACAATCAGAACTTTGATAAGCAAATTCGCCAAAGATGAAGATGGCCTGACCATTGTGGAGTACGCCGTTGCCGGTGGGTTAGTTACGGTAGCTGTTGCCGCAATGTTTGTAACCTTGGGCGGCGAGGTGAACACCAAGATCACAGCGCTGTGCACTGCGGTCAAAGGTTCTGCCTGCTAACGATAATCCCGTCAGGGGAGACGCGCCATGTCCATGGAATTGCTGGTGTCGACTGTTTTACTGCTAGGACTATTGGGCGTGGCGGTGGTGAGCGATCTGCTTCGCCACCGTATTCCCAACTGGCTGGTTTTGTTGGGGCTTGCCCTGGGACTGGGGGCTCAAATGTATTCAGGTGGCATCAGCGGATTGGGTGACAGCCTGTTGAGCATTCTGATCTGCTTTGCGCTGTTCCTGCCAATGTACGCCTTCGGTGGCATGGCTGCCGGCGACGTCAAGTTGATGGCCATGGTCGGCAGCTTTCTACCATTTCATTTCGCGTTGTGGGCTGCAATGTTCAGTTTGATAGCCGGCGGCGTATGCGGTTTTTTGATAGTGCTGTATCGCGGTCAACTGTTTCAGACCTTGGGGCGTTATTGGCTGATTCTAAGGGCGCAGGCTTATCTGGCGCCAACTTCGGATGAAGTAGCTGGCAAGCCTTTTCCTTATTCGATTGCAATTTTGCTCGGCACACTGGGCAGCATCTACTGGCAACTCCTTGCCAGTGGATTGGGAGATTAGTCATGCACGTCATGGTTGATACTGATGCCTTCCCGAATGAGCGGGAAGCGGTGCAACGACTGGCTCCTCAGCCGTGCACAATCCGCGAAACGGGTCTGACCGACAGTTTTCTCGGTGAGTTGGTGTGCAAGCATCTGTTTGATGCAGGGGTACTGGACATGTCGCGGCTGGTGGATCGCCTGGCGCTGACTGGCGCGGTACTTGAAGAGGTTCTGGCGTTTCTGCGCAAGGATGGTCGTGTCGAAGTGCTGGGCCAGATGAGTCAAACCGGCGGGCAGATGCTGCGTTACGGCCTGACCGAACGTGGGCGCAGTGCCGCCCGTGATGCCCTGTCGCGCAGTGGTTATATCGGAGCGGCACCCTTCCCGGTCAGTACCTACCGCTCCCTGATCAAGCTACAGACCATTCACCATGGTCGCATCAACGCCAACGATATGCGCAATGCCCTTGCTGGCGTAGTGCTCACGGAGGAGATGCTTGATCAGTTGGGTGTGGCAATGAACTCCGGGCGCGCAATCATGATTTATGGCCCCGCAGGTACCGGCAAGACCTATGTCAGTTCCCGGCTGATCCGACTGTTCGCCGAGGCCATCTGGGTCCCTCATGCCATCGTCATCAATGAGTCAGTGATCGAAATCTATGACCCGCAAGTTCATCAGCGGCTCGATGACAACGTTCAGCAAAACAGTCTGATGCTCAACGAAGGGATCGACCGTCGTCTGCTGTGCTGCAAACGCCCGATTGTCATCACCGGCGGTGAGTTGAGCATGGAGCAGCTGGACGTTCGTTATGACCCCTTCACCCGTCAGTACCAGGCCGCCTTGCAGCTCAAGGCCAGCAATGGCCTGTTCATCATCGACGACATGGGACGCCAGCGCATGGCCCCTGCCGAACTGTTGAATCGCTGGATCGTCCCGATGGAAGAAAAGCGCGATTTCCTCAACCTGGGCGGTGGTCGGCATTGCGAGTTGCCGTTCGATCTGATTCTGGTGTTTTCCACCAACCTCAATCCCCTGGAACTGGCCGATGAGGCCTTCCTTCGCCGGATTGGCTACAAGCTGCAGTTCGGTTACCTGAAGCCCGAGCAGTACGAAAAGATCTGGCGTCAGGAAAGCGAGCGTCTGGGCGTTTCTTATGACCCGCTGCTGGTGCGTTATGTGCTGCAAAGGCTTTATGCAAGTGAAGGCATGCCCCTGGTGCCTTGCCATCCCCGCGATCTCCTGAACATGGCACTCGATCGCCAGCGTTATATAGGCGGTTCCGGACCACTGTCACCGAAAGAGTTGGAATGGGCCTGGCACAACTACTTCGTCCAGCTCGACTTTCTTTGATGCGGAGATACTGACATGAGCTCTCGTACGCTTACCCTGATAGGTGTTTCCTTGGCCATGGGCCTGGGGGCCGCATGGATGGCCGATTCCTGGCTGAGCGCGCGGCTCAATGCCAGCCCGGATGACCACCTTCGAAACGTGGTGGTCGCCACGGTGGAGATTCCATTCGGGCAAATGGTTGAGGCCCAACAGGTCACGACCGTACGCATGCCCATGGATACGATCCCGGACGATGCCTTCGATGCCAGCGAAAAAGCCGTGGGCAAAATCGCAACGTTCGACATTCTGCGGGGCGACATCGTGCGCGGTGCTCGTCTGAGCGAGCACTTGGGGGGCAGCACCCTGGCTTCCTTGATTGCGCCTGACAAACGCGCCATATCGGTACGGGTGGACGATGTGGTCGGCGTCGGTGGATTCCTGTTACCGGGTAACCGGGTGGACGTACTGGCGACCAAAACCACCAATGCCGGCAGTAACAACGCCACGTCCCGGACCATCCTCGAGAACTTGCGGGTGTTGGCGGTGGATCAGACCGCAGGTACCGACAAGACCCAACCAGTCGTGGTGCGCGCAGTGACCCTGGAGATGTCGGCCGCTGAAGCGGAAGCGCTGGTCACCGCGCAGACGGAAGGCAAGTTACAACTGGCGCTGCGTAACCCGCTGAACCTCGAGAAGAAAAGCCCGGCCGTTGCGCCTGCCACGCCTGCTGCACCTGTTGCCCCGGCCATGGCTGTGGCCACTGTCGAAGCGCCAAAACGCGTGGTACAGCGCAGCAGTGGCGAGGGGGCGGGTATCACTGTTATCCGCGGGACCGAAGCCAAAGTCGTCAACATTCGCTGACGGGCGCACAGGTATCCGGGCACCTGGGTATTGGCGGAGCCGATCCGGATCAGTATCGGCAATCGAGGGCTTGATGATGAATCTTCGTATTCAGCGGCCGTTCACTTCGACGCCAAGGCGCCAGGAAGGATCGGTGAGTGTATTGATGGTGATCGCGTTGGCGGTGATTGGTCTGATGGCGGCCTTGGCTCTGGACGGCGGGCATATGATGCTGAACAAAACGCGCCTGCAGAATGCGGTGGACGCCGCCGCCCTGAGTGGTGCCAAGACCCTGAGTCAGGTGGCGGGTGGCAGCAACAGTGCCAGCACGACTCGCACCGCCGCGCTCAATACGCTGGTACAGAATGCCAATGCCACAGGTAACAACGAGTTGGCCACGGCTGTGGGCGGCAACGCAGGTGCATTTGCGGTGGTGGAGCTGGCAAGCAGCGTCTATGGCCCGTTCTCGTATCCCGGGCCGACGGATGCCAAGTACGTCCGGGTATCGGTACCGAGCTATGGCCTGACAGGGTTTTTCTGGAACTTCGCCCAGGTCTTCGGCGCTGGTGGCCTGGGAGCCAAAGCGGTGGCGGCGATCGCCACCGCCGGACCCAGCCCTACCAGTCCCTGTGATCTTGCCCCTTTGATGGTCTGTGGCAACCCGACTCAATACAACCCGGCGGCCGGCATGTTCTGGGGGTTTCAGTTTGGTGATTTGCAGGTTTTGAAGACGGCGGCCGGCAATTCGTCACCCATTGGCCCAGGTAATTTTCAGTTGCTCGATTTTGGCTCGGGTGGCAGTCAGGTCCGTGAAGATCTGGCCGGAGGTGGCAAGGTCTGTCGCGACGTGGGGCAAAATGTCCAGACATCCCCGGGCAACATGGTCGGTCCTGCGTCTCAAGGTCTGAATACTCGCTTCGGCATCTACAACGGTCCGGTCAGTGCCTCGGACTATCCGCCAGACCTGGTGACCTCGTCCAGTAATCCCGCAATCATCTACGACGACTCAGTCTCTCCTCCACAAGCCAAGTACCAAGGCCAGACCGTCACCTCGAACAACGGCAATCTCACCGCCGGTAGCAACTCGATACTGGACTATAACGACTGGCGTGCGAGCGTTGCCGCCTGCGTCGCGGGAGGCAGTGGTTGTCAGGGCAATGGGGTGTTCGAGCGTCGGATGCTGAAAGTCGTGGTGGGCAACTGCGCCGGCAAACAGGGTGGTTCAACCTCGATTCCCGTTCTCGGTTTTGGCTGCTATTTCGTGGTGCAGCCTATGGCTGGCGGGGGCGGGGACGCGCAAATTTTCGGCCAGTTCGTGAAAGAGTGCGAAGGTGACAACGTGGCGGGTCCCTCGCCGTCTACCGATTCCGGCCCGCAGATCATTCAGCTGTACAAAACCTATCTCAACGGCAGCGGTACTCCGAGCACTGACTCGTAGGGGGCGTCATGAGACTTCATGGATTTAAAAGTCGGCAGCGTCAGCAAGGCCTGGCCATGGTGGAATTCACTCTGGTCCTGCCGGTGTTGCTGTTGCTGCTGCTGGCCTTCGGTGAGTTCGGCCGCATGCTCTATCAGTACAACATCCTGCTTCAGGCCAGTCGTGATGCGGACCGTTTCGTCGCCAGTAATGCCTGGGACTCGACGCTGGGTGCGGTCTCTCTGAGCAATACGCTACTGACCCAGACAAAAAACGTTGCGGTGTATGGCGTACCTGCCAACACCGGGACCGCAGTGGTGTCAGGGTTGACGACAGGCAACGTGGTCGTTGCCGCGGTGGGCACAGACCATGTGCGGGTCACCATCACTTACACGTTCTGCCCGGTGATTGGCGGTGGCAATTGCACTGGATCGCTTCCCGGTTTTGTGGGTAATCAGATTGCTCTGAGTATTCCGCTGGTTGCCACTACCGTGATGAGGGCGCTGTGATGAACAGAAAACACATGCGCGGCACCTATACGGTGGAGTTCGCCATCGTTGGTCTGCTGGTATTCACATTGTTGTTCGGCGTAGTGGAAATGGGCCGCGTGTACTTCACGGTCAATGCGCTGGATGAAGCCGTACGGCGTGGTACGCGCCTGGCTGCGGTGTGCAACATCAGCGACCCGGTGGTCCTGCAGCGGGCGATCTTCAATGCCGCAGGCGACGCGGGTACCAGCCAGCTGATAGGCAATCTGAGCACCAGCAACCTGACGCTGAGATATCTGGACGCAAACGGTGCGTTGGTAACCAACCCCTCCGACACGAGTGGGAGCAATGGATTCCGTGCCATCCGCTATGTCCAGTTGAGTCTGCAGAACTACGTTTTCAATCTGTTTATTCCCGGGTTCGGCGTGCCCATTACCTTGCCCGTAATCAGAGCAACGTTGCCACGCGAAAGCCTCGGGCGTCATTCCGATTCCGGGGAGATCACGCCATGCTGAATACCAAGGACACTCCACTCTCTACCGCGACCGGCAAAGCCGGGCTACGGTTGCTGATCAGTAGCCGTGATGCCACATCGTTGCGAGACCTGCAGAGCGTCTGCCAGCGCATGCCCAGCCTGGAGGTGAGCACTCGCCTGGTGAGCAATGGGCATGTTGACCCGCTCTACGGCCTGGACCGGATGCCTGATCTGTTGCTGTTGCGCGTCAGCCACCTGTGGCGTGAAGAGCTTGCGGCACTGTTGCAGCGCCCGGCTCATGAGCGTCCGCCGATGCTGGTGTGCGGGTTGCTGAGCGAACAGGAAGGCATGCGCCTGGCGATGCAGGCCGGTGCCCGTGACGTGTTGCCCGAGCCCATCGCCGAGACAGAACTGGTCGCTGCCTTGAATCGGCTGGTCATGGAGGTTCGGACCGGCAGCGGCACAGAAGGGAAATTGATCGCCGTAACCAGCTCCAAGGGCGGATCGGGCGGCACCATGCTGGCCTGCAACCTGGCCCAACAGCTCAGCATGAAGGGTGGCAGTACCCTGTTGCTGGACATGGATCTGCAATTTGGCAGCGTGACGCATTACCTGGATGTGGCGCAAACCCACAGCCATCTTGAGGTGTTGCATCAGATCGACGGCATGGACAGCGTTGCGCTACGGGGTTTTTGCAGTCACTTCAGCCCCACCTTGCATGTGCTGGGTGGCCGTGCCGGTGAGCTGTGTCTGCCGCAGGATGCCCAACCCGAGCAACTTGACTCCTTGTTGCAGTTGGCCCGCGCCAGCTATGACTGGGTAGTGATCGATCTGCCACGGCAAATCGACCACCTCACAGGCTCCGTGCTGGAGCAGGCGGACCGGGTGTACGTGGTGGTGCAGCAGAGCGTCAGCCATCTGCGCGATGCCAGCTCCCTGGTGCGGATTCTTCGCGAAGACCTGGGTGTACGCGGGGATCAATTGCAGATAGTGGTCAACCGCTATGACAAGTCGGCAGCGGTCAACCTCAAGGATATCGGCGAGGCGCTGCGCTGCACGAACCTGTCCAAATTACCCAACGACTTCAACCTGGTCAGCCAGAGTCAGAACACTGGCGTGCCTTTGGCTCTGCATGCGCCGAAGGCAGCGATCACTGCTGCACTGCGCGACATGACCGAGGGCCTGGTCGGTCAACAGGCTACCGGGAACAAAGGCTTACTCAAACGCGCCTTCAACCGTTTTTTCGGGGGATGACCCATGATCAGCGACTTTCGTAACCGCTTGCGCAAACAGTCCGCTAAACCCGCCTCATCGTCGGTTACCACGTTGGACGGTAACCTGCCGGATCCGGCAGATGAATTGATGGCTTGGGAGCACGCAATCCCGGATGTCATGTACGAAACCAGAACCCAGGTCACCCCGGTGGAAGCCGAGTGGCGAGAAAAGATCTACCAACAGTTGCTCAAGGTCATGGACCTGTCCTTGCTGGACTCCCTTGAGCAGGCTGAGGCCACGCGGCAGATTCGCGATATTTGCCAGCGCCTGCTCGACGAGCATTCGGCACCGGTGAGTACGTCCAGCCGCCAGTTGATCATCAAGCAGATCATCGATGAGGTGCTCGGCCTTGGCCCCCTGGAGCCTTTGCTGGCCGATCACAGCGTGTCCGATATTCTGGTCAACGGCTTTGCCTCGGTCTATGTCGAGCGCTTCGGCAAGCTGCAACGCACCGATGTGCGCTTTCGCGATGATCAGCATTTGCTGAACATCATCGACCGTATTGTCTCCAGCCTGGGTCGGCGTATCGACGAGTCTTCGCCCTTGGTGGACGCCCGGCTCAAGGACGGTTCGCGGGTCAACGCGATTATCCCGCCGCTGGCCATCGACGGCCCGAGCATGTCGATCCGGCGCTTTGCGGTGGACCTGCTCAATACCGACAGCCTGATCCAGGTGGGGACGTTGACCCCGGCCATTGCCCTGCTGCTCAAGGCGATAGTGCGTGGGCGCTTGAACGTGCTGATTTCCGGCGGTACCGGCAGTGGCAAGACCACCATGCTCAATGTCCTGTCCAGTTTCATTCCGCACAACGAGCGGATCGTCACTATCGAGGACTCGGCCGAACTGCAGCTGCAGCAGCCCCATGTGGTGCGCCTGGAAACCCGGCCTTCGAACATCGAGGGGCGCGGCGAGGTGAGCCAGCGGGAGTTGGTGCGCAACAGCCTGCGGATGCGCCCGGACCGCATCGTGATCGGTGAAGTGCGTGGTGTCGAGGCGCTGGACATGCTGACGGCGATGAACACCGGCCACGACGGCTCGTTAACCACGATCCACGCCAACACCGCGCGTGATGCGTTGGGGCGGGTCGAGAACATGGTGTCGATGACCGGGGCGACCTTCCCGATCAAGGCCATGCGTCAGCAGATCGCTTCGGCCATCGATGTGGTGATCCAGCTGGAACGCCAGGAGGACGGCAAGCGCCGCCTGGTCAGCGTGCAGGAAATCAACGGCATGGAAGGCGAGATCATCACCATGACCGAAATCTTTTCCTTCGCACGCCATGGCGTAGGCGAAAACGGCGAGGTGCTGGGGGATTATCGTCCCAGTGGCATGATCCCCGCCTTCCGAGATGTGCTGGCCAAGCGCGGCATCGAGTTGCCGCTGACGATGTTCAGGCCTGAGTGGATGGAGGCACGGCAGTCATGAACAATATTCCTGGTGAATTCATTCTGATGTTCCTCGGCATGGTGTTTATCGCCGTGTTCCTTCTGTCCCAGGGCGTGGCGGTGCCGGTATTCGGCGAAGCCGGGAAGATGCGCAAGCTCATCCGCAACCGCTTGCATGTACTGGAGAAAGCCAACCATCTACCTAATATGCAAACAGTGTTGAGGCAGAAGTACCTGACGCGCTTGTCGCCACTGGAGGCGATGCTCGAGCAGTTGCCTTTTATGGCGAACCTGACACAGCTGATCGAGCAGTCGGGCCATGAATATCGTGCTTATCGGGTGATATTGCTTGGGCTTTCCCTGGGCGTTGCAGCCGGCGCCATAGTCCTGATGGTTTCGGCGATCTGGTGGATGGCGCTGGCGGTGGCTTTTGTGGTGGCCTGGGTCCCGGTCCTGAAAATCCTGCGTGATCGCAACAAACGTTTTGCGCAGTTCGAGGAAGGTTTGCCAGATGCGCTGGATGCCATGTGCCGAGCCCTGCGCGCCGGGCACCCCTTCAACGAAACCCTGCGCCTGGTTGCCGAGGAGCATCGAGGGGCGGTCGCTCATGAGTTTGGCCTGACCTTCGCCGATATCAACTATGGCAACGATGTGCGCCGGGCCATGCTCGGCCTGCTGGAGCGCATGCCAAGCATGACGGTGATGATGCTGGTGACTTCGATCCTCATCCATCGCGAGACCGGCGGCAATCTGACGGAAGTGCTGGAGCGCCTGAGTCGGCTGATCCGTGGACGCTTCCGCTTTCAGCGCAAGATCAAGACCTTGTCGGCGGAAGGACGTATGTCGGCCTGGGTGCTGGTGGCGATTCCTTTCGTGTTGGCGATCGCGATTATCGTTACAAGCCCCAGTTACCTTCCTGTGCTGATCAATGACCCCACGGGCCATAAGCTGATCATCGGGGCTTTCGGCGCCATGTTGATCGGGATTTTCTGGATAAAAAAAATCATCCGGATTCAGGTTTAAGCGGTACTCGCTACCGGGAGGTACAGGATCATGGACTATTTGCTGGGGTTGTTCAGTCGGGTTACGGGGAACGAAGAGCTGGCGCGCATATTGTTCATCAGTGTGATCGGTTTGAGTACGGTGTTTGCGGTCATCGCCGTGATGTTGCTGATGCTAGGCCTTCAGGACCCGGTGCAGCGTCGCCTGGCGTTGATCAAGCGTGGTCACTTGGGCAATACGTTCGGGCAGGAGGCTCCGGGTAACCTGCAATTGTTGCTGGAACGGGTCGGCCAGCGCTTTGCTTCGGCCGAGTCGACCAAGACGTCCGTAACCCGGACCCTGTTGATGCATGCGGGTTACCGTTCCTCTTCGGCAGTGCAGATGTACTGGGCGGTGCGCCTGATGTTACCGCTGTTACTGATTGGCCTTGCGTTGCTGCTGTTGCCGTTGATCCCCAAGGTTTCATTGATGATCGGCCTGTTGGTGGTGACCATGGCGGCCGGTATCGGTTGGTTGCTGCCGGCACTGTATGTCAGCAAGCGTAAGGAGTCGCGTCAAAACCGGCTGCGTGTGGGGTTTCCAGATGCGCTGGACCTGATGGTCGTCTGCGTGGAATCGGGCCTGGCCCTGCCTACGACCATCGAACGTGTGGCTGAAGAGATGTCGGTCAGCCATATTGAGCTGGCGGAGGAACTGGCCCAGGTCAATGCGCAAATCCGTGCGGGCATTACCAGTACCGAGGCACTCAAGCAACTGGCTGTGCGCACCGGTCTGGAGGACGTACAAGGGTTGGTCAGCCTTTTGGCGCAGAGCATCCGCTTTGGTACCAGCGTGGCCGACACCCTGCGCATCTATGCCGATGAATTCCGTGATCGGCGCACTCAGGCCGCCGAAGAAGCGGGGGCGAAAATCGGTACCAAACTGATATTTCCGCTGATTTTCTGCCTATGGCCGAGCTTCTTTCTGGTTGCCATCGGCCCAGCCCTGATCGGGGTGTTGAGAGCATTCGGGTGAGCTCAAACGGCTTGAGGCTGTCGAGTGCGACGGCCTTGTCACCCTGAGCTTGATCTGTACTTTCCTGCCATAGGTTTACCCATCCCCTGTAGGAGCTGCCGAAGGCTGCGATCTTTTGATCTTCCTGCGATTTACGATCGCTTGAAGTCAAAAGATCGCAGCCTTCGGCAGCTCCTACAGGGTGATCCGACCAGGGATGGATCATGCTTAGATGCCGCTGCTTTTCTGCACACGACCATCAAGCCCGGCTTTGCAGCCAGGCCACTCTGGATTACGCCAGAGACTTGTCATCCATCGACATCCCTCAGTTGCCGCTAGTGATTTGTCCCCCGGTGTCCTGGTCATAAAATTCCGGAATCGGGTAGTTGAAGCTGTTCAGCCAGCGCTGCATGGCCAGGTCACGTTCGGTGGCCGAAGCGGTTTGCAGGTGAGGGGAGGCAACCACGCCGCGAATCTGCAGCTGCAACCACTGTTCGGTGCCTTGTTGATACGGCGAAGAAGGGCCCGGCTCAATGGCCCAGGCAGTGGTGGACAGGCAAGCCATGCACCCGATCAACAGCCTTTTGGTCTTCATCTCGAGTCCTCGTACGTTCTACTTGTTCGCACTGGAAGAGGCATCGGCTACCTCAGTCTTGCGATTGCCCTCGGAGGCCACCACTTTTCTGGCGGAGGCCTTGAGTTTTTCCGCGCGGGTTTGAGCCTCTACGACTTGCTTGGGGCTCAAGTCGGCGCGGGTCACGAGTTCGGCGGCCGCCTTCCAGTTATCCTGGTAGATCAGCAGCGTTACCATATTGAGTGCCGCTAATGTGTTCTCCTGCTTGAGCTCCATGGCCGTCATGAACTCAAAGCGTGCTTCAGGGATCCGTCGCTGATTGAGGTAGACGACCCCCAGGTCATTTCGCATCTTGTCATCGGTGGGGGCCATTTTCACCGCACGCTCAAGGTGAATGGCAGCGGTGGCGTTATCATTTCTGGCGGCGGCCAACTGGCCCAGGCCATGTTCCCCTTCAGCCGCCAGACAGGTGCCAAGCAAGCTTTCGTACAACGGCTGCGCGTCGCCGCTACGCCCCATCAAGCGCAGCACCCGAGCCTTGCGCAGGCGAACCTGGACCACGCTATCGGGCAAACCTTCCAGATTCGCCAGGCTGGCATACAAACGGCCTTCTTCGGCCATGTTGTCGGCCAGGTTCAGGGCCAGTTCTTGCTCCGAACCGGGCTTGGCACAGCTACCCGGTCGCGAAGGCATGCCATTGCTGGCACAACCTGCGAGCATTAATGTCGCCGCTATTGCAATGACTGCTTTCATTGAATGTCCTCTGGCTAAAACAGGTTGAACGCCTGGCCAATGGCAGTACAGCTGGCCCGGCAAGCGTTCAAAGTCACCGTTACGAGTGAGGGCGAGGTCAGTGCGGTTCAGGCTGCGTTTCATTGCGAGAGTCCGCTGAGACTGTCGAAGTCACCATTTTCCAGAAAGAACATGCGGTAGAAGTTCGGGTCGTAATTGCGCAGCTGTTCGCCAGGCAATGTCGGTAGTTGTGCATCGGCAGCCAATGGCTGGACCAGATGCGGGGTGACGATCATCAGCAGTTCGCGCTCTTCACGGTTGATGGTGTTGTCGCGGAAAAACGCGCCCAGAATCGGAATATCGCCCAACCCCGGAAACTTGTTCACCTGGGAGTCGTTGTGGGTGCTGATCAGGCCGCTGATGACGAAGCTTTCGCCGTCGGCCAGGGAGATGCTGGTATCGGTACGGCGCACGGTCAGGGCCGGGACAATCGTGCCGGCGATGCTCACTGCGTTGGTGAAATCCAGTTCACTGACTTCCGGCGCCACCTTCAGTGCGATACGGTTTTTCCCGACGATGGTTGGCGTCAGGGTCAGGCGTATACCGAATTCCTTGTACTCGATGGACACGTTATCGCTGCCTGAACTGGGCACCGGAATCGGTACTTCACCGCCGGCCAGGAAGCTCGCACTTTGCCCGCTGAGCGCAACCAGGCTTGGCCGCGCCAGGGTGTAGGCGAAACCGCTGCCTTCCAGCGCGTTGATCGCCACCAGGGTACTGCCGGTAGCAAACGTGAGGTTGAACTGGTCGTTTCTCACCGGTATCGCCGGCGTGACTATGCCGCCGATGGTGGGCAAGGTTCTCGGCGAGCCGAACAGCCAGTTCCCCCGGACGCCGAAAATCGAGGCGGAGGCTTCCTTGAGCTTGGTCCGGCTGACTTCAACGAAGCGGACATCGGTCTGCACCTGGCTCGGCAGCAACGGGTCGTCGGAAGGCACCGACGGCACGCTGGTGAGCGCCGACGTGGCCCTGCCCTTGACGAACACCATGGCTTGGCGCGGTGTTTTCGAACAGGCGGTCCAGACCATCAGGCTGGTGGTCCCCGGCGCAATGCCCGTGAGTATGAACGCGTTGCTGCCGCTGGGTTGCACGTCGGCAATTTTCGGGTCACCCACCGCCAGTTGCGTTACCGAAACGGGGCTGCGCAGTTCATTCTGCAGCCCCTGACCGACCTCGTACGTTGTCGGCCAATTGTCCAGTTGCGGACAATTGGCCGGCGCGGCCTGAGCGGCATCCACGCTGAGGCCCATCCAGAGCAGGCCATGGATAATTCGCTTGAAAGCGGGCACGGGACGAAGGCTCATCAAGTACATCCTCACTGAATAGGCCAATCTTCGGCAGACTGAGCTGTCTCGGATCACTTCTCGGGGATCGGGCTATCCCCCCCAATGCGCCAGTCCACTTATCCGTGGCCTTGGCGTTATCCTTGCGTGCTACACACGAGCGGGCGCAATTCGCTGATCCGGCTGGACCGCGAGCGACCTTTGCAAAAAAACGGTTTGAGTGATCCGGTTATCTGGATTGCCTGTCAGAGCGATGCGTGCGGTTATGGATTGCACTGTCCGTCGACCTGGCTCCCCCGGAAAGTAGTCGGCAATGAAGGTACAGCGCCGGAAATCGCCTGCCAGGATCATAGTGAGGTAACTCCTTTTGCCAATCCGCTATCTGATCACTGAAGCTAACGTGGAAAATCGAGCCGTTATGACTTCTTATGGTTTGACGTTAGTTCAATCAAACCAAAGTGCCATGAGTTATAGGAAAACTAATGGTGCAAAGACTGGAGACAGGTGGGCGGGCAGGGGGGGGGCGCAGTGCGGCTGCCGGATGCTGACGGGGTGTACTGAAGCAAAAAAGGCCCGCCAGTATGACTGGGCGGGCCGGGCAATGCTTGCATCGATAAAATCAGGCGCCCTTCACGAACGTCCAGTGCTCAGTCCACGTGGTAGTGGACGGACAGCGTGCCTTTTTTCTGCGAAACGGAGGCGATGGTTACCGCGCCCAAATCCTTCAAGCTGCGTACATGGGTGCCGCCACAACCGTAGGCGGGCAGGTCACCGAAGCCGATTTCCCGGGCGCCTTCGCGCAGTGAGGTCAGGCGCGGCAGGTCGTGGTCGATCCACTGCCCGATGCCATGCTCGATGACCTCGGCCTCGACGTCCTGCGCAGATTTGCCCGGCTGAAATTGCACACGCCCTTCACCTGGCCAGTGATGCGCCTTGATCGGCATCCAGCCCATGGCCTGGACAAAGTGGCCGATCAAATGGCCAGCCGAATGCATGCGCGTGTTGAACCGCCGGCGTTGTTCGTCGACGCGGATTGGCGTCATCCCGGTTTTTACCGGCTGATCGACAAAATGGATGATCCGCTCGGGATCCTGGACCACACGCAGCACCTGGCTTTCGCCAATCCAGCCAGTGTCGCAAGGCTGTCCACCGCCCTGGGGGTGGAACAGGGTCGCGCGCAAGACCACGGCAAACTCGTTTTCGTGGGGGGTGCATTCCAGGACTTCCACGTTGGCCTTGAGCTCATCACTATGGAAAAAAAGGCGCAGCGTCATATTGCGGGCTCGTATTGGTAATCGGTTTCTATTATAGAAAGCCGGTAAATACGTGATAATCCGGGCAAACATCAAAGGACTGTTGCGTTGTGAGCATAAATCTTCCACTGCCGCTGCTCGGTGAAATGGCAATTTTCGTCAAGGTTGTCGAGACGGGCAGTTTCTCCGAGGCAGCCCGTCAGTTGGGCTCTTCGCCCTCGGCGGTCAGTCGCAGCATCTCGCGCCTGGAGAAGGCGCTCGCCACCCGGTTGCTGCAACGAACCACGCGCAAGTTGCGTCTGAGCGACGGTGGCGAGGAGGTGTTCAAGCGGTGCCAGGAAATGGTCAATGCCGCGCGGTCAGTGATGGAAATCAGTGGCCAGTTCACCGATGAACCCGAGGGGCTGGTGCGTATCAGCGTGCCGAAAGCGGTGGGCCGAATCGTGATCCACCCGCACATGCCGGAGTTCTTGCGGCGTTATCCCAAGGTGGATGTGGAGCTGTTGCTTGAGGACCGCCAGGTCGATTTGATCGACGATCATGTCGACCTGGCGATTCGCATCACCGATCGGCCGCCTGCGGGGCTGGTGGGGCGGCAGTTGCTGACCATCGATCATATGCTCTGCGCCACTCCACAGTATCTGGCCGAGCACGGGACGCCGACTCATCCCCATGACTTGCTCAATCACAGTTGCATTTACCTGGGCGAAACACCCAGCGACGCACGCTGGAAATTCAAGAAAGGCAGCAAGACGGTAACCGTGGGTGTGCGCGGGCGATATGCCGCCAATCACACTGGCGTACGTTATGGCGCGGTGTTGCAGCACATCGGGATTGGCAGCCTGCCGTATTTCACGGCGCGCCATGCTCTGGAGAAAGGGTTGATGGTGCAAGTGCTGCCGGACTGGACCTTTCTGGCGTCCTATCACGGCGGCGCCTGGTTACTGCATTCGCCAACCCGATACCTGCCGCCCAAGCTACGGGTGTTGATCGATTACCTGGTGGAATGTCTGGCGAAGGAGCCGACGCTGGGCAAGCCGGGTCGGTCGAATGGTCCGGGCTGGTCGCCATCGGAGTATGAACTGCCGGAGAGTGACGGCTTGTTTTGAAGGTCGAAACAAAGGATCGCAGTCTTCGGCAGTTCCTTGTAGGAACTGGCGCAGCCTGCGATCTTTTGGCGATTTCGGAATCGATCAGGAAACAAGATCAAAAGATCGCAGCCTTCGGCAGCTCCTACAGGTACATCCGACACCTTTTAGGAGCGCTGCGATCTTTTGCAGATCAGTGCTTGCTGTCCTGGTTCGACAACGCCAGCAGCTGCTTTTCCTGGTTCCAGTCGAAAGGTTCGTCGTTCTGTTCGGCTTCGAAGCGACGCTCTTCCAGGGCCTGGTACAGGTCGATTTCATCATCGGGCATGTAATGCAGGCAGTCACCGGCGAAATACCACAGCAGGTCGCGCGGCACCAGGTGCGCGATTTGCGGATAGCGAGTGATGACCTGGCACAGAATGTCCTGGCCCAGGTACTGGCTTTCAATCGGGTCGACAGGCAGTAACGCCAGCAGCTCGTCGAAGCGCTCAAGGAACAAGGCATGGCTTTCGTCGGGAACCTGCTCGGCCTCACCTACGGCGACCAGGATGCTGCGCAGGTGGTCGAGTAAAACGAGATGATCGGCAACGATGTTGGACACGAGATAAGTCCTCAAGAGCAAAACGGGCGCGGGAGTATAAAGCGCCCGCGCCCGTTTTTACATGTTTGAAGGGATCAGCGGACTTTTCCCTCGGCCAGTGCCAACGCCTGTTGGTCAAAGTCATCGACATCGATCACCTTGCGCCGGGCCGCTTCGGCTTCACGCAGGGTTTGCGCTTCCACCGGCTGCAACACACCAGCCTCGAGCGCGGCATCGATCAGTGACTCGCCGGCCAGCGGTTTGACCTGGCCGCTCTTGAGTGCCACATGCAGCTTTTTCTGCAGCGGCTGAGCGGCGCTCAACAGGTTGCAGGCGTATTGCAAGGCGCCGACCGGATCGTCGCTCGCCTGCGGGCGATAGCAACCCAGGAGCAATTCCTCGAGGGCTGGGTCGCCCTTGGCGCGACCAATCAAGGCAGCGACTTCGGCAGCGAGTTTGTCCGAGGGGCCTTTGTGCCGGCGACCGAACGGGAACACGATCACCCGCAACAGGCAGCCCACGACTTTGTTCGGGAAGTTGTTCAGCAGCTCATCCATGGCCCGTTCCGCCTGCCCCAGGCTTTCTTCCATGGCCCAGCTCACCAGTGGCGTCATGTACTCCGGTGTGTCGAGATCGTGATAGCGCTTGAGTGCGGCAGAGGCCAGGTAAAGGTTGCTCAGTACGTCACCCAGTCGTGCGGACAGGCGTTCCCGGCGTTTCAGTGCGCCGCCCAGCAACATCATGCTGAGGTCAGCGAGCAGGGCGAATGCCGCAGCCTGACGATTGAGGGCGCGGAAGTAACCCTGGCTGAGTTTGTCGCCCGGGATGTGTTCGAGGTGCCCGAAACCGAGATTCAGCACCAGCGTACTGGCGGCGTTGCCCACGGCAAAACCGATGTGCTTGAGCAGCAGCTCGTCGAATTCTCTGAGCGCCTGATCCTTGTCTTCACGGCCCGCGAGGGCCATTTCCTTGAGCACGAAAGGATGGCAGCGGATCGCGCCCTGGCCAAAGATCATCAGGTTGCGCGAGAGAATGTTCGCGCCTTCCACCGTGATAAAAATCGGCGCGCCGTTCCATTTGCGGCCCAGGTAATTGTTCGGCCCCATGATGATCGCCTTGCCGCCGTGCACATCCATGGCATCGCTGATGCAGTCGCGGCCGCGCTCGGTCAGGTGGTACTTGAGAATCGCCGACAGCACCGACGGTTTCTCGCCCAGGTCGACTGCATTGGCAGTCAGCATGCGGGCGGCATCCATCATCCAGGCGTTGCCGCCAATGCGGGCCATGGCTTCCTGTATGCCCTCGAAAGCGGCAATCGGTACATTGAACTGCTCACGAATCTGCGCGTATTGGCCCGTCACCAGGCTGGTGAACTTGGCCATGCCGGTGCCCACCGCCGGCAGGGAAATCGAACGCCCCACCGACAGGCAATTCATCAGCATCATCCAGCCCTTGCCGAGCATTTCCTGGCCGCCAATGAGGAACTCCAGCGGGACGAACACGTCCTTGCCCGAGTTCGGGCCATTCATGAACGCGGCGCCCAGCGGCAGATGCCGGCGGCCGATCTCGACACCGACGGTGTCGGTCGGAATCAGCGCCAGGCTGATGCCCAGGTCTTCCTTGTCGCCCAGCAGGTGATCGGGGTCATAGGCCTTGAAGGCCAGGCCGAGGAGGGTAGCCACCGGGCCGAGGGTGATGTAGCGCTTTTCCCAGTTCAGGCGCAGGCCGAGAACCTCCTGGCCTTCCCATTCACCTTTGCAGATCACCCCGGAGTCCGGCATGCCGCCCGCGTCGGAGCCGGCCAGCGGACCGGTCAGGGCAAAGCACGGGATGTCGTCGCCGCGTGCCAGGCGTGGCAGGTAATGATTGCGTTGTTCGTCGGTGCCGTAGTGCAGCAACAATTCGGCCGGGCCGAGGGAGTTGGGGACCATCACGGTGGAGGCGAGGTCGCCGCTGTGGCTTGCCAGCTTCATCGCCACTTGCGAGTGGGCATAGGCAGAGAAGCCTTTGCCGCCAAACTCTTTGGGGATGATCAGGGCGAAAAAGCCGTTGTCCTTGATGAAAGCCCAGGCTTCGGGCGGCAGGTCCATGGTTTGACCGAGCTGCCACTCATTGACCATGGTGCAGAGCGTTTCGGTCGGCCCGTCGATGAAAGCCTGTTCTTCTTCGTTCAATTGCGCTTTGGGATAGGACAGCAGTTTGCTCCAGTCCGGACGGCCACTGAACAGCTCTCCGTCCCACCACACCGTACCAGCGTCGATGGCATCGCGTTCTGTTTGCGACATCGGCGGCAGGGTTTTCTGGAACCAGTTGAACATCGGTGCACTGAACAATTTGCGACGCAGGTCGGGCAGCAGCAAGGGTGCGGCGACGGCAGCGATCAATATCCAGAAAACCAGCAGCAACCAGCCTGGTGCGCGGCTGAAAGCGCCCATGGCCACGACATAGACGGCCACGATGACCAGGGCGGGCAGCGGGGCAATGCGGCGGTGGGCCAGATAAGCAATACCGACCAGCAGAACCAGTATCCACAACAGCAGCATATTTATTCCTCCGTGAAACCAGGGCGGACCAGCCCTCAGAGCTTAGACGGCATCCGCAAAACAGGCGGGTGGTGACCCAGGATGATTTTCGTGGGCCAGATGGGCCGCACACGTGGGAAAAACCTTCATTGAACGAGCGGCAAAGCGCCCATATTTGGCCGAAACGTCGTTATCTCTGTGCTGAAGCTCTCGCTAGACTCGGGGCTTCCCCTGGAGATTATTCTCATGCACGAGTACTTGAGTCCCGGCCGCTTCATCGATAGTGACCATCCGTCTGTGGTGGAGTTCGCCGAAAAACACCGCGGTGCCAGTCGCGATCCGCTTGAACAGGCGATCAGTCTTTATTACGCCGTGCGCGAAGCGGTGCGCTACAACCCGTACACCTTCAGTCGCGATCCGCAGACCCTGCGCGGCAGTCATGCATTGGCGACCGGGGAGAGTTACTGCGTGCCCAAGGCCACGTTGCTGGCAGGTGCAGCGCGGCATTGCGGGATTCCCGCGCGGATCGGCCTGGCGGATGTGCGCAATCATTTGTCGACGCCTCGCCTGCTTGAATTGCTCAAGAGCGACATGTTCGCCATGCACGGCTACACCGAGTTTTACTTGCAGGGTCGCTGGATCAAGGCGACGCCGGCGTTCAACCGCAAACTTTGCGAGCTGTTCAATGTGGCGCCGCTGGAATTCGACGGGATCAACGACAGCGTTTTTCATCCCTTCAACCGCGATGGTGCGAAGCTGATGGAGTACCTCGTCGATCACGGCCAGTTCGCCGACGTCCCTGAAGCGTTCTTTTTCGAACACCTGGAAAAATGCTATCCGCATCTGTTCGGTGAGCAACTGCAACCGCTGTTGGGTGACATGCAGAGCGATTTGAGTCGCACCTGATCCGGCGTATGCTGCCTGCCCACTTACCAAAAAAGAGGCGGTCATGCTGAAGATCTGGGGTCGGAAAAACTCATCGAATGTGAGAAAGCCATTGTGGGCCGCCGAAGAACTGGGCCTGGCCTACGAGGCGATCGATGCCGGTGGCGCCTTTGGTGTCGTCGATACACCCGAGTACCGCGCGATGAACCCCAACGGTCGGGTGCCGGTGATCGAGGACGATGGTTTCGTGTTGTGGGAATCCAACGCCATCGTGCGTTACCTGATGGCCCGCCACGCCGCCGACACGGCCTGGTACCCCGCGGATCTGCAAGCCCGTGCCAGCGCCGACAAATGGATGGACTGGACCACCTCAAGCTTTGCCGGCCCGTTCCGTACCCTGTTCTGGGGCGTGCTGCGTACCCCGGCAGACCAGCAGGACTGGCCCGCCATCAAGGCGGCGATCAAGGAATGCGACACGCTGCTGGCGATGGCCGACCAGGCGTTGGCGAACACGCCCTACCTGTCCGGAGACGAGATCGGCATGGGTGATATTCCCTTGGGCAGTTTCATTTATGCCTGGTTCGAGATGCCGATCGAGCGTGCGCCACTACCGCATCTGCAGGCCTGGTACGCGCGGTTGAAACAGCGTCCGGCGTATCAAAAGGCGGTCATGACCGCGTTGACTTAATACTCACTATCGACACGCTTGACTGTACTTGTGCGGCGGCGACAAGCACCATTGTGCCAAGTTGTTGCGGTTGTATTGTTCGCCGCCGTCCATACTTATCCCTTTCTTCCCTTCTTGGTGCGTAAATCAGATATGAGTTCCGCTCTGTCCATCCGGCAGCTAACCAAAACCTACGGCAACGGTTTCCAGGCCCTGAGTGGTATCGATCTGGAAGTCGCCGAAGGTGACTTTTTCGCCTTGCTCGGCCCCAACGGCGCCGGCAAATCCACGACCATCGGCATTCTCTCGACCCTGGTGAACAAGACCAGCGGCACGGTGAATATCTTCGGTCACGACCTGGACCGCAATCCTGCGCAGCTCAAGCGCTCCATCGGCGTGGTGCCTCAGGAATTCAACTTCAACCAGTTCGAAAAGACCTTCGACATCGTCGTGACCCAGGCCGGCTACTACGGCATCCCGGCGAAAGTCGCCAAGGAACGCGCCGAACAGTACCTGACCCAACTGGGGCTGTGGGACAAGAAGGACGTGCCGTCGCGTTCACTGTCCGGCGGCATGAAGCGTCGCCTGATGATTGCCCGCGCGCTGGTTCATGAACCGCGCCTGCTGATCCTCGACGAACCGACTGCCGGGGTGGACATCGAGCTGCGTCGCTCGATGTGGAGCTTCCTCACCGAGCTGAACCAGAAAGGCATCACCATCATCCTCACCACCCATTACCTGGAAGAGGCTGAGCAGTTGTGCCGCAACATCGGCATCATCGACCACGGCACCATCGTCGAGAACACCAGCATGCGTCAGCTGCTCAGCCAACTGCATGTCGAAACCTTTCTGCTGGACCTCAAGGGCGACTTGCCCGCCGCGCCTCAGTTGCTCGGCTACCCGTCCCGGCTGATCGACAGCCACACCCTGGAAGTCCAGGTGGAAAAGTCCATGGGCATCACCGCGATGTTCACCCAGCTGGCGCAGCAGAACATCGAAGTGCTGAGCCTGCGTAACAAAACCAATCGCCTCGAGGAGTTGTTCGTGTCCCTGGTGGAGAAAAATCTGTCGAAGGTGGCGGTATGAGTTCCGAGTTGCGCCCCAACCTCATTGCCCTCAACACCATCGTTTACCGTGAAGTCCGGCGTTTCACCCGGATCTGGCCGCAGACCCTGCTGCCACCGGCCATCACCATGGTCCTGTACTTCGTGATCTTCGGTAACCTGATCGGTCGACAAATCGGTGACATGGGTGGCTTCACCTATATGGAGTACATCGTGCCGGGGCTGATCATGATGTCGGTGATCACCAACTCCTACGGCAACGTGGTGTCGAGTTTCTTCGGCAGCAAATTCCAGCGCTCCATCGAAGAGCTGATGGTCTCGCCGCTATCGCCGCACACCATCCTGATCGGCTACACCCTGGGCGGCGTGCTGCGCGGCTTGATGGTGGGGATCATCGTGACCCTGCTGTCGCTGTTCTTCACACACTTGCAGGTGCATCACCTGGGCGTGACCATTCTGGTGGTGGTGCTGACCGCGACCATCTTTTCGCTGCTGGGCTTCATCAACGCCGTGTTTGCGCGCAACTTCGATGATATTTCGATCATTCCGACTTTCGTGCTGACGCCACTGACCTACCTGGGCGGGGTCTTCTACTCGATCACCTTGCTGCCGCCGTTCTGGCAGACCGTATCGCTGGCCAACCCGGTGCTGCACATGGTCAACGCATTCCGTTACGGCATCCTCGGCGTATCGGATATCCGCATCAGTGTGGCCATCGCTTTCATGCTGGTGGCGACCGTAGTGCTGTATATCGGTTGTGCACGGTTGCTGGTCAGCGGACGCGGGATGCGCACCTGACCTTGTAGGAGCTGCCGAAGGCTGCGATCTTTTGGCTTTTTAACGGGCTCAAATCAAGATCAAAAGATCGCAGCCTGCGGCAGCTCCTACAGGGGGTGTATGGCAGATGTAAAAAACGGCGCCCTGGGGCGCCGTTTTGCATTTCATGCTGGTGGCGACCGCAGTGCTGTACATCGGTTGTACACGGTTGCTGGTCAGCGGACGTGGGATGCGAACCTGACCTTCCTTGTAGGAGCTGCCGAAGGCTGCGATCTTTTGGCTTTTTAACGGGCTCAAATCAAGATCAAAAGATCGCAGCCTGCGGCAGCTCCTACAAGGGGTGTATGGCAGATGTAAAAAAAACGGCGCCCTGGGGCGCCGTTTTGCATTTTCACAACCGGCTCTTCTTGCGCCGCTTCCATTGCCTGGCCACCCACCAGCGCCAATACGCCATCACCATGAAGTAGGACAGCGCACCGAGTGCCAGCCCCGTCACCACCGAACCCAACAGGAACGGTTGCCACAAGGTCGAGATTTCGCCCCTGATCCATTCCCAGGTCAGTGCGTCCGGCAACTGCCGGGCGGGGACGTCCATCAGCCAGGCGCCGGTCTGGTAGGTGCAAAAGAACACGGCAGGCATGGTGATCGGGTTGGTCAGCCAGACCAGGCTCACGGCAATCGGCATGTTGCCACGCACGATAATGGCGAGGGTTGCCGCCAGCAGCATCTGCAACGGGATTGGCAGGAACGCCGCGAACAAACCCACGGCCATGGCGCGGGCCACGGAGTGGCGGTTGAGGTGCCACAGGTTCGGGTCATGCAACAGCGTGCCGAGAAAGCGTAAGGACTTGTGTTCCCTGATGCTCATCGGGTCTGGCATGTAACGTTTGAATAAGCGCCGGGGCATAAGGCTTCTCGGTCGGTCAGGGTGGCAAGTATGTCTGGATTCTATGAACTGCCCATTCAGACTTTGTGACAATTGATAACGGCGCTCGCGCGACGGGCGGGCTAAGCCTTGGAGGGTACTCTCAAGGACGGGCTTATGCGCACAGGGATGATGGCGTTGGCGCTGGGTCTGCTGACTTTGCGTTTTTTACCGGCGTTACCGCCGGTCTGGTTGTGGCTGGCGATGCCGGTGGCGGGTTTGATGTTGTTGCCATTCAGGACGTATCCGGTGGCGTTTTACCTGTTCGGTCTGAGTTGGGCCTGTGCGAATGCGCAGTGGGCGCTGGATGACCGGTTGCCGCCGGCGTTGGACGGAGAAACCCGCTGGGTCGAAGGACGGGTCACAGGCTTGCCCCGGCATGACGACGGTGTCGTGCGTTTCGAATTGACCGACATCCAGTCCCGGCGTACCCGGCTGCCGCGGCAAATGCGCCTGTCCTGGTACGGCGGGCCGCCGGTGAACAGTGGCGAGCGCTGGCGTCTGGCAGTCAAATTGAAGCGCCCGGTCGGGCTCCTCAATCCGCAGGCGTTCGATTACCAGGCCTGGTTGCTGGCACAACACATCGGGGCGACCGGGACGGTCAAGCAGGGCGAACGCCTTGCGCCAGCCCAATGGGCCTGGCGCGATGGCATCCGCCAGCGTTTGCAAGCGGTGGATGCGCAGGGGCGAGGCGGCGCGTTGACGGCGTTGGTGCTCGGGGACGGTGCCGGGCTGAGTCGCGAAGACTGGCTGGTATTGCAGGACACCGGCACGGTTCATCTGTTGGTGATTTCCGGGCAGCACATCGGCTTGCTGGCGGGCGTCGTGTATCTGCTGATTGCCGGCCTGGCCCGTCTTGGGTTGTGGCCGAACCGCCTGCCATGGTTGCCTTGGGCGTGTGGCCTGGCATTCGCCGCGGCGCTCGGTTACGGGATGCTCGCCGGATTCGGGGTGCCGGTGCGACGAGCCTGCCTGATGCTGGGCCTGGTGTTGTTGTGGCGTCTGCGGTTTCGTCATCTCGGTGCATGGTGGCCGCTTTTGCTGGCCCTCTGCGGCATTTTGCTGCTGGAGCCGCTGGCGAGTCTCCAGCCTGGTTTCTGGCTGTCTTTCGCGGCCGTGGCCGTCTTGATATTGACCTTCGGCGGCCGATTGGGCCCCTGGCGATGGTGGCAAACCTGGACCCGTGCCCAGTGGCTGATTGCTATCGGATTGTGCCCGTTACTGTTGATATTGGGATTGCCGATCAGCCTGAGCGGTCCGGCAGCCAATTTGCTGGCGGTGCCGTGGATCAGTCTGCTGGTGTTGCCACCGGCCTTGCTCGGGACATTGCTGTTGCCGGTGCCCTACGTGGGCGAGGGCCTGTTGTGGCTGGCGGGCGGTTTGATCGGTGGGTTGTTCAGGGGCCTGGCGGTGTTGGCCGAGGTGCTACCCGCGTGGGTGCCGGAGGCGATTCCTCTGGGGATATGGAGCCTCGGCGCGCTGGGCGCTTTTCTACTGCTGTTGCCGCGTGGCGTTCCGTTGCGCCCGTTGGGTTGGCCTCTGCTGCTGTTGCTGGTGTTCCCACCCCGGTCAATGCTGCCGGAAGGCATCGCTGAAGTCTGGCAGTTGGACGTGGGGCAGGGGCTGGCTATTCTGGTGCGCACCCGGCATCACACCTTGCTGTATGACGCCGGACCGCGATTCGGTGAACTCGACCAGGGGGAGCGGGTGGTGCTGCCGGCGTTGCGCAAACTCGGGGTGAAGGACCTCGACCTGATGTTGATCAGCCACGCCCACGCCGACCATGCCGGCGGTGCCCGGGCGATTGCCAAAGGCTTGCCTGTAAAACAGGTGGTCAGTGGTGAACCGTCAGACTTGCCTGTGGAGTTGCAGGCCGGGCGTTGTGAGAGCGGCCGGCAATGGACCTGGGATGAAGTCGATTTCCAGCTTTGGCACTGGCCATTGGCCGGCGACAGCAACCAGAACTCTTGTGTCTTGTTGATCGAGGCCAATGGCGAACGGTTGCTGTTGAGTGGCGACATCGATGCCGCCGCCGAAAGAGCCCTGCTGGACAGTCCGCTGGCCCTGCCCACCGATTGGCTGCAGGCGCCACACCACGGCAGTCGCAGTTCGTCGTCTAACGCCCTGCTGGATGTCCTGCAACCTAAAGGGGCGCTGATCTCCCGCGGCCAGGGCAATTCGTTTGGCCATCCGCATCCCACGGTCATCGCTCTTTATCAAAAACGCGGGATGGCGATCTACGACAGCGTCGAACAGGGTGCCATTCGTCTGCAACTGGGGCGCTTCGAGCCGCCGTGGTCGATGCGCCAGGAACGGCGTTTCTGGCGTGATCCGCCGCCTTTGAACCCATGACCGAGCGTTATCAAAGCCCGACCGGTTGCGACATCGCGGTCTTCGGTGCGTCCACCCCCTATGTTAGAGTGGCGCACTTTTTCGAGGGGGCTGTCACTGTGTGGGAATTGGTCAAATCCGGCGGCTGGATGATGCTGCCGATCATTTTGAGCTCCATCGCGGCCATGGCGATCGTTGCCGAGCGTCTGTGGACCCTGCGGGCCAGCCGCGTGACCCCGGAGCACTTGCTCGGGCAGGTCTGGGTCTGGATCAAGGACAAACAGCTCAACAAGGAAAAACTCAAGGAACTGCGCGCCAACTCTCCGCTGGGCGAAATCCTGGCGGCCGGCCTGGCCAACTCCAAGCATGGTCGCGAGATCATGAAGGAGTGTATCGAAGAGGCCGCACAACGGGTCATCCATGAGCTCGAGCGCTACGTCGCCGCCCTCGGCACCATCGCCGCCATGGCGCCGTTGCTGGGCCTGCTGGGTACGGTGCTGGGCATGATCGATATTTTCAGTGCGTTCACAGGCTCAGGCATGACCACCAACGCTTCGGTACTGGCCGGTGGTATTTCCAAGGCCCTGATCACCACGGCCGCGGGCCTGATGGTGGGTATCCCCGCAGTGTTTTTCCACCGTTTCCTGCAACGCCGGATCGATGAGCTGGTGGTGGGCATGGAGCAGGAAGCGATCAAGCTGGTCGAAGTGGTGCAGGGCGATCGCGACGTGGACCTGACCGGGAGCAAAGCGTGAAATTCCGCCGCAAACCACGGGAAACGGTGGACATCAACCTCGCATCGCTGATCGACGTGGTGTTCATCCTGTTGCTGTTTTTTGTCGTGACCACCACCTTCACCCGTGAAACCCAGTTGCGCGTCGATCTGCCGGAAGCCGTCAGCGGTACGCCGGCCGACGATCAGAGCAAGCCGCTGGACATAGCCATCAGCGCCGACGGCGTGTTCTCGGTGAACAACCAGATCCTGCCGAAAAGCGACCTGGCCTCGCTGATGGACGCACTGCAAAAAGAAGCCAACGGCGACACCAACCGGCCGCTGTCCATCAGTGCTGACGGCAAGACTGCGCATCAGTCCGTGGTGACGGCCATGGATGCCGCCGGCAAACTCGGCTTCAGTCACTTGCGCATGACCACCATCGAGGCGGCGCCTCCCGCGCCCTGATGGCCATGTCCGATCGATTGCTCGCCGCGTGGTACGCAGGTCATCCGGCCCTGAAGCTGTTACAGCCACTGGAATGGCTGTACCGACGCGTGGTCATGAACAAGCGCAAGCGCTTTCTGGCGGGTGAGGGCGAGATCTACCAGCCGCCGGTGCCGCTGATCGTGGTCGGCAACATCACTGTAGGAGGCACCGGCAAGACGCCGCTGATTCTATGGATGATCGAGCACTGCCAGCGCAGCGGCCTGCGGGTCGGCGTGGTCAGCCGCGGCTATGGCGCCAAACCGCCACAATTGCCCTGGCGGGTCGAGGCCGAGCAGAGCGCCGACGTCGCCGGTGACGAGCCGCTGCTGATTGTCCAGCGCACGGGCGTGCCGCTGATGATCGACCCCAATCGCAGCAACGCCGTCAAAGCCTTGCTGGCCAGCGAGCCACTGGACCTGATCCTGTCCGACGATGGCATGCAGCATTACCGCATGGCTCGCGACCTGGAGCTGGTGCTGATCGACGCCGCCCGCGGCCTGGGCAACCGCCGCTGCCTGCCCGCCGGACCGTTGCGCGAACCGGTCGAGCGCCTGCAAAGCGTCGACGCGGTCCTCTACAACGGTGCCGCATCCGACCGCGACGATGGCTTTGCCTTTCAATTGCAACCTACCGCGCTGGTCAATCTGCGCAGTGGTGAGCGCCGTCCCCTCGACTGTTTCCCTGTCGGCCAGGCCCTGCACGCGGTCGCCGGTATCGGCAATCCGCAACGTTTCTTCAAGACCCTCGAAACGCTACACTGGCAGCCTGTTCCACATGCGTTTGCCGACCACGCCGAATACAGCGTGCAGGCGTTGAATTTCACGCCGTCATTGCCGTTGGTGATGACGGAAAAAGACGCGGTGAAATG
The DNA here is from genome assembly GCF_003097365.1 of Pseudomonas sp. B1(2018). Lineage (NCBI taxonomy): Bacteria > Pseudomonadati > Pseudomonadota > Gammaproteobacteria > Pseudomonadales > Pseudomonadaceae > Pseudomonas > Pseudomonas sp. B1(2018). Next base: position 140,657 of record NZ_PYUK01000003.1, read on the forward strand.
CCGTGCCTTTGCCGCCGCCGACTGGTGGTACCTGGCGGTCGATGCCGTGCCGTCACCGGCCTTCGTGGCCTGGTTCGACACACAGTTGATGCGCCTGCTGCCGGATCGTTTGTTGCCTTAACTCCGTTTTTTCCAGGGAATGCTCATGGACACCAAATTGCTCGACATCCTCGCTTGCCCGGTCTGCAAAGGCCCGCTCAAGCTCAGCGCCGACAAGACCGAGCTGATCAGCAAGGGCGCCGGCCTGGCCTACCCGATTCGCGACGGCATCCCGGTGATGCTCGAGTCGGAAGCACGCACCCTGACCACCGATGAGCGTCTGGATAAATGACCACAGCCTTTACCGTCGTCATTCCATCGCGTTATGCCTCCACCCGCCTGCCAGGCAAGCCGCTGCTGCTGATCGCCGGCAAGCCGATGATCCAGCACGTCTGGGAACAGGCGAGCAAAAGCAGCGCCGGGCGGGTGGTGGTTGCCACTGACGACGCGCGCATCGTCGAGGCCTGCAAGGGCTTCGGTGCAGAAGTGGTGCTGACCCGTGAGGATCACAATTCCGGCACCGATCGCCTGGCCGAAGTCGCGATGAAGCTGGGCCTGGCGCCCGATGCCATCGTCGTCAACGTGCAGGGCGACGAGCCGCTGATCCCGCCGAGCGTGATCGATCAGGTCGCCGCCAATCTGGCGGCCCACGCTGAAGCGCGCATGGCCACCCTGGCCGAGCCGATCGAAGACGCGGACACCCTGTTCAATCCCAACGTGGTCAAGGTCGTCAGCGACCTCAATGGCCTGGCGCTGACGTTCAGTCGCTCCACCTTGCCCTGGGCGCGGGATGCGTTTGCCGTGAACCCTGAGCAGTTGCCGGAAGGTGTGCCGTATCGCCGCCATATCGGTATCTATGCCTACCGCGCCGGTTTCCTGCAGGATTTCGTCAACTGGGGTCCGTGCTGGCTGGAAAACACCGAGTGCCTGGAACAGCTGCGTGCCCTGTGGCACGGCGTGCGGATCCACGTGGCCGACGCATTGATCGCGCCGCCGGCCGGCGTCGATACCGCTGAAGACCTTGAGCGCGTCCGTCGCCTGCTGGAGGCGTGATGCGCGTTTTGTTCGTGTGCCTGGGCAACATCTGCCGTTCTCCCACGGCCGAAGGCGTGCTGCGGCACAAACTGCGCGAAGCGGGGCTGGCCGATCAGGTTGAGGTTGCCTCCGCCGGCACCGGTGACTGGCATGTCGGCAAGGCGCCGGACAAGCGCAGCCAGGCCGCGGCGAAGCTGCGTGGTTACGACTTGTCGGCCCAGCGCGCCCGGCAAGTCAGCCGCGCCGATTTTGCCACCTACGACCTGATCCTCGCGATGGACAACAGCAACCTGCGCAACCTCAAGGCCTTGCAGCCCGCCAAGGGCAAGGCCGAGCTGGACCTGTTCCTGCGCCGTTACCAGTCGCCGATCGATGAAGTGCCGGACCCGTACTACGACGGCGAGCAAGGCTTCGAGCAGGTGTTGGACCTGATCGAGCGCGCCAGTGATTTGCTGGTGATTGAATTGAAGGGACGGTTATGAGTTTGCAGGTTCGATCGCAGGTATCGCTCAAGCCGTTCAACAGCTTTGGCGTGGATGTCCAGGCCCGGCTGTTTGCCGAGGCCCATAGCGACGCCGATGTGCGGCAAGCCCTGGCCTACGGGCTGGAGCACAAGGTCCCGGTACTGGTGATCGGCGGTGGCAGCAACCTGCTGCTGACGGCCGATATCGATTCGCTGGTGCTGCGCATGGCCACTCGCGGGATTCGCGTGCTGAGCGATGACGACGGCAAAGTGGTGATCGAGGCCGAGGCGGGCGAGCCCTGGCATCCCTTTGTGCAACACACCCTGTCGCTTGGGTTGTCCGGCCTGGAAAACCTCAGCCTGATTCCCGGCACCGTGGGTGCGGCACCGATGCAGAACATCGGCGCCTACGGGGTCGAGATCAAGGACGTGTTCGCCGGCCTGACCGCCCTCGATCGCCAGACCGGCGAACTGCGCGACTTCAGCCTGGGGGAGTGCAACTTTGCTTACCGCGACAGCCTGTTCAAGCAGGAACCGGGGCGCTGGTTGATCCTGCGTGTGCGCTTCGCCCTCGACCGTGCCGCGCATTTGCACCTGGAGTACGGCCCGGTGCGTCAGCGCTTGACCGAACAAGGTATCGACCATCCGACCGCCAGCGATGTCAGCCGGGCCATTTGCAGCATCCGCAACGAGAAACTCCCGGACCCGGCCGTACTCGGCAATGCCGGCAGTTTCTTCAAGAACCCTTTGGTGTCGGCGGCGCTGGCTGCACGGCTCAAGGGCGAATTCCCGGACCTGGTGGCCTATGCGCAACCCGACGGGCAGATGAAGCTGGCCGCTGGCTGGCTGATCGAGCGGGCGGGCTGGAAAGGGTTTCGCGATGCCGACGCAGGTGTTCACAAGCTGCAGGCGCTGGTGCTGGTCAACTATGGCGGCGCAACGGGCCTGCAATTGCTGAACCTGGCGCAGCGCATCCAGAAAGATATTGCAGAACGCTTCCATGTCGACCTGGAAATGGAACCGAACCGGTATTGATGAGGCAGCCGCGAGCTACAAGCCTCAAGCGGCAAGCTACAATCCTTAAATTCAGGCTCTTCGCTGTTTTGCTTTTACTTAAAGCTTGCAGCTTAAAGCTTGCAGCTAAAAAGCCCTGTCTCAGCAGGGCTTTTTTTTGTTAATGCTCGGTTAACTTAGTCAGCTAACGATGCACACTCTTGCTCCACCAAAGGCCCGGTGCAGACCGTTTGCGTCCGCACAAGAGAGCCGATTAGCCTGAGTCGATCTGCGTGCGACCCACCGAGATCCAGCGGCAGATTGCTCGACCCCATCACTCAAGATCCATGCGGGCGTGCACATGATTACCCTGAAGCTCAATGGTCAAGACCATCAACTCGACGTCACCGAGGACATGCCGCTGCTCTGGGCGATCCGCGACGTGGCCGGTTACAACGGCACCAAATTTGGCTGCGGCATGGGCCTGTGCGGGGCCTGCACCATTCATATCGAAGGGGCTCCGGCACGCAGTTGCATCACGCCCATCGGTTCTGTCGTCGGTCAGAACGTCAGCACCATCGACAACCTGCACGCCGACCCGATCGGCAAAGTCGTCCAGCAAGCCTGGCTCGACACGGCGGTCGCCCAGTGCGGTTTCTGCCAGGGTGGGCAAATCATGTCGGCGACAGCGCTGCTCAAGACCCACCCGAACCCCAGCGACGAGCAGATTGAAGAAGCGATGGTCGGCAACATCTGCCGCTGCGGCACCTACAACCGCATCAAGACCGCCATCCGCCAGGCCTCCACTCACCTGAAGGAGGCCAAGGCATGAGCCGCTTACCGAATGATTTCACCCTGAGCAATCTGAGCCAGCTCAGTCGCCGTGGCTTTCTCAAAGGCGTGGGCGCCACCAGTGCGCTGGTATTGGCCGCGAGCTGGGGCTGGCAAGACGCTTTTGCCGAAGAAAAAGACAAGAAGTTCGGCGCCGACGGCATGCCCCACGGCTGGGTCGACGATCCGAAGGTCTATGTGAGCATTGCCGCCGATGGCACGGTGACCGTGATCTGCAACCGCTCGGAAATGGGGCAGGGCGTGCGCACCAGCCTGACCATGGTGGTGGCTGATGAACTGGAAGCCGATTGGGCGCGGGTCAAGGTACAGCAGGCCCCGGGCGATGAAGCACGCTTCGGCAACCAGGACACCGACGGCTCACGCAGCATGCGCCACTGGTACGAACCGATGCGTCGTTGCGGGGCTGCTGCACGCGCCATGCTGGAACAGGCCGCGGCTGACCAGTGGAAAGTCTCGGTGGGCGAGTGCCATGCGCAACTGCATAAAGTCATCCATAAACCCTCGGGCCGCGAACTGGATTATGGTGCGCTCGCCGCCGCTGCCAGCGCTTTGGCGGTACCGGCGCGTGACAGCCTGAGGCTCAAGCAGCCTTCGGAATTCCGTTACATCGGCAAGGAAGGCACCAAGGCCATCGACGGTGAAGACATCGTCAACGGCCGTGCGGTGTACGGAGCCGACGTGCATTTCGACGGCATGCTCTACGCGACGATTGCCCGGCCCACGGTGTATGGCGGCAAAGTCAAAAGTTTCGACGCCAGCGCGGCGATGAAAGTCCCTGGCGTGGTCAAGGTGCTGCAGATCGAAAGCCGTCCGTTGCCTTCGGAGTTCCAGCCCCTGGGTGGTATCGCCGTGGTGGCGAGCAACACCTGGGCGGCGATCAAGGGCCGCGAGGCGCTGAAAATCGAGTGGGATGACGGCCCCAACGCCAGCTACGACTCGATCGCCTATCGCAAGGAGCTCGAAGCGGCCTCGCTCAAGCCTGGCAAGGTGGTGCGCAATACCGGCAACATAGACGAAGCCATGAGCAGCGCCGACAGTACGCTGGAAGCCTCCTACTACTTGCCGCATTTGTCACAATCACCGATGGAGCCGATGGTCGCCATTGCGCGATTCAAGGACGGTGCGTGCGAGGCCTGGGGGCCAAGCCAGGCACCGCAGGTCACCCGGGAACGGATCGGTGAAAGGCTGGGCCTGCCGTTCGACAGCGTCACGTTCAACGTGACCTTGCTGGGTGGCGGGTTCGGGCGCAAATCCAAGCCTGACTTCATCATCGAAGCCGCGATCCTCGCCAAGGAATTCCCCGGCAAAGCGGTGCGTGTGCAATGGACCCGCGAAGACGACATTCATTGTTCCTACTTCCACACCGTTTCGGCCGAATACCTCAAGGCCGGCCTGAACAAGGACGGTCTGCCGTCCGGCTGGCTGCACCGTACTGTGGCGCCGAGCATCACGGCGTTGTTTGCGCCGGGCATGAACCATGAGGCGGCGTTCGAGCTGGGCATGGGCTTCACCAACATGGCGTATGCGATCCCCAACATTCGCCTGGAAAACCCTGAGGCCACGGTGCATACCCGCGTCGGCTGGTATCGCTCGGTGTCGAACATTCCCCATGGCTTCGCGATCCAGAGTTTTATCGATGAACTGGCGCACAAGGCCGGGGAAGATCCGCTGAAGTACCAGATCAGATTGCTCGGCCCGGACCGTCGGATCGATCCGCGCACCTTGAGCGAAGAGTGGAACTACGGTGAATCCCCCGAGCGGTATCCGATCGACACCGCGCGCCTGCGCACGGTACTGGAGACCGCCGCCAAAGCCGCCGGATGGGGGCGCGAGCTGCCCAAGGGGCGCGGCCTGGGCCTGGCGGTGCATTACAGCTTCGTGACCTATGTGGCGGCGGTGATCGAGGTCGAGGTCAAGGACGACGGTACGCTTGTGGTGCACAAGGCCGACATCGCCGTCGATTGCGGGCCGCAGATCAATCCCGAGCGGATTCGCGCGCAATTCGAAGGGGCCTGCGTCATGGGCCTGGGTAATGCGGTGCTCGGGGAAATCAGCTTCAAGGACGGCAAGGTCCAGCAGGATAACTTCCACATGTACGAAGTGGCGCGCATGTCCCTGGCGCCGAAGGAGGTGGCTGTGCATCTGGTGACGCCGCCGGGTGATGTGCCATTGGGCGGTGTCGGTGAGCCGGGTGTGCCACCGATTGCGCCGGCCCTGTGCAACGCGATCTTTGCTGCCACCGGCAAGCGCATTCGCAACCTGCCGGTTCGTTATCAGTTGTCGGGCTGGCAGCAGGCCGGAGCCTGATGGACAGCGCCGACCTGAACGTCCTGCGCAGTGTGCTGCAATGGCAGCGCGCCGGTCAGCGGGTAGTGTTGTACAGCGTGGTCGAAACCTGGGGCACGGCGCCCCGGGCACCCGGCGCCATGCTGGCCCTGCGTGACGACGGTGTGGTGATTGGTTCGGTTTCCGGCGGGTGTGTCGAGGATGACTTGATTGCCCGGCTGCACGACGGCCGTCTCGCACTGGACGGGCCGCCGGTGCAACTGATCACGTACGGCGTGACCCGCGAGGAAGCCGCGCGGTTCGGCTTGCCCTGCGGCGGCACCTTGCGCTTGACCGAGGAGCGCATCGACGATGGGGATTGGGTCGAGCAACTGCTGGCCCGATGCGAGGCCCATGAAATCGTTGCCCGTGAACTGAACCTGGCCTCCGGCGAAGTGCTTTTGCGTCCGGCCAATAAAGCCGACGTCTTGACGTTTGACGGTCAGACCTTGCGGGCGATCTATGGGCCGCGCTGGCGCTTGCTGTTGATCGGTGCGGGGCAACTGTCGCGCTATGTCGCGGAAATGGCCCGCCTGCTGGATTTCGAGGTGCTGATTTGCGATCCGCGCAGTGAGTTCGTCTATGGCTGGGAAGAGCAGCACGGACGATTCGTCTCGGGCATGCCGGATGAGGCGGTGTTGAACATCCAGACCGATGAACGCACGGCCATCGTGGCCTTGACCCATGATCCGCGCCTGGACGACATGGCGCTGCTCACGGCCCTGGATTCCAAAGCCTTTTACGTTGGAGCGCTGGGGTCGCGGGTCAACAGCCAGAAGCGCCGGGAAAACCTGGCTCAACTGGGTTTGTCGCAATCGGCGATTGACCGTTTGCACGGTCCGATTGGCTTGCATATCGGCAGTCATAATCCAGCGGAAATTGCCTTGTCGCTCATGGCGGAGATCGTGGCGGTCAAAAATGGCGTCGAACTGAAACAGAAGAAAGTCTTGCGGGAGAAGGTATGAGCGAGTCCATTGGCGTCGTCGTACTGGCGGCGGGGCGGGGCAGTCGGTTTCGTCAGGAAGCGGGCGCCGAAAGGGATAAGTTGGTGGCCGATTGCACCGGGCGTGACGGCGTGGTGCGGTCCGTCATCGAGCACACATTGGTCAACCTGCCGGCGACGCTGGGCAAACGCGTATTGGTCACCACTGCTGACCGCCCGCAAGTGATTCGCATGGCTCAGGCCTATGGCTGCGAGATTGTGCTGATCGAATCGACCGGCATGGGCGACAGCATTGCCGCTGGGGTCGCTGCCTGCCAACAACTCGATGGCTGGCTGATGGTGCTGGGGGATATGCCGTTCATCCTGCCGTCCAGTATCGAGCAAGTGGTGGCGGGTATTGGCGATGACAGTATCAGTGTGCCCGTACAGGGCGGTAAGTATGGACATCCGGTCGGATTTGGACGGGACTTCGCAGCGGGATTGATGGCGCTCTCGGGGGATCGTGGCGCGAAACCACTGTTTGCCCAAGGGCGGGTGGTTGAAGTGACTGTGGATGATCCAGGTGTGTTGTGGGATGTGGATGTGCCGCAGGCATTGAACTTCAAGCCAGCCTAGATCCTCTGTAGGAGCTGCCGCAGGCTGCGATCTTTTGATCTTGTTTCCCGACCGATTTCGAAACCGCCAAAAGATCGCAGGCTGCGCCAGCTCCTACAAGGTGTCGGATGTACCTGTAGGAGCTGCCGCAGGCTGCGATCTTTTGATCTTGTTTCCCGACCGATTTCGAAACCGCCAAAAGATCGCAGGCTGCGCCAGCTCCTACAAAGTGTCGGATGTACCTGTAGGAGCTGCCGAAGGCTGCGATCTTTTGATCTTGTTTCCTGATCGATTCCGAAATCGCCAAAAGATCGCAGGCTGCGCCAGCTCCTACAAAGTGTCGGATGTACCTGTAGGAGCTGCCGCAGGCTGCGATCTTTTGATCTTGTTTCCCGACCGATTCCGAAATCGCCAAAAGATCGCAGGCTGCGCCAGCTCCTACAAGGATTGCGGTGAAGTCCGGATATAAAAAAAGCCCCGCCTGGGTTCACCAGGCGGGGCTTTTTAGTGGCCGATGGAATCAGGCGAGAGGTTTGGTCTCGTGCTCTTTTTCCAGGGCTTGCTCGTGTTGCTCTACCGCTTCCTGAACAGAACGCGGCGCTTCGTGGATCACCGACTCGGCCGGCTCGGCAACCACTTCAGCGGCCGGGGCAGGCGCGGCCTCAACCACTTCAGCAACAACTGCTTCAACCGGAGCCGCAGCGGCAGCCAGTTCGGCTTCCTTCTGCAGGCGCTCGGCTTCACGCTTGCGACGACGCACTTCACGCGGGTCGTTAGGCGCACGGCCACTTGGCGTCAGGGCGCTGACAGGAGCGGCTTCGACGACCGGCGCAGGCGCTTGGGCGACGACCGCAGCTTCAGCAGCAGGAGCTTCAACGACAGGAGCTTCAACCTCCGGCGCTGGAGCCGGTTCCGCGGCGGCAACCACCGGCTCGGAAACCATGGCTTCGGCCACTTGGGTCTCGGCAGCTGGCGCTGGTGTTTCAGCGACGGCTGGCTCGGCTACCCAGTTGAACGCCGTTTGCTCTTCACGCACTTCGCGAACGGTTTCAGTCACTGTCTCGACGACAGCTTCTGCAGCTACGGCAGGAGCTTCAACCACTGGAGCCGGCTCGACAGCCGCTTCAACGGCTGGCTGTGCTTCAGGTGCTGGCGCCACTTCGATTTCCGGCGAGGCGGTGACTTCGACCGGTGTGGTCGCTTCAACGGCTGGCGCTTCAACCTGAGCCGCTTCCAGGGTCGCGGCAGTGGCGCGTTCGGCTTGCACATTGGCTTCAGCTTCGGCTGGAGCGCTGATCACGCTGCTGGCAACGGCTGCGGTGACAGCCAGGCCGGCGGCCAGATCGGCAGTGCTTGGCGCTTCGGCATTTTCGCCGGACTCGGACTCTTCCGAACCTTCGATCACGTTGCCGTTGGCGTCACGCTGACGCTCGCGACGGTTGCTGCGACGACGCTGGCCACGGGAACGGCGGCGTGGACGATCGCCTTCGGCGTTTTCCTGACCCTCTTCCTGCAGTTGCTCTTCGTTGGTGGTCAGTTCTTCTTCGGCAGCGGCGGCGGCAGCTTGTTCGGCACGAGGCTGACGCTCTTCACGCGGTGGGCGTGGAGCACGCTCTTCACGTGGCTGGCGAGCCGGACGCTCTTCTGCGGTAGCAGCGGCGGCCGGAGCAGCCGGAGCGGCATCCAGAGGCTCGCGCAATTCACGCACGCGCTCTTCACGCTCGCCACGTGGCTTGCGATCTTCACGCGGGGCGCGCGGTGCACGTTCTTCACGAGGCGCGCGTGGTGCGCGTTCTTCGCGAGCTACTGCCGGCGTTTCTTCACGGCTCTCGCGAGGCTCGCGCACTTCGCGTGGCTGACGTTCTTCACGCGGCTCACGTGGCGCGCGCTCTTCACGCGGTGCGCGTTCTTCGCGCGGCTTGCGCTCTTCATCGCGGCGACCGTTACGGTTGCGGCTCTGCTGGCGACCGTTGCGACGCTCTTCGTTGCGGGCCGGACGCTCGGCAGCTGGCTTTTCAACCACAACCGGCGCGACAGGCTCTTCCTTGGTGGCGAACAGGCTCACCAGCGACTTCACCAGGCCTTTGAACAGGCTTGGCTCAGGCACGACGGCCGGAGCCGGGGCCGGAGCGGCAACTTCGGTAGGAACCGGAGCGTTGGCGCGTGCCGGAGCGGTCTTGACCGCGGCTTCCTGGCGAACCAGGGTGCGGGTCGCAGCGGCTGGCTGGACTTCTTCGACTTCGGCAGCGGCAGCGGCGATTTCGTAGCTGGACTGGTTGGTCGCTGCTTCCGGGCTGTCATCACGCAGGCGTTGCACTTCGAAGTGCGGCGTCTCGAGGTGATCGTTCGGCAGGATGACGATGCGGGCGCGGGTGCGCAGTTCGATCTTGGTGATCGAGTTGCGTTTTTCGTTGAGCAGGAACGCAGCCACCGGGATCGGCACTTGTGCACGAACTTCGGCGGTGCGGTCTTTCAGGGCTTCTTCTTCGATCAGGCGCAGGATCGCCAGGGACAGCGATTCAACGTCACGGATGATGCCGGTGCCGTTGCAACGCGGGCAGACGATGCCGCTGCTTTCGCCCAGGGACGGACGCAGGCGCTGACGGGACATTTCCAGCAGGCCGAAGCGCGAGATGCGACCGACTTGCACGCGAGCGCGGTCGGCTTCCAGGCATTCGCGGACTTTCTCTTCCACGGCGCGCTGGTTCTTGGCAGGGGTCATGTCGATGAAGTCGATGACGATCAGACCGCCGATGTCGCGCAGGCGCAACTGACGGGCGATTTCTTCGGCCGCTTCAAGGTTGGTCTGCAGCGCGGTTTCTTCGATGTCGCTGCCTTTAGTGGCGCGCGCCGAGTTGATGTCGATGGACACCAGGGCTTCGGTCGGATCGATCACGATGGAGCCGCCGGAAGGCAGTTCGACAACGCGCTGGAAAGCGGTTTCGATCTGGCTTTCGATCTGGAAACGGTTGAACAGCGGAACGCTGTCTTCGTAGAGCTTGATCTTGCTGGCGTACTGCGGCATCACCTGGCGGATGAAGGTCAGGGCTTCGTCCTGGGCTTCAACGCTGTCGATCAGCACTTCGCCGATGTCCTGGCGCAGGTAGTCGCGGATCGCGCGGATGATCACGTTGCTTTCCTGGTAGATCAGGAACGGCGCGGCGCGGTCCAGCGAGGCTTCCTTGATGGCGGTCCACAGTTGCAGCAGGTAGTCGAGGTCCCACTGCATTTCTTCGCTGCTGCGGCCCAGGCCGGCAGTGCGCACGATCAGACCCATGTCGGCCGGGGCAACCAGGCCGTTCAGGGCTTCACGCAGTTCATTGCGCTCTTCGCCTTCGATGCGACGGGAGATACCGCCGGCACGCGGGTTGTTCGGCATCAGCACAAGGTAACGACCGGCCAGGCTGATGAAGGTGGTCAGGGCGGCGCCCTTGTTGCCACGTTCTTCTTTTTCGACCTGAACGATGACTTCCTGGCCTTCGCTCAGGACGTCCTTGATGTTGACGCGACCTTCCGGGGCTTTCTTGAAGTATTCGCGGGAGATTTCTTTGAGGGGCAGGAAGCCGTGGCGCTCAGAGCCGAAATCGACAAAGGCAGCCTCGAGGCTTGGTTCGATGCGAGTAATCCGGCCTTTATAGATGTTGGCCTTCTTCTGCTCGCGTGCACCGGATTCGATGTCCAGGTCGTAGAGGCGCTGGCCATCTACCAGTGCAACACGCAACTCTTCGGGTTGAGTTGCGTTAATCAGCATTCTTTTCATGTAGTACCGTCGGTTTCCGGGCTGCCGGAAACGGCGTTCGGCACACACGACTTCTCACGGTCGGTGTCAGGTGCGTCGGGAGTGGTTGGCCATTTCCCGTGTCCAGCGAAGTCCGGCCAATGTGGGCCTTCATCGCGACGTACGCGTCCTGCTTGCTGTGGCTACTTAAGCACTCAGTCAGGAGGAGGAATCAACCAGCGGCTGTGGACGAGATGAAGCGTCTGGAGAAAGCCTGTTGCTACACAGTCCGGCGGTTGTGCATCTCCACCCTACACGTATCCCTGATAATTCGGGTGCTGCCGCGCGCAGAATCCGCAGCGGGTTGGCATTTACCGTGAGCTCCGAAAGGGGAGGTCACGCATCATGGCTAATTTAGGCGTTGTTTCCGATGCCTTCGCTCGGGGTCATTCGCAGCTGACTGCACTTTGTGAACTGGCCGTGAATATGGCTCGCAAAACGAGTGGAAAACTCTGCTTTGTGGCGTGATTCAGGCCTCATGTCACCTGCGCTCGTTACACCTGCAAACTCCACCGTTACGTAGCGAAAGCCCCGTAGGACGGCCTCGCGTCCTGGTGAATTGCGTTGGTCAGGGCCGGTTTTTGACCGTTGGTCCGCTGTCCAGGCCGCTTTTGGCGGCGTTCGCGACTATAGCAGCAATGATTAAGTGCTTCAATTCCATAAAAAATTGTTATCATCCGCGGCATGACGACGACTACCCCCCCGACTCCAGGCGTACAACTGCTTGAGGTCTCGCCGGAATATGCCGGCCAACGTATTGATAATTTCCTTCTCGCCCGACTCAAAGGCGTGCCCAAGACCTTGATTTACCGCATTTTGCGCAAGGGCGAAGTGCGCGTGAACAAAGGTCGGATCAAGCCCGAGTACAAGCTGCAGGCGGGCGATATCGTGCGCGTGCCGCCGGTTCGCGTGCCTGAGCGCGACGAGCCGGTGCCACTGGCACAAGGCCTGTTGCAGCGGCTCGAAGCCTCGATTGTCTTCGAAGACAAGGCCCTGATCGTGATCAACAAGCCCGCCGGCATTGCGGTTCACGGCGGTAGCGGCCTGACGTTCGGGGTGATCGAAGCCTTTCGTCAGTTGCGCCCCGATTGCAAGGAGCTCGAACTGGTTCACCGTCTCGACCGTGACACGTCGGGCCTGTTGATGATCGCCAAGAAGCGCAGCATGTTGCGTCACTTGCACACCGCGTTGCGCGGTGATGGCGTCGACAAGCGCTACATGGCGCTGGTCCGCGGTAACTGGGCGAGCTCGATCAAGCAGGTTCGTGCGTCGCTGGGCAAGAGCAATCTGCGCTCCGGCGAGCGCATGGTCGAGGTCGACGAGGAGGAGGGCAAGGAGTCGGTGACCGTGTTCAAGGTCCTGCGCCGTTTCGGCGACTTTGCCACCCTGATCGAAGCCAAGCCGATTACCGGCCGGACTCACCAGATCCGCGTCCATACCTTGCACGCCGGGCATTGCATCGCTGGCGACACCAAGTACGGCGACGAAGGTTTCAGCAAGGAAATCCGCGATCTGGGCGGCAAGCGCCTGTTCCTGCATGCCTACATGCTGACCGTGCCGTTGCCTGATGGCGGCGAACTGAAGTTGCAGGCGCCGGTCGACGAGATGTGGGCCAAGACTGTGGAGCGATTGAGTGCGCCCATCTGATTACAAGCTGCTGATCTTCGATTGGGACGGCACGCTGGCCGATTCCATTGGCCGGATTGTCGAGGCGATGCATGTTGCCTCCCGGCGCTCTGGTTTTGAGCAGCGCGACGATTTTGCCGTCAAGGGCATCATCGGCCTGGGCTTGCCGGAAGCGATCCGCACCCTGTACCCCGAGATCGATGACGCCGAATTGATCGCGTTTCGCGAACACTACGCCGAGCATTACATTGCGTCGGAGGCCGTGCCTTCGCCGTTGTTCGAGGGAGTGGTCGAGTCGCTCGAGGCATTTCGTGCCGAGGGTTATCATCTGGCTGTGGCGACCGGCAAGGCCCGTCGCGGGCTGGATCGGGTGCTGAAGGCCCATGGCTGGGAGGATTACTTCGATATCACCCGTGCCGCCGACGAGACCGCCAGCAAGCCCCATCCGCTGATGCTCGAGCAAATTCTCGCGCATTGCGAGGTGCGCCCGGAGCAGGCGTTGATGGTCGGTGATTCGTCCTTTGATTTGCAGATGGCACGCAACGCAGGCATGGGGTCGGTGGCCGTAAGCTATGGCGCTCAATCGATTGATGCGTTGAAGCTGTATGAGCCACGACTGGCCATCGACCGTTTTTCAGAATTGCACGCCTGGCTGAGTCAGCAGGCTTAACCGGTTGTTTTTGGGGTGGACGGCATGACCGACGAATGGAAGGCGCCCGCCAAGGCGAGCGCAGAGAGCGGTGACGACAAGAGCTGGAAGCTGCTGGAGAAGACGCTGCTGGCCAGCGTGCAGGAGCAGCGCCGGTCCCGTCGCTGGGGAATTTTCTTCAAGTTGCTGACGTTTGTGTATCTTTTCGGCGCGATTGCTCTGTTTTCGCCGCTGATGGATATGGAAAAGGCCGCTACCCTCAGCGCCAATTACACGGCGTTGATCGATGTGACAGGCATGATTGCCGACAAGGAGCCGGCCAGCGCAGACAATATCGTTGGCAGCCTGCGCGCGGCTTTCGAGGACAAGAAGGTCAAGGGCGTCATCCTGCGCATCAACAGTCCGGGCGGCAGTCCGGTGCAGTCGGGTTATGTCTATGACGAGATCCGTCGCCTGCGCGGCCTGCATCCGGACACCAAGCTGTATGCGGTCATTTCCGACCTGGGGGCTTCCGGTGCTTACTACATCGCCAGCGCGGCGGATCAGATCTACGCCGACAAGGCGAGCCTGGTCGGCTCCATCGGTGTGACGGCGGCCGGTTACGGCTTTGTCGGCACCATGGAGAAGCTGGGTGTCGAGCGTCGCACTTACACCTCGGGCGAACACAAGTCGTTCCTCGATCCATTCCAGCCACAGAAGCCGGAAGAAACCGCTTTCTGGCAGGGTGTGCTTGATACGACCCACAAGCAGTTCATCAACAGCGTCAAGCAAGGGCGCGGAGATCGCCTGAAGGACAAGGAACATCCGGAGCTGTTCTCCGGTCTGGTCTGGTCCGGCGAGCAGGCGCTGCCGCTGGGGTTGATCGATGGACTGGGCAATGCCAGTTCGGTCGCGCGGGATGTGATCGGTGAGAAGGAGCTGGTGGACTTTACCGTTCAGGAGTCGCCATTCGATCGCTTCTCGAAGAAGCTCGGCGCCAGCGTGGCTGAGCATTTGGCGATGTGGATGGGGTTTAACGGTCCGTCGTTGCGCTAGACCGCTTCAAAGATCAAAAGATCGCAGCCTGCGGCAGCTCCTACACACAGATCACATGTAGGAGCTGCCGAAGGCTGCGATCTTTTGCTTTCAGGGTATTTGCAAGCCTTCGGCCATTAGCATATCGATCAGGCGAATCAGCGGCAGACCGATCAGGCTGGTCGCATCAGGTCCCTCGGTGCTGCGAAACAGGCTGACCCCCAGGCCTTCGGCCTTGAAGCTGCCTGCGCAATCGTAGGGCTGCTCGGCGTGCAGGTAGCGCTCGATGCGGGGCGCGTCGAGTGTGCGCATGTGTACGGTGAACGGCACGCAATCGACCTGGCAGTGCCCTGTCCGACTGTTGAGCAAGGCCAGGCCGGTCAGGAATGTCACGCTGGTGCCGCTGGCGGCCAGCAGTTGTTCGCGGGCTTTTTCGAAGGTGTGGGGCTTGCCGATTATCCGCTCTCCGAGCACGGCGACCTGGTCGGAGCCGATTATCAGATGAGCGGTATGGCTGGCGGCCAGGGCGCGTGCTTTCTCTTCGGCGAGGCGCTTGACCAGCGCGATGGCGGATTCGCCGGGCCGATGGCTTTCGTCGATATCCGGCGAACTGCAGGTGAATGGCAGTTGCAGGCGGGCCAGCAATTCCCGGCGATAGACCGAGCCGGAAGCGAGTAATAAAGGCAGCATGCGCATCTCCATAAGGCAGGTGCGAATTCTAGCGAGGCTTCCAAGTGACGGACAGGGCTGAATTTCCTTTGACATGGGCGGGTGCATCCCTATAATGCTGCGCCTATGTTGAATGACCCGATTCCACCTCACGTTGACCCGCGCAAATTGGCTGATCGTGGCACCACCCTTCAAGGTGAAATGCTGCTGGCCGATTTGGAGAGACTCTGCGACCCGCTTTCCGACAATGTCGGTACGGTGCAGGCTAAATTCGTTTTTGAACGAGATGAACGTAAATCTGTGGTCATCCACAGCTTTATCGACACTGAAGTCAAAATGGTTTGCCAGCGTTGTCTTGAGCTGGTCACCCTGCCGATCCATAGCGAATGCAGTTACGCTGTGGTGAAGGAGGGTGCGAATACCCAGTCGTTGCCGAAAGGTTATGACGTGCTGGAACTGGGCGAAGATCCATTGGATCTGCAGTCACTGATCGAGGAGGAGCTTCTGCTCGCCTTGCCCATTGTGCCTGCTCATCATCCGGAAGAATGCCAGCAGCCGGCGGGAGCAGATGAGCCCGAACCGAGCGAGGACGAGGTAACGCGGTCCAACCCGTTCAGTGTATTGGCGCAGTTAAAGCGTGACCCAAACGTTTAGGAGTTAATCAATTATGGCTGTTCAGCAGAACAAAAAATCCCGCTCTGCCCGTGACATGCGCCGTTCGCACGACGCTCTCGAGGCTAGCACCCTGTCTGTAGAAAAAACCACCGGTGAAGTTCACCTGCGTCACCACGTATCGCCAGAAGGCGTATACCGTGGCCGTAAAGTGATCGACAAGGGCGCTGACGAGTAATCACTTGTCCGCTCAAGTCATCGCGATTGACGCAATGGGCGGGGACTTCGGTCCCCGCAGCATTGTCCAGGCCAGCCTTGCTTGCCTGTCCGCTACACCCTCGCTGCACCTGACCCTCGTCGGTCAACCCTCCCTACTTGAAGAATTGATCGCTGGCCATTCGGCTGTGGATCGCGCGCGCCTGTCGATTGCTCCGGCGAGCGAAGTCATCGGCATGGACGAAAAACCTGCCCAGGCCTTGCGAGGCAAGCCCGACTCGTCGATGCGCGTGGCCCTTGAGTTGCTGCGCGACGGTAAAGTCCAGGCCTGTGTCAGTGCCGGCAATACCGGGGCGCTGATGGCGTTGTCGCGCTTCGTGCTCAAGACCCTGCCGGGCATTGACCGTCCGGCCATGGTGGCGGCGATCCCGACACAAAAGGGTTACTGCCAATTGCTCGACCTGGGTGCCAACGTCGATTGCAGTGCCGAGCATCTGTTGCAGTTTGCGGTGATGGGCTCGGTGGCGGCGGAGACGCTGGGCATCAGCCGCCCACGGGTGGCGTTGCTGAACATCGGCACCGAAGACATCAAGGGCAATCAGCAGGTCAAGCTGGCGGCGACTTTGTTGCAAGGCGCCCGGGGCATCAATTACATCGGCTTTATCGAGGGCGACGGTTTGTACCGTGGCGAAGCGGATGTGGTGGTGTGTGACGGTTTTGTCGGCAACATCCTGCTCAAATCCAGCGAAGGCCTGGCGACCATGATTGCCGGGCGCATCGAGGCGTTGTTCAAAAAGAGCCTGGCCTCACGTGCGGTCGGTGCACTGGCGCTGCCGTTGATGAAGCGTCTGCAGGCCGACCTGGCGCCTGCCCGGCATAACGGTGCGAGCTTTCTCGGCTTGCAGGGGATTGTGGTGAAGAGCCACGGTTCTGCCGGGGTCCAGGGTTTCCAGAGCGCCATTTCGCGCGCCATGATCGAGATTCAGGAGAATCTTCCCGAGCGCCTGCACGGTCGTCTGGAGGATTTGTTGCTTTAGGCGTTTTCGTCGGACAATGCTTAAATGTGACCGCTTGGTTCGATGGGCCATCCAACTGTCAGTTTCTTGCGTCCCCAAAGCGGGGCGCCATTTCTCCGACGACAAGATCATTAGGGGCTTGTTACATGTCTGCTTCCCTCGCATTCGTCTTCCCGGGACAGGGTTCGCAGTCCCTCGGCATGCTCGCCGAGCTGGGCGCACAACATCCGGTTGTCCTTGAAACATTCAAAGAAGCTTCCGATGCACTGGGTTACGACCTGTGGGCACTGACCCAACAAGGGCCGGAAGAGCAACTCAATCAAACCGATAAAACCCAACCGGCCATTCTGACCGCTTCGATCGCCCTGTGGCGTCTGTGGCTGGCCGAAGGTGGTGCGCGTCCGGCCTACGTCGCCGGGCACAGCCTGGGTGAATACAGCGCGCTGGTGGCAGCGGGCAGCCTGAGCCTGGGCGACGCGGTGAAACTCGTCGAACGTCGTGGCCAGCTGATGCAGGAAGCCGTTCCGGCCGGGCAGGGCGGCATGGCCGCCATCCTCGGCCTGGACGATGCCGACGTACTGGCCGCCTGTGCCGAAGCGGCGCAAGGCGAAGTGGTCAGCGCGGTGAACTTCAACTCCCCGGGCCAGGTGGTCATCGCCGGTGCCAAGGCTGCGGTCGAGCGCGCCATCGAAGGCTGCAAGGCGCGTGGTGCCAAGCGCGCCATGCCGCTGCCGGTCAGCGTGCCGTCCCACTGCGAGCTGATGCGTCCGGCTGCCGAGCGTTTCGCCGAATCGATCGCCGCGATCAACTGGCAGGCGCCACAGATTCCGGTGGTCCAGAACGTCAGCGCCGAAGTGCCGGCCGATCTGGAAACCCTCAAGCGTGATCTGCTCGAACAGCTGTACAAGCCCGTACGCTGGGTCGAATCCGTACAGGCGCTGGCTGCCAGGGGCGCGACCAATCTGGTCGAGTGCGGCCCCGGTAAAGTGCTGGCCGGCCTGAACAAGCGTTGCGCCGAAGGCGTATCGACATCCAACCTCAATACCCCAGACGCTTTCGCTGCCGCCCGTGCAGCGTTGGCCTGAATCAGGAGAAGCTTGCATGAGTCTGCAAGGTAAAGTTGCACTGGTCACCGGTGCAAGCCGTGGCATCGGCCAGGCTATCGCCCTGGAACTGGGTCGTCAGGGCGCCATCGTTGTCGGTACCGCGACTTCCGCGTCGGGTGCCGAGCGTATTGCCGCGACCCTGAAGGAAAACGGTATTCAAGGCACCGGCCTGGAACTCAATGTCACCAGTGACGAGTCCGTGGCGGCGGTCCTGGCGAGCATCCAGGAGCAGTTCGGTGCGCCGGCGATCCTGGTCAACAATGCCGGTATCACCCGCGATAACCTGATGATGCGCATGAAAGACGACGAGTGGCACGACGTTGTCGATACCAACCTGAACAGTCTGTTCCGCCTGTCCAAGGGCGTTTTGCGTGGCATGACCAAAGCCCGTTGGGGCCGAATTATCAGTATTGGTTCGGTTGTGGGTGCCATGGGCAACGCAGGCCAAGTAAACTACGCTGCCGCCAAGGCCGGTCTGGAAGGTTTCAGCCGTGCATTGGCGCGTGAAGTCGGTTCGCGTGCGATTACGGTAAACTCGGTGGCCCCAGGGTTCATTGATACCGATATGACCCGTGAACTGCCCGAGGCGCAGCGTGAAGCCTTGCAGACGCAGATTCCGCTGGGTCGTCTGGGGCAAGCTCAAGAGATCGCGTCCGTGGTCGCTTTTCTTGCGTCGGACGGTGCGGCTTACGTTACCGGAGCTACAATCCCGGTGAACGGCGGGATGTACATGTAATTCAAATGTGACGGATTGCTTCAAAAAAATGTCATACGAGCTGTCTAAAATCCGTTATAAAGCTGCAATCTATTTATAGGCAGAGGGTCACCGGGTTCGAGGAGTGAAGCTTTCAGTTGAAAAGCTGAAAAGCCTTTCTATACACTTACCCACTGGCCAGCTGCCTGAATTTGTCCATTAGGAGTGAAAACAAGGTATGAGCACCATCGAAGAGCGCGTCAAGAAAATCGTTGCTGAGCAACTGGGCGTTAAAGAAGAAGAAGTGGTCAACACTGCTTCCTTCGTTGAAGACCTGGGTGCCGACTCCCTTGACACCGTTGAGCTGGTGATGGCTCTGGAAGAGGAATTCGAGACCGAAATCCCTGACGAAGAAGCCGAGAAGATCACTACTGTACAAGCTGCAATCGACTACGTTACTAGCCACCAGGCGTAATAGTTTGTAATCGTTGCTCGCTGTCATGGAAAAACCGCACTGCCATCATGGCGTGCGGTTTTTTCTTTAGGCCTGATGCAAAGTCGTCATTTGAAAAAAGGAGAGTGCTGTGTCGCGTAGACGCGTCGTAGTCACCGGTATGGGTATGTTGTCGCCACTGGGCACGGATGTGCCGAGCAGCTGGCAGGGCATTCTGGCTGGCCGCAGTGGCATTGGTCTGATCGAACACACCGACCTTTCTGCCTATTCCACCCGTTTTGGCGGCTCGGTAAAGGACTTCAATGTCGAGGAATACCTGTCGGTCAAGGAAGCCCGCAAACTCGACCTGTTCATTCAGTACGGTCTGGCAGCAGGTTTTCAGGCGGTACGCAATTCCGGTCTGGAAGTCACTGACGCCAACCGTGAGCGTATCGGCGTGGCCATGGGCTCGGGTATTGGCGGTCTGACCAATATCGAAGAAACCGCCCGCACGCTGCACGAGACCGGCCCACGACGGATTTCCCCGTTCTTCGTGCCTGGCTCGATCATCAATATGATTTCCGGTTTCCTGTCGATCCATCTGGGGGCACAGGGACCTAACTACGCCATCGCCACGGCCTGTACCACCGGTACCCACTGCATTGGCATGGCAGCCCGCAACATCATGTACGACGAAGCCGACGTGATGATTGCCGGCGGTGCCGAGATGGCGGCCTGCGGCCTGGGCATGGGTGGCTTCGGTGCCTCCCGCGCGCTGTCGACCCGCAACGACGAGCCGACCCGCGCCAGCCGTCCATGGGACAAGGGCCGTGACGGCTTCGTGCTGTCCAATGGCGCCGGTGCACTGGTTCTGGAAGAGCTGGAGCACGCCAAGGCCCGTGGTGCGACCATCTACGCCGAACTCATTGGCTTCGGCACCAGCGGCGATGCCTACCATATGACTTCGCCACCTGCCGATGGTGCGGGTGCTGCCCGCTGCATCACCAATGCGCTGCGCGATGCGAAGATCAATGGCGATCAAGTGCAGTACATCAACGCCCACGGCACGTCGACTCCCGCCGGCGATCTCGCTGAGGTCAACGCGATCAAGTCGGTGTTCGGCGAGCATGCCTACAAGCTGGCCGTCAGCTCCACCAAGTCCATGACCGGCCACCTGCTGGGTGCGGCGGGCGCGGTCGAGGCGATCTTCAGCGTGCTGGCGATCAACAGCCAGGTAGCGCCGCCGACCATCAACCTTGATGAGCCGGACGAAGGCTGCGACCTCGATTTCGTGCCGCACACCGCGCGCAACATGGATATCGATGTGGTCGTGTCCAACTCCTTCGGTTTTGGCGGCACCAACGGCTCGCTGGTGTTCCGCCGGTTCGCAGGCTGATGGACTGCTGGGTCGACGGTCAGCCGGCTGACGCTCTGTCGCTGAAGGATCGCGGCCTGGCTTATGGCGATGGTCTGTTCGAAACCATCGCCGTGCGCAACGGTCAGCCCGTTTTGCTGGAGCGGCATCTGTCGCGTCTGGCGGATGGCTGTTCGCGTCTGGCGCTTGCTGCCGATCAGGAATTGATCCGCAGCGAACTGCTGGCCTACGCCGCGGCATTGGGTGACGGGGTGCTCAAGCTCATGCTCACTCGGGGCGACGGCCTGCGCGGTTACGCGCCCGATCCTTCGGCCCAGGCCCGACGCATTCTGCAAGGCAGTCCACCTGCAGCCTACGCTGCCGCGCATGGCGAGCAGGGTGTTCGTCTGTTTCCCTGCACCACGCGATTGTCCAGGCAGCCATTACTGGCCGGCCTCAAGCACCTCAATCGACTTGAACAAGTCCTCGCCCGTGCCGAATGGCAGGACACCGAGCATGCCGAAGGCTTGATGCTCGATCAGGCCGGGCGCGTGATCGAGGGCGTGTTCAGCAATCTGTTCCTGGTGCGTGACGGTGTGCTCATCACGGCTGATCTCAAGCGTTGCGGCGTGGCCGGGGTGATGCGTGCCGAACTATTGTTCCAGGCCGGGTCGCTGGGAATCCCCACGCAAATCACCGATATCTCCCTCGAACAGCTGCAATGGGCTGACGAAGTCTTTGTCTGCAACAGCGTGTATGGTATCTGGCCTGTGCGTGCCTATGCTGCTCTTCACTGGCCGGTTGGGCCGCTCACCCGTAAACTCCAAACCATTGCCCGTGCGCTACTGGATGCTTGATACGTGAGACGTAAACTCTTGCTGCTGCTGGAAACCGGAGTGGTTCTGGCAGGGCTGCTGATGGGTGCTTCAGCCTGGAAAATTCATTCGGCGCTGGTACAACCGCTGAACATTGCCCAGGAACAATTGCTGGATGTGCCCAAGGGCACCACGCCGACCCGCACCTTCTACCGACTTGAAGCCAATGGCGTCATCAAGGACGCCTTCTGGCTGCGCGTGTATTGGCGCTTCAATCTCGCCAAGCAACCCCTGCACAGCGGTGAATACCGCATGAAGCCGGGCATGACCGTCGAAGGCCTGATCGACCTGTGGAAACGCGGGGAAATGGTTCAGTACAGCCTCACCCTGGTCGAAGGCTGGAATTTCCGCCAGGTGCGCGCAGCGCTGGCCAAGGAAGAGAAACTCGATCATAGCCTCGACGGCTTGAGCGATAGCCAGGTCATGGACAAGCTCGGCCACACCGGGATTTTTCCGGAAGGGCGCTTTTTCCCTGACACCTATCGATACGTGCGCGGCATGTCCGATATCGAACTGCTGAAAACCGCCTACGACCGTCTCGACGAAGTGCTCGCCAGGGAATGGGAACAGCGCGCCGCAGATGCGCCGTACACCGAACCCTATCAAGCGCTGATCATGGCCTCGCTGGTCGAGAAGGAGACCGGCGTACCGCAGGAGCGTGGGCAGATTGCCGGCGTGTTTGTACGGCGGATGGCGATGGGCATGCTGCTGCAGACCGATCCGACGGTGATCTACGGCCTCGGCGACCGCTACAGCGGCAAGCTGACCCGGGCTCACCTCAAGGAATCAACGCCCTATAACACCTACATGAATGCGGGCCTTCCGCCGACGCCGATTTCCATGGTCGGTCGCGAAGCCATTCATGCGGCACTCAATCCGGTAGAGGGCAACAGCCTCTACTTCGTGGCGCGCGGTGATGGCACCCACGTGTTCTCCGATGACCTGGATGCCCACAACAATGCCGTGAAGGAGTTCCAGCTCAAGCGTCGCGCCGATTACCGCTCCAGCCCGGCGCCTACTGCCACGCCAGAGACAGCGCCGACCCAGACTGAGCAAAACGGTACGCAGGAGGCCAAGGCTTCGCAGGAGCTGGCACCGATCCCGGCCGCTTCACCGAACACGGCACCCGAGGCGCTGCCGCAAGTGCCGGCGCAAGATCCTGCGCCAGCTCCTGAAACGCCGGAGCCCGATGCAAGCGCACCGAAAAGCCCGCAATGACTCTGATTAAGGACTGCCTGTGACTGGCTTGTTTATTACTCTGGAAGGCCCGGAAGGCGCCGGCAAGAGCACCAATCGCGAATACCTGGCCGAGCGCTTGCGCGCCGCCGGCCTCGAGGTGGTGCTGACCCGCGAGCCGGGGGGCACGCCGTTGGCCGAGCGCATCCGTGAAGTGCTGTTGGCCCCGGTCGACGAAGTCATGAACCCGGATACCGAGTTGCTGTTGGTGTTCGCGGCGCGTGCCCAGCACCTGGCTGAAGTGATTCGCCCGGCACTGGCCCGCGGTGCCGTGGTCTTGTGTGATCGTTTTACCGATTCGACTTACGCCTACCAGGGCGGCGGCCGTGGCTTGTCGCTTGAGCGCATCGCGGCTCTGGAAACCTTCGTTCAAGGCGATCTGCGCCCGGACCTGACACTGATTTTCGATCTGCCTGTCGAGGTGGGTCTGGCCCGAGCCAGCGCACGCGGCCGCCTGGATCGCTTCGAACTCGAAGGCCGGACCTTTTTCGATGCCGTACGCCATGCGTTCCTCAAGCGGGCCAAGGCGGATCCGGCGCGTTATGTGCTGGTCGATGCGGCCCAACCGTTGGCACAGGTTCAGCAATCGCTGGATGCCTTGTTGCCGCGCCTGCTGGAGTTGAACCGTGGCTGAGGCCTATCCGTGGCAGGAAAACCTCTGGCAGCACCTGGCGGGTCGCGCGCAGCATGCGCACGCCTACCTGCTGCATGGCCCGGCCGGGATCGGCAAGCGGGCACTGGCCGAGCGCCTGATGGCCAGCTTGCTGTGCCAGCGCCCGACGGCGCTGGAGGCTTGCGGCGAATGCAAGTCCTGTCTGCTGCTGAAGGCTGGCAGCCACCCGGATAATTACATCCTTGAACCGGAAGAAGCCGACAAGGCGATCAAGGTCGATCAGGTTCGCGATCTGGTCGGTTTCGTGGTGCAGACTGCGCAGTTGGGTGGGCGCAAAGTGGTGCTGATCGAGCCGGTCGAGTCGATGAACATCAACGCCGCCAACGCCTTGCTCAAGAGCCTCGAAGAGCCGTCCGGCGATACGGTTTTGTTGCTGGTGAGCCATCAGCCGAGCCGCTTGCTGCCTACCATCAAGAGTCGCTGCGTGCAGCAGGCGTGTCCGCTGCCGGGCGAGGCCATGAGCTTGAAGTGGCTGGCCCAGGCATTGCCGGAATGTTCCGAAGAGGAGCGCGTCGAGTTGCTGACGCTGGCCGCCGGTTCGCCATTGGCGGCGTTCAACCTCCAGGCCCAGGGCGTGCGTGAGCAGCGCATGCAAGTCGTGGAGGGGGTGAAGAAACTCCTCAAGCAACAGCAGTCGCCGACGCAACTGGCCGAAGAATGGAAAAACATTCCGATGTTGCGCCTGTTCGATTGGTTCTGCGATTGGTCGAGCCTGATCCTGCGCTATCAGTTGACCCAGGACGAAGCCGGCCTCGGCCTGGCCGACATGCGCAAGGTCGTGCAATACCTGGCGCAGAAAACCGCCCAGGGCAAAGTCCTCGATATCCAGGACTGGATCCTCGCCCAGCGACAGAAAGTCTTGAGCAAGGCCAACCTCAATCCGGCCCTGCTGCTGGAGGCCTTACTGGTGCAATGGGCGTCGCTGCCTGCCCAAAGATGACTGTCTGCGCCTAGAATTCATCAGTACACCCGACCGTCCCACCCATTCGATGTAAGTTGCAGCCCTTTATGCTCGTAGATTCCCATTGTCACCTCGATCGCCTCGACCTGGCCGCCCACGACGGCTCCCTGGATGCTGCCCTGGATGCCGCCCGACAGCGCGGGGTCGGGCACTTTCTGTGTATCGGTGTCAGCGCGGACAACGCGGCCGACGTCAAGGCCCTGGCC
The DNA here is from genome assembly GCF_003097365.1 of Pseudomonas sp. B1(2018). NCBI lineage: Bacteria > Pseudomonadati > Pseudomonadota > Gammaproteobacteria > Pseudomonadales > Pseudomonadaceae > Pseudomonas > Pseudomonas sp. B1(2018). Next base: position 165,019 of record NZ_PYUK01000003.1, read on the forward strand.
GAACGTTATGACGACGTCGACTGTTCGGTGGGCGTGCACCCCCTGGATGTACAGCCGGGTGCCGCGCCAGCGCTGGACTGGCTGTTACAGGAGCTCAATCACCCGCGGGTGGTCGCCATCGGCGAAACCGGTCTCGATTACCACTACGAGCCGGAAGCGGCGCAGTTGCAGCAGGAGTCCTTTCGCCTGCACCTGCAAGCGGCGCAGCAGACCGGCAAACCGGTGATCATCCACACCCGTGGGGCCCGCACCGATACCCTGGACTTGCTGCGCGAAGCGGCACTGCCCCAGGCGGGCGTATTGCACTGCTTTACCGAAGACTGGGAAATGGCGAAGGCTGCGCTGGACATGGGCTATTACATTTCCTTGTCCGGGATTGTCACTTTTCGCAATGCCGATGCGTTGCGCGACGTGGCCAGCAAAGTGCCGGCCGACCGGCTGCTGGTGGAAACCGATTCGCCCTACCTGGCGCCGATTCCCCACCGCGGCAAACCAAACCTGCCGCAGTACGTGCGTGAAGTAGCGGAATTTCTGGCAATGTTGCGCGGTGAACCCTACGAGCGTTTTGCCGAGCAGACCACGGCCAATTTCAAGCGGCTGTTCCCGTTGGCGCATGTAAAAGGTTAAATCGCAGGCAAAAAAAACCCGGGTTCTGGGGGGTGAATCCGGGTTAAGACCATTAGGAGTAAAACAATGGCACGCGGTCCGTTGGTACCAATATCGGCGTGACACTTGGGGGAGATGCCCCGCCGACAGTTCAAGTATTGATCAGGATTGCGCCTCGTCCAGTTTGCCGACCCGGGTTTTTAAACAAATTTGGAATACGTGCGCTTCGGAAGAGTTCTCATCAACCGGCAATCGTGCGCGGAATGACCGGAAAGCGCAGATATGGTCGGATGATCCGTGCATTTTTGCGTAAGTTAGGCATAATACGCGGCTTCGAATTTTGACCCCGACAGACCTTTTCTTATGCATAAAGAACCTCGTAAGGTCCGTGAGTTTCGTCGCCGCGAGCAGGAAATTCTCGATACCGCGCTAAAGCTGTTCCTCGAACAAGGTGAAGACAGTGTCACCGTCGAGATGATTGCTGATGCCGTCGGTATCGGCAAAGGCACGATCTACAAGCACTTCAAATCCAAGGCGGAAATCTATCTGCGCCTGATGCTCGACTACGAGCGCGATTTGAACGCACTGCTGCATTCGGCCGATGTCGACAAGGACAAGGAAGCCCTGTCCCGGGCCTACTTCGAATTCCGCATGCGCGATCCACAACGCTATCGCCTGTTCGACCGCCTCGAAGAGAAAGTGGTCAAGGGCAACCAGGTACCGGAGATGATCGAGGAGCTGCACAAGATCCGTGCCTCGAACTTCGAACGCCTGACCCTGCTGATCAAGGGCCGGATCAGCGAAGGCAAGCTGGAAGACGTGCCACCTTACTTCCACTACTGCGCGTCCTGGGCGCTGGTGCACGGCGCCGTCGCGCTGTATCACTCGCCGTTCTGGAGCAATGTGCTGGAAGATCAGGAAGGTTTCTTCCAGTTCCTGATGGACATCGGCGTGCGCATGGGCAACAAACGCAAGCGCGACACCGACACTTCCGGTAGCTGAGCCATTCAGTTGCCTTATTGCGCCATGATTTCGCTACTTGGCGCAGTACCGCAGGAATATACTCAGGTAGAGGACTTGCTAAAACTTGATTTCTGAGTCAAGTTTTAGCGGCCCGATATTCTTCCGCCGGAGTGACCATGATCGTTGACCGTCAAGGCAGGCGTTTTCGCAACTTGCGAATCAGTCTGACCTCTGCCTGCAATTACGCCTGTACATACTGCGTGCCCAACGGCAAGCGGCTGGTGGCTGCGCAGGATGAATTGTCGGCCGAAGCGATGGCGCGCGGCGTGGCTTATCTGATTGAAGCGGCAGGGATCGAGCGTCTGCGCATTACTGGCGGCGAGCCGCTGGTCAGCCCGAAACTCGAAGCCTTCATGACGGCGGTCGGGCAGATGGGCCTGGAAGACATCAGCCTGACCACCAATGGCCAGTTACTGGCCAAGAAACTGCCGCTGCTGGTGAACGCCGGCATTCGGCGCCTCAATGTTTCCCTCGATACACTCGACGCCAGCGCGTTCCGCGGCATTGCCCGGGGCGGCGACCTGGCCACCGTGCTCGACGGCATGAGCGAGGCCAGAGCGGCCGGTATGAAGATCAAGGTCAACATGGTGCCGCTGCGTGGGCAGAACCTTGATCAAGTGATGCCGCTGCTCGACTACTGCCTGGAGCGCGGTTATGAACTGCGCTTCATCGAGCTGATGCGCATGGGCCACTTGGCCAACGATTCCAATGCCTTTTTGCAGCAGTTCGTCAGCCTCCAGCAATTGCTCAGCCTGATCGGCGAGCGCTATGAATATCTGCAGGCCGATGCCCCCGTCGATGCAACGGCGGTTCGTTATGAAATTCCCGGCCAGGGTTACTTCGGCGTGATCGCCAACGAAAGTGTGCCGTTCTGCCGGACCTGCTCGCGACTGCGCTTGTCCTCCACCGGGTGGCTGCATGGCTGCCTGTCGTCGAGCAATCGCCATTACGTCGGCGACCTGCTGGACAAACCGCGCCACCAGGCGCTGCCAGCCTTGCAGAGACTCCTGGTGAAAGCCTTGGGGGACAAGCAGGAAGTGGCGTTCTCCGGCGGCGCGACTGTCATGAAGATCATCGGCGGCTGATCCGGCCTCATCGCGGGCAAGCCACGCTCCCACAAGGTTTTGCATAAACCCTTGTGGGAGCGTGGCTTGCCCGCGATGGCTATGGATAAGCCAACAATGCCCATGAGCTGGCGCAAAAGCTGCATCCTACGGCCATTCGCCGGTTTTCCGACACCGGCCTCTGGAGGATAGGATGCGTAGCCTGGTTTTGCTGCTGGCCGTTTTGGCACTTGGTGGCTGCATGAACGTCAGCGATATGGCCGAAGGGACTCGTTACCATATGAGCGATGCGGGGTTGCTCGATCACAGTGACAGCCGCCGCGTAAACAACCTGCGCATTCAACCGGATTCGTTCGTCTACATCGCCCAAGGCGCCTTCATGCCGCCGGGCAGCGCCATTTACCCACGGCCGAATGTGATTGCCGAAGTCGCGTTCGATGGCTTCGTCGAATACTTCCCGATGGTCCGCCGTGCCCGTACTCCGGAAGGCCTCGACCAGGCCATGGTCGAAGCCCGTGCCGCCGGTGCGCACTACCTGCTCTACACCCGATTTGCCAAGTCAGACGACCGTATCGGCAACTCGGACGAATGGCTGGATCAGGAAGCCCTGGATCGCCTCGGCATCGACAGCGGTATGATTCAGATCATGTTGATCGAGACCAGCACCCAGTATTTGATTGATACTGCGACCATCAAGAGTCGTGGCGGTTTACTGACGTTCCACGATAAAAAACCCGAAGACCTGATGGGCCCGCCGCTGGAGCAATATGCGCGCGGCCTGCTGGGGCTCAGCGACCAGTAACTTCAAGGAGAACGCCATGAGTGGCCCGCAAAAAGCCAACGACTTGCTGGGGCAGATCCCCAAGACCAAAGGCTTGCCGCCGGTGCACCTGTGGAACCCCGATTTCTGCGGCGACATCGATATGCGCATCGCCCGGGACGGCACCTGGTATTACCTGGGCACGCCGATCGGGCGCAAGCCGATGGTCAAGCTGTTCTCCACCATCATTCGCCGCGACGGCGATGATTATTTCCTGATTACCCCGGTGGAAAAGGTCGGCATCAAAGTCGACGATGCGCCGTTCGTGGCGATTGCGGTGGACGTGGAAGGCGAGGGCGAGGCGCAGGTGTTGCGCTTTACCACCAACGTCGATGAAACCACCGAGGCCGGTGCGGAGCATCCGCTGCGTGTAGTGATCGATCCCGACACGCAGGAGCCAGCCCCTTACGTCCATGTGCGCAGCAATCTGGAGGCGTTGATCCATCGCAATGTGTTCTATCAGTTGGTAGAGCTGGCAGTGAGCCGAGAGATCGACGGCCAGCGCTGGCTCGGTGTCTGGAGTGTCGGCGAGTTCTTCCCCATCGGTCTCGAACCCTGACGCAAAACCCTGTGGGAGCGGGCTTGCTCGCGAAAGCGCTGGGTCAGCCGACATCTTTGTCGGATGTGACTCCGTCTTCGCGAGCAAGCCCGCTCCCACATCAGATTTCTGATTTCTTCAAAAAATCAAATTGACACCCAATCGTATGATGATTAGCGTGGTCCTTCATCGCATACGGCTTCGAGGTGCCCATGTCCAACAGCTTTCATGCTACGACGGTCGACTGGCTGGGATGCTGGCTGGCCACGGGGCAGGTCAGGCCGGGTGAGTCACTCAAGGTCGAAGCCGACCTCGGCGAACAACTTGGCGTGAGCCGTACGGTCATCCGCGAAGCGATCAAAACCCTGGTTGCCAAAGGCATGCTCGAAGTCGGCCCGAAAGTCGGCACACGGGTGTTGCCGGTGCGGCGCTGGAACCTCTTCGATCCGCAAGTCGTCGGCTGGCTGTCGCGCAGCGGCTTGCCGGAAAACTTTGTCGACGATCTGCTCGATCTGCGTCGCACCATCGAACCGATGGCCGTGCGTTGGGCTTGCGAGCGCGCGACCGGCGAACAGGTGGACGCGATCCTGTTGGCCTGCAACGCACTGGAACGGGCGGTGGACAGCGGCATCGATTACAACCGTGCCGACCAGCTCTTCCACGAGTGCATCCTCGCCGCCAGCCACAATCAATTCATCGAACAAATGGTTCCCGCCCTCGGCGCGTTGCTGGCGGTGGCCTTTGAAGTGTCCGCTGCCGATCCGGATGAGCTGCGTCGCACCTTGCCGATTCACCGGGACCTGGCCGAGGCTATCGCGGCCCGTGATACCGCTCGGGGCGTCTGGGCCTGCATGACCCTGATCGATAACGCCGCCCTGGCGATCAAGCGTTATTACCCGCAAGTCATGGCCGACAAAAAGGCCAGCTGAGAACTCGAACCGCTGTAGGAGCGAGCGTGCTCGCGATGGTGTATCAGCAACACGAGGCCGACTGACACACCATCGCCAGCAAACTGGCTCCATCATAAAAACAAGAACCCTGCAGGAGGTTTCATGACGTTGACGGCGGTTACCGGGCATCGGGCGAAACTGGGCGAAGGTCCGTTCTGGGATGCGCCGACCCAGGCCCTGTATTGGGTGGATATCGCGGGTAAACAGGCGTTGCGGTTGATTGGCGCCAACGTGCAGATCTGGCAGATGCCGGAGCATGTGTCAGCCTTCATCCCCTGTGAAAACGGCGACGCGCTGGTGACATTGAGCAGTGGCGTGTATCGGCTCGATCTCGATTCACCGGGCCTGGCGCCGCGCCTGACATTGTTCTGCGTGGCCGATCCGCAACCGGGCAACCGCCCCAACGAAGCCCGCTGCGACGCCCAGGGCCGGCTCTGGCTCAGTACCATGCAAAACAATATCGGAGAACAGGGTGAAGACCTGTCCATCGTGCGCCGTTCGGGTGGACTGTTTCGCATCGATCGTACCGGGCGGGTCGTGCCGTTACTGCGCAACCTGGGCATTCCCAACACGCTGTTGTGGAGCGATGACGCCACCAGCGTTTATTTCGGCGACAGCCTCGATGGCACCTTGTATCGACACTTCATCCGTAGCGACGGCGCCCTCGATGTCCCGCAGGTCTGGTTTGGCCCGCACGGGCGCGGCGGCCCGGACGGCTCGGCGATGGATGCCGAAGGTTTTATCTGGAATGCCCGTTGGGATGGCCACTGCCTGCTCAGGTTGAGCCCTGACGGAAAAGTCGACCGGACCATCGAACTGCCGATCAGTCGTCCCACCAGTTGCGTGTTCGGTGGTGCGGACCTGAAAACCCTGTACATCACCAGCGCGGCGAGTCCACTGGGCCATCCCCTGGATGGGGCGGTGCTGTCGATTCCAGTGGATGTGCCCGGGAAGCGTTGCGCGCGTTTTACGGGTTAGATCCCATAATATGGGATGCAAATATATATATTGAGATTTATCGCGGGCCAGGTTTATAGTCGGCCTCACCAGTTACATGCACTCACACTCAAAAAAACAAAACAGGTGAAGTGATGCAGCGAAACTCCCCCGTGCTCCCTTGCGGAGACAGTGCCGCAAAGCGTTTTCAAGCTGAAACGTTTTCGCGCTTACCTGTTTTCTTCCACAACGCCTTTTGACCGGCCATCGACTGATGTCCGGTTTTCGTCGTGTTTTCGAACAGGAGTCTTGAACCATGGCTGAACCGCTGTCATTGCCCCCGGTACCCGAACCGCCCAAGGGGGAGCGCCTCAAAGACAAAGTCGTGTTGCTGACCGGTGCCGCCCAGGGCATTGGCGAGGCCATTGTGGCGACCTTTGCGTCCCAGCAGGCCAGGCTGATCATCAGCGACATTCAGGCCGAAAAGGTCGAGAAGGTCGCGGCGCACTGGCGCGGACAGGGCGCCGACGTGGTGGCGATCAAGGCTGACGTTTCACAGCCGCAGGATCTGCAGGCGATGGCCAGGCTGGCGGTCGAGCGACACGGCCGGATCGATGTGCTGGTCAACTGCGCCGGGGTCAACGTGTTCCGTGATCCGCTGGAAATGACCGAGGAAGACTGGCGTCGCTGCTTTGCCATTGACCTCGATGGCGCGTGGTATGGCTGCAAGGCGGTGCTGCCGCAGATGATCGAACAGGGCATCGGCAGCATCATCAATATTGCCTCGACCCATTCCTCCCACATCATTCCGGGCTGCTTTCCCTACCCGGTGGCCAAGCACGGCTTGCTCGGCCTGACCCGCGCGCTGGGCATCGAATATGCGTCCAGGGGCATCCGCGTCAACGCCATCGCACCGGGCTATATCGAAACCCAGATCAATATCGATTACTGGAACGGTTTCGCCGACCCTCACGCTGAACGTCAACGTGCGTTTGACCTGCATCCACCCAAACGCATCGGCCAGCCGATTGAAGTGGCGATGACCGCAGTGTTCCTGGCCAGTGATGAAGCACCGTTCATCAATGCCTCGTGCATCACCATCGATGGTGGGCGTTCGGTGATGTACCACGACTGAGTGACCCGGCTTTCAGGCGTCCTGGTACGTCTGAAATACAATCATCATACGATATGACTATTGGCGGTACGGTTTACCACCTTGGCTTTACAGAACGCTTTCAAAGAACGCTCAAGAAAAATAACAAGGAGTCAGCTTATGAATCGTCGTCATGCTATCCGTTCCCTGTGCTGTGCCGCGTTGGCGGTCTCGGCGGTCAGCCTGAGCAGCACACTGCTGGCGGCCGAGGAAGTGAAAATCGGTTTCCTGGTCAAGCAGGCGGAAGAACCCTGGTTCCAGACTGAGTGGGCGTTTGCCGAAAAGGCCGGGAAAGAGAAGGGCTTCACCCTGATCAAGATCGCCGTGCCGGACGGTGAGAAAACCCTGTCGGCCATCGACAGCCTCGCGGCCAATGGCGCCAAAGGCTTCGTGATCTGCCCGCCGGACGTGTCCCTCGGCCCGGCAATCATGGCCAAGGCCAGGCTCAACGGGTTGAAGGTGATCGCTGTCGATGACCGTTTCGTCGATGCCGGCGGCAAATTCATGGAAGACGTGCCATACCTCGGCATGGCCGCGTTCGAAGTCGGCCAGAAGCAAGGCCATGCCATGGCCACCGAGGCGAAGAAACGCGGTTGGGACTGGAAAGACACGTACGCGGTGATCAACACCTACAACGAACTCGACACCGGCAAGAAGCGCACTGACGGTTCGGTCAAAGCCCTGGAAGACGCCGGCATGCCGAAGGACCACATCCTGTTCTCGGCCCTCAAGACCCTCGACGTGCCGGGCAGCATGGACGCCACCAACTCGGCATTGGTGAAACTGCCGAGTGCAGCGAAGAACCTGATCATCGGTGGCATGAACGACAACACCGTGCTCGGCGGTGTGCGCGCCACCGAGAGCGCCGGGTTCGCTGCGGCCAACGTAATCGGCATCGGCATCAATGGTACCGACGCCATCGGCGAGCTGAAGAAGCCCGACAGCGGCTTCTATGGTTCGATGCTGCCGAGCCCCCACATCGAGGGCTACAACACGGCGAGCATGATGTACGAGTGGGTCACCACCGGCACTGAACCGGCGAAATATACTGCCATGGACGACGTGACGCTGATCACCCGCGACAACTTCAAGCAGGAACTGGAAAAGATCGGCCTGTGGAACTGACGGCCATTGATTTCAGCGGCGGCCTCGGTGACGAGGTTGCCTGTCCGGTTTGAAGAGGTGGGTTATGCACGCGCAAACACATACACAACAACACAGCGGCAGCTTGCGCTTCAACGGGATCGGCAAGTCCTTTCCCGGAGTGAAGGCGCTGGACAACATCAGCTTCGTCGCCCATCCGGGGCAGGTTCATGCCTTGATGGGCGAGAACGGCGCCGGCAAATCGACGCTGCTGAAAATCCTCGGCGGGGCCTACATACCCAGCAGCGGAGCCTTGCAGATCGGCGAGCGGACGATGGACTTCAAGTCCACCGCCGACAGCATCGGCAGTGGCGTCGCGGTGATCCACCAGGAGCTGCATCTGGTGCCGGAAATGACCGTGGCGGAGAACCTGTTTCTCGGGCATCTGCCGGCCAGTTTTGGCCTGATCAATCGCGGCACCCTGCGCCAGCAGGCGCTGGCCTGTCTCAAAGGCCTGGCCGATGAGATCGACCCGCAGGAGAAGGTCGGGCGCCTGTCTCTCGGTCAGCGGCAACTGGTGGAAATCGCCAAGGCGCTGTCCCGTGGTGCTCATGTGATTGCTTTCGACGAACCCACCAGCAGTCTTTCGGCGCGGGAGATCGACCGCCTGATGGCGATCATCGGCCGGCTGCGGGACGAGGGCAAAGTGGTGCTCTATGTCTCCCACCGCATGGAAGAAGTATTCCGCATCTGCAACGCGGTGACGGTGTTCAAGGACGGGCGATACGTGCGTACGTTCGATGACATGAGCGAGTTGACCCATGATCAACTGGTCACCTGCATGGTCGGACGCGACATCCAGGACATCTACGATTATCGCCCGCGCCAGCGCGGCGCGGTGGCACTCAAGGTCGACGGCCTGCTCGGGCCTGGCTTGCGCGAACCGGTGAGTTTCGAGGTGCACAAAGGCGAGATCCTCGGGTTGTTCGGGCTGGTGGGCGCCGGTCGCACCGAACTGTTGCGCCTGCTCAGCGGCCTGGCACGCAACAGTGCCGGACAGCTGAAACTGCGTGGCCATGAACTGAAGCTGCGTTCACCCCGGGACGCGATTGCCGCCGGGATCCTGTTGTGCCCCGAGGACCGCAAGAAGGAAGGCATCCTGCCGCTGGCCAGTGTCGCGGAGAACATCAACATCAGCGCCCGCGGCGCCCATTCCACCTTCGGCTGCCTGTTGCGTGGCTTGTGGGAGAAAGGCAACGCCGACCAGCAGATCAAGGCGCTCAAGGTGAAGACACCACACGCCGGGCAGCCGATCAAGTTTCTATCCGGCGGCAATCAACAGAAGGCCATTCTCGGCCGCTGGCTGTCGATGCCGATGAAAGTGCTGCTGCTCGACGAACCGACCCGCGGCATCGACATCGGCGCCAAGGCCGAGATCTACCAGATCATCCATAACCTGGCGGCCGAAGGGATCGCGGTGATCGTGGTGTCCAGCGACTTGATGGAAGTCATGGGCATTTCCGACCGCATCCTGGTGCTGTGCGAAGGCGCGCTGCGTGGCGAACTGAGCCGCGACCAGGCCAACGAATCCAACCTGCTGCAACTGGCTTTGCCGCGCCAACGCGCCGACGGCGTGGCGAACTGAGAGGTGACTATGATGACAACCCAAAACAACACCCTGCCGACTACACGCAAACCGCTGGATATGCGGCGTTTTCTAGATGACTGGGTAATGCTGCTGGCGGCCGTCGGAATCTTCGTGCTCTGTACCCTGATGATCGACAACTTCCTGTCGCCGCTGAACATGCGTGGCCTGGGCCTGGCGATTTCCACCACCGGCATTGCGGCGTGCACCATGCTGTATTGCCTGGCGTCCGGGCATTTCGACTTGTCGGTGGGCTCGGTGATCGCCTGTGCCGGGGTGGTTGCGGCGGTGGTGATGCGCGACACCAACAGTGTGTTTCTCGGTGTCTGTGCAGCGCTGGTGATGGGCCTGATCGTCGGGCTGATCAACGGCATCGTCATCGCCAAGCTGCGGGTCAACGCGCTGATCACCACGCTGGCGACCATGCAGATAGTGCGCGGCCTGGCCTACATCTTCGCCAATGGCAAAGCGGTGGGGGTGTCCCAGGAGTCGTTCTTCGTGTTCGGTAACGGTCAGATGTTCGGCGTGCCGGTACCGATCCTGATCACCATCGTCTGCTTCCTGTTCTTCGGCTGGCTGCTGAACTACACGACCTATGGGCGCAACACCATGGCCATCGGCGGCAATCAGGAGGCGGCGTTGCTGGCCGGGGTCAATGTCGACCGGACCAAGATCGTCATCTTTGCCGTGCATGGCGTGATTGGCGCGTTGGCCGGGGTGATCCTGGCGTCGCGCATGACCTCCGGCCAGCCGATGATCGGCCAGGGTTTCGAGCTGACGGTGATCTCGGCCTGTGTACTGGGCGGGGTATCGTTGAGTGGCGGTATCGGCATGATCCGGCACGTGATTGCCGGGGTGTTGATTCTGGCGATCATCGAGAATGCGATGAACCTGAAGAACATCGATACGTTTTATCAGTATGTGATTCGCGGTTCGATTCTGCTGCTGGCGGTGGTTATTGACCGACTGAAGCAGCGCTGACACTCATTTCCTCTGTGTGCGGGCTTGCCCGCGAAGGTCTGTCTGAAATGTAAATGTTGGATATGACGACGCCTTCGCGGGCAAGCCCGCTCCCACAGGGTTCTACCTTCACACATTGAGTGCTGGTGTGGCATAGATCCCGTGGGAGCGGGCTTGCTCGCGAAGGGTCCATCAGCTTCAGTACATTTATCCTGGCTTCACTATTGGCTGATGTTGCTGTCCTCGTCCTCGGTGGTGCTGGAGCCGAGGCCACCGCTGCCGGGCGTTTTTTTGTCCGGCAAATCCGCCCCGCCCTGACGCCCCATGTCATTGCCCTGGATGCGCGGGTCGGTGCCGGTGGACGGAGGCAGGTTGTGGTCGATGGTGGTGCCGTCGGTGTTCATGCCGGGAGCGCTCTGGATGGCCGGCGCCCTGGGCTTTTCCACCGGATTGGTCGGGCCGGTGCTGGAGCCGAGGGTCCCGGCGAACGAAGCACTAGACAGCAGGGCGGTGAGGACGAGGGCGGTCAACCTGGACAGGATCATGGTGTTGTCTCCAACGGGTAGAGTCCTTACCTGATTAGTCCGTCCTCGACCGGGATAGGTGCGTTGTCAGCGACGGACGGCTCAGGGCTGTGTCAATGCCCTGGCCACTGCAGCTCTTCGCCAGATCAATCGGGCTGCGGTGATCAACCAGTTGAGCGCAGCAACCGCCAAAACGGTGAGCAGCAGGGTGGCCATGCCTTGCTCGACGATGATTTTCCCGGCCAGCAAGGGGAAGCCGAACACTCCGATGAAGTACGACAGGCTGAACAGCAGCAGGGATTGCGCGGTGGTGCCAGTCGGCGCTTCATTGGCGGCCAGGCCGTTGATCACCGAGTAGGTCAGGCCGTAACCGATCCCGAGCATCACCGCCGCGAGCACGTAGCTGAAGCTGCTGTCGACGACAAAACCGAACATGACGATCGATGCCAGCATCAGCCCCGAAAGCAGGCACGAGGCACGCAAGGGATCGCGCTTGACCACGAACCCGGCAATCAGCATCCGGCCACTGATCGCCGCGCTCATGAAGCCGAGGAAGAACAGCGAGTAGTCGAGCGAGTGCGCTGCGGCATAACTGGTTTGAAAACTCGACAGCCCGCCAAACACGCAGCCGCCAAGACCGACCATGATGATCGGGAACACCGCCCGGGACGACAACACCTGACCTGCTGCTCGCCAGGAAATGCGCGACACGCTGGTCGATTGGGTGTGTGCCTGTTTCAATTTTCGATCCAGGCGCCAGAACAGCAACACACCGATCAGGCTGGCCAGCGCCGCCAGATAAAACGCAGCGGTCACTGGATACCCGAGGGCACTCGCCGCGCGGCCGAGCAGCGGGCCACTGCCGATCCCAGACATCATGCTGCCCGACAGGAGGGCGAAGTATCTGGCGCGCTGTGCGGGTGTCACCAGGCTTGCCACGATGATCGGCCCGAGGGTGTAGAACACGCCCCAACCCAGGCCCAGCAGCAGGCCGAAAAACAACAGCAGAGGGCCGAAGCCCGGGGTCAGGGCGAAGCCCAGGCTGGCCGCTACCAGCAACGCACCGAACAGCGCCACCGACCGGGCGGCACCGAGCAGGTCGGACAAATGACCGGAAACGATCACCGCCGCAAAGGTGCTGAGCATCGCCGCCGAAATCACACTGCCGGCGTCGTGTTCGTTGCCGCCACGCGAGCCGATCAACAGCGACAGCAGGAAGGTCGAGCCATAGGACAATGACAACAGGTAACTGGCAAGGCAAAACAGGCCGAACAACTTGCTTGAGACAGGGGGTGTTGCGGTAGACATGACGCGGTTCCTTGACCGGATAAGTGAGCAGCGCCGCTATCTAACCACGCTATGCCTGAAAGTCAGGTCCAAGGTTATCGATGCCAGGGTTAGTGGCGACCGGAGTGAAGCCTCTGTGCTGTTGTGGCGATCCAGCTTTTGTGGCGAGGGAGCTTGCTCCCGCTGGCCTGCGAAGCAGGCCCTGTCGCGACCTGCTCTGTTTTTCCAGATAGATCGCATTGCCTGCTTTTGGGGTTGCTGCGCAACCCGGCGGGAGCAAGCTCCCTCGCCACAGGCAAGCCCCCTCGCCACATGCCACGTGTCGCCTTAGTATGGCGTTTTCAACTTTAGACAAGGCACGTCCATGACGATCGAAATCCGCCCGGCGACCCCCAGTGATGCACCGCAAATCCTCGCGTTCATCACTGAACTGGCCGACTACGAGCGTGCCCGCCATGAAGTCATCGCCAGCGTTGCCGATATCGAGCGCAGCCTGTTCAGCGAAGGCGCCACCGCCCATGGCCTGATCTGCCTGCGCGACGGTGCAGCCATCGGTTTCGCGGTGTTCTTCTTCAGCTATTCCACCTGGTTGGGTAGCAATTGCCTGTACCTCGAAGATCTCTACATCACTCCGGAGCAGCGCGGCGGTGGCGCGGGCAAGACCCTGCTGCGTCATCTGGCGAAAATCGCCTGCGCCAACGACTGCGGTCGTTTCGAGTGGAGCGTGCTGGAGTGGAATACGCCGGCCATCGACTTCTACAAATCCCTGGGTGCGCAGCCGCAGGAGGAGTGGGTTCGGTATCGGATGGATGGGGCCGTTTTGAGGGATTTTGCTGCGGGTAATTGATCGGCCCTTAAAAGATCGCAGCCTTCGGCAGCTCCTACAACGGGACGAACGTTCACCTTGTAGGAGCTGCCGGAGGCTGCGATCTTTTTTTGTCTGCATCTCACAATATGGGATTGATATTTATATATTGAGATTTCCCAGCATCCGGGTTTATAGTCCCGCTCACTCACTGCCAAAAACCAAAACAGGTGAAGCGATGCAGGCGCAATTGATCGCGCTCGACTGGGGGACAACCTCATTACGTGCTTACAAACTGGCTGAAGGCGGGCAGGTGCTCGAACAGCGTTCGCTGGCGTCGGGGATCATGCAACTGCCCAAGGCGCCGCGAATCATCGGCGGCCGGGAATGCACCGATGGTTTTGAACTGGCCTTCGATGAGGCATGCGGTGACTGGCTCGATGCCCAGCCGCAATTGCCGGTGATTGCCTGTGGCATGGTCGGCAGTGCCCAGGGCTGGTGCGAAGCGGCGTACCGCGACACGCCGGCGAACGTCGCCACGCTCGGCACTTCCTTGCAAACCGTGCGCAGCCTGCGTGGCGTGGATGTACACATCGTGCCCGGCGTCATCGAGCATTCACGTTTGCCGAACGTGATGCGCGGCGAAGAAACCCAGGTGCTCGGTGTGCTGCAGAACCTGCCGGGCGAGGCGAGCGCGGACCTGCTGATCGGTCTGCCGGGCAGTCATTCGAAATGGGTCGAAGTGGCCGACGGCTGTATCGTGCATTTCGATACCTTCATGACCGGCGAAGTCTTCGCCGTGCTCAGCGAGCACAGCATTCTCGGACGCACCCAGCAACGCGGCGGGTCTTTCGATGGCGACGCGTTTGATCGCGGCGTGCAGGTCGCGTTGTCGGCGGACGGTGAAACCGGTCCGCTGTCCACCCTGTTCAGTGCCCGCAGCCTGGGCCTGACCGGCGAATTGAGCGCCACCGCTCAGGCGGACTATCTGTCCGGCCTGCTGATCGGCCACGAGTTGTCGGCCCTGGCCAATGTCCAGCGGCGTCGGCGCAACAGCGTCCATCTTCCGTCGATCATCCTTATCGGCAATACCCAACTCTGTGCCCGCTACCGCCGTGCGCTCGACGCCTGCGGTTTTGCCCGGGTGAGCCTGGCCGAACAGGCCACCGAACGCGGATTGTGGCAACTGGCGCTCGCCGCCGGTCTGGTCACGTCCACCGCATCCCGTTAAACCTGCTGGAGGTCTGACATGCTCAAACAAGCGCTGGCGCAAAACGGCCTGATCGCGATCCTGCGCGGCTTGCGTCCACAGGAAGCTGCCGCTATCGGCGAAGTCCTGTACGCCGCCGGATTTCGCGTCATCGAAGTGCCGCTCAATTCCCCTGAACCGTACGACAGCATCCGCATCCTGCGCAGTACCTTGCCTGCCGATTGCCTGATCGGTGCCGGCACGGTGCTGACGCCGGAACAGGTCGAGCAGGTGAAAGCGGCGGGGGGCCAGGTGATCGTCATGCCCCATAGCGATCCGAAGGTCCTGCGTGCGGCGAAAGCGGCGGAGTTGTCTCTGTCGCCCGGTGTCGCCACGCCAACCGAAGCCTTCGCGGCGCTGGCCGAAGGCGCGGACATCCTCAAGCTGTTCCCGGCCGAGCAAATGGGGCCGGCAGTCGTCAAGGCCTGGCTGGCGGTACTGCCGGCGGGGACGATCCTGGCTCCGGTCGGTGGCATCACCCCGGACAACATGCAGGTGTTTATCGACGCGGGCGTCAAAGGTTTCGGCCTCGGCTCCGGTCTGTTCAAACCGGGCATGACGCCTGCGCAAGTGGCGGCCAATGCCAAGGCCTATGTCGCTGCCTGGAAAGCCCATCGCTAAGACTTTTTGGCGCTGCGAGCGCTGCATCCATAAGAGAGACAACAGATGAAAATCACCAAACTGACCACCTTCATCGTTCCGCCACGCTGGTGCTTCCTCAAGGTCGAAACCGACGAGGGCGTCACCGGCTGGGGCGAGCCCGTGGTGGAAGGCCGCGCCCATACCGTCGCCGCTGCCGTTGAGGAATTGTCCGACTACCTGATCGGCAAGGACCCGCGCAACATCGAAGACATCTGGACCGTGCTCTATCGCGGCGGCTTCTACCGTGGCGGTGCGATCCACATGAGCGCCCTGGCCGGTATCGACCAGGCGTTGTGGGACATCAAGGGCAAGGCGTTGGGGGTGTCGGTCAGCGACCTGCTGGGTGGTCAGGTGCGGGACAAGATTCGTGTGTATTCGTGGATCGGCGGCGACCGCCCGGCGGAAACGGCGCGTGCAGCCAAGGAAGCGGTCGAGCGCGGTTTCACCGCGGTGAAAATGAACGGCACCGAAGAACTGCAATTCCTCGACACCTTCGACAAAGTCGACCAGGCCCTGGCCAACGTCGCTGCCGTGCGCGATGCGGTCGGCCCGAACGTCGGCATCGGCGTGGACTTCCATGGCCGGGTGCACAAGCCCATGGCCAAGGTGCTGATGAAGGAGCTTGATCCGTACAAGCTGATGTTCATCGAAGAGCCGGTGCTCAGCGAAAACTACGAAGCGCTGAAAGAGCTGGCGCCACTGACCAGCACTCCGATCGCCCTCGGTGAGCGCCTGTTCTCGCGCTGGGACTTCAAGCGCGTGCTCAGCGAAGGCTACGTCGACATCATCCAGCCGGATGCGTCTCACGCCGGTGGCATCACCGAAACCCGCAAGATCGCCAACATGGCCGAAGCCTACGACGTGGCGCTGGCGCTGCATTGCCCGCTGGGTCCGATTGCCCTGGCGGCCTGCCTGCAACTGGATGCGGCTTGCTACAACGCGTTCATCCAGGAGCAGAGCCTGGGCATCCACTACAACGAGAGCAACGACCTGCTCGACTACGTGAAAGACCCACGGGTGTTCGACTACGACCAGGGCTTCGTGAAGATCCCGAACGGCCCGGGCCTGGGCATCGAGATCAACGAGGAGTACGTGATCGAACGCGCCGCCATCGGCCACCGCTGGCGCAACCCGATCTGGCGCCATGCCGATGGCAGTTTTGCCGAGTGGTGATCCGGTTCTGATTCACCAATAACCCTGTGGGAGCTGGCTTGCCAGCGATGACGGCAGCACATTCAACATTGATGTGACAGTTCCACCGCTATCGCTGGCAAGCCAGCTCCCACAGGGTTCGGTGCAAGGCCACAGGCCGACCTCAATAACCATAAGAAGAGGCACCCCCCCATGCAACCGCAAACCCTCACCGGGCAGGCGTCCTTGGTGACGCCCAGCCGCAAGCGTTTTTTCATCATGGTGCTGTTGTTCATCACCGTGGTGATCAACTACCTGGACCGCAGCAACCTGTCGATTGCCGCCCCGGCATTGACCAGTGACCTGGGCATCGACCCGATTCATGTCGGTCTGATCTTCTCTGCCTTCGGCTGGACCTACGCCGCCATGCAGATCCCCGGTGGCTGGCTGGTAGACCGGGTCCCGCCACGCATCCTTTACACGGCAGCGCTTTTGCTGTGGTCGATTGCCACCGTGATGCTCGGCTTCGCCGGCAGCTTCATAGCGCTGTTCGTGTTGCGCATGGCGGTCGGCGCCCTGGAAGCGCCGGCCTATCCGATCAACAGCCGCGTGGTCACCACCTGGTTCCCCGAACGCGAGCGTGCCACGGCCATCGGTTTCTACACCTCCGGGCAATTCGTCGGCCTGGCCTTCCTGACGCCGGTGCTGGCCTGGCTGCAGCACGAATTCGGCTGGCACATGGTGTTCGTCACCACCGGCGCGGTAGGCATTCTGTGGGCAGTGATCTGGTACGCGGTGTATCGCGAGCCGCGGGACTTCAAAGGCGCCAATCAGGCGGAGATCGACTTGATCCGCGAGGGCGGCGGGCTGGTGGATATCCAGGCCGAACAGGCCAAGGTCAAAGCCAAATTCAGCTGGACTGACCTTGGCATTGTCCTCACCAAGCGCAAGCTCTGGGGCATCTACCTCGGGCAGTTCTGCCTCAATTCGACCCTGTGGTTTTTCTTGACGTGGTTCCCGACCTACCTGGTGAAATACCGCGGCATGGACTTCATCAAGTCCGGCCTGCTGGCGTCGCTGCCGTTTCTCGCCGCGTTCGTCGGTGTGCTATGTTCCGGTTTCTTCTCGGACTTTTTGATCCGTCGCGGTTACACGGTAGGTTTCGCCCGCAAGTTGCCGATCATCAGCGGCTTGCTGATTTCCACCTCGATCATCGGCGCCAACTTCGTTGAGTCGACGCCGTTGGTGATTGCCTTCCTCGCACTGGCATTCTTCGGCAACGGGCTGGCGTCGATCACCTGGTCACTGGTGTCGACGCTCGCCCCGGCGCGTTTGCTCGGGCTGACCGGCGGGGTGTTCAACTTCATCGGCAACTTGGCGGCCATTGCCACGCCGATCGTGATCGGTTTCCTCGCCACGGGTGATTCCTTTGCCCCGGCGATCACCTACATCTCGGTGCTGGCGTTGATCGGTGCACTGTCCTACATCTTGCTGGTGGGCAAGGTCGAGCGTATCAAGTTGTAGTCGTGGCACGCGGGCGACCATAATGCCGCCCGTTCACTCGCTCAACGGTAAAGGCTGGATATGCAGGAAGACGCCCCAAAAATCGCCAAGGACGCCGCACCGACCGGCACCCAGACCCTGCTTCGCGGTTTGGGTGTGGTTCATGCCGTGGCCAGCGGCGCCCGCGATCTCAAGGAAATCGCCCGGCTGATCGGTACCACGCGCAGCACCACCCATCGCCTGGCCAGTTGCCTGGTGGACGAGCGTTACCTGCGGGTGGTGCCGCAAATCGGATATCTGCTGGGGCCGAAACTGATCGAGTTGGGGTTTCAGGCCCGTGAAGAGTTGCCCTTGGTGACCCTGGCGGGTCCGTATCTGGATGAGTTGTCGGCGTTGACCGGCGACACCATTCACCTGGCGATCCGTGAGGGCGACGAAGTGCTGTACCTGCACAAGAACCCGGGGCGCAATGGCCCGGAAATGCGTTCGCGGGTCGGCCATCGCATGCCGCTGGCGCGCACCGGGATCGGCAAGGCGCTGATGCTCGACGATTCGCCGCAAGAGTGGCAGCGCCTGTACCAAGTCAGCCTGCCGGTGGGTGGAAAAAACCAGTTCTGGCCGCAGCACCCGGAGCAATCCTGGGAGCAGTTTCAGCAGCGCATGGTCGAGTACGTGGCCGGCGGTTATGCCTTCGATCTGGAAGATAACGAGCCGTCGATCCGTTGCGTGGCGGCGCCGGTGCGCGATGCCAGCAAGCGCATTGTTGCCGGCATCAGCATCGCCAGTACCGTGCCGTACATGCCGCTGGAAAAAATGGCCGAGCTGATTCCGTTGATCAAGGGTGTTACGGCGCGGCTCTCGGCGGAGCTGGGTCTCAAGGTTTAAACGCAGAACACTGTGGGAGCGGGCTTGCCCGCGATAGCGGTGGGTCAGTCGACGGCAATGTTGAATGATGAACCGTCATCGCTGGCAAGCCAGCTCCCACAGGGAGTGGTGTTATGCCCTGGATCGCTGGCAACAAAAAGGCCCCCGTTTCGGGAGCCTTGATGTTCAGCGGTCGGCTTACATGTTCGGGTAAGTCGGGCCGCCAGCGCCTTCCGGCGTTACCCAGGTGATGTTCTGTGCAGGGTCCTTGATGTCGCAGGTCTTGCAGTGAACGCAGTTCTGGGCGTTGATCTGGAAGCGCTTCTCGCCGTCTTCCTTGGTGATCACTTCATACACGCCGGCCGGGCAGTAACGCTGTGCCGGTTCATCGTACAGCGGCAGGTTCTTGGCCAGCGGGATGCTTGGATCGGCCAGCTTCAGGTGGCACGGCTGCTCTTCTTCGTGGTTGGTACCGGAGATGAACACCGAGCTCAGTTTATCGAAGCTGATCTTGCCGTCCGGTTTCGGGTAGTCGATTTTCTTGCAGTCGGCCGCCAGTTTCAGGCAAGCGTAATCCGGCTTGGTGTCGTGCAGGGTGAACGGCAGTTTGCCGCCGAAGATGTTCTGGTCGAGCCAGTTGAAACCGCCACCGACGATGGCGCCGAACTTGTGGATCGCCGGGCCGAAGTTGCGGCTGGCGAACAGTTCGTCGTAGAGCCAGCTCTTCTTGAACGCGTCGACGTAGGTGGTCAGCTCTTCGCTGCCGTCCTTTTCAGCGAACAGTGCGTCAGCCACGGATTCAGCGGCGAGCATGCCGGACTTCATCGCGGTGTGGCTGCCCTTGATCTTGGCGAAGTTCAGGGTGCCGAGGTCGCAACCGATCAGCGCGCCGCCCTTGAAGACCATCTTCGGCAGCGAGTTCAGGCCACCCTTGCAGATGGCGCGAGCGCCGTAGCTGATGCGCTTGCCGCCTTCCAGGTACTGCTTGAGCACCGGGTGATGCTTGAGGCGCTGGAACTCGTCGAACGGCGAGAGGTAGGTGTTGCTGTAGGACAGGTCGACGATCAGGCCGACGACGACCTGGTTGTTTTCCAGGTGATAGAGGAACGAGCCACCGGTGTTCTCGGTGCCCATGATGTCCATCGGCCAACCGGCGGTGTGCACCACCAGGCCTGGCTGGTGTTTGGCCGGGTCGACTTCCCAGATTTCCTTCAGGCCGATGCCGTAGTGCTGGGCGTCGGCATCGCTGTCGAGGTTGAAGCGCTTGATCAGCTGCTTGCCGATGTGGCCACGGCAACCTTCGGCGAACAGTGTGTATTTGCCACGCAGTTCCATGCCCGGGGTGTACAGGCCTTCTTTCGGATGGCCTTCGCGGTCGACACCCAGGTCGCCGGTGATGATCCCGCGCACCACGCCGTTCTCGTCGATCAGCGCTTCCTGAGCGGCGAAGCCTGGGTAGATTTCCACGCCCAGGTTCTCGGCCTGCTGGGCCAGCCAGCGGCACAGGTTGCCCAGGGAGATGATGTAGTTGCCTTCGTTGTGCATGGTCTTGGGCACAAAGAAGTCAGGAACTTTCTGCGCGCTTTCAGCGTTCTTCAGCACGAAGATGTCGTCACGGGTGACGGGGGTGTTCAGCGGCGCGCCGAGTTCTTTCCAGTCCGGGAACAGTTCGTTCAGGGCGCGTGGTTCGAACACGGCACCGGACAGAATGTGAGCACCGACTTCGGAGCCTTTTTCGACCACGCAGACGCTGATTTCCTTACCGGCTTCGGCGGCCTTCTGCTTCAAGCGGCAGGCGGCGGAAAGACCAGCGGGGCCGGCACCGACGATGACGACGTCGAATTCCATGTATTCGCGTTCCACAGGTTATCTCCTACTCAAGGCTCAACAGTTTTTTTTCTAATTTGGAGGTTGGGTGTCGCATCCATGAATTCCGGCGCAACGCCGAAAGCGGACAATCGATTGACCACCTTTCTCTTTGGGTGGCGCATTATATCTACACCACTCTCAGCGTCCAATACAAACGTTTGTTTGAATTGGCTCAAAGCCAGAGAAATCAAAGTCACGCGGCTTATGAACGGCCATTTTGGCGTATTGACCGGAATAGGCGTTCCGGTCAAGATACGGGCGGTTTTGCGCTCGCCGTAGGCTGGCAGTTGGTTTCAAGAGCACCTCTAAAGACAGGGCTATGGCAGTAGAGAGTGATGCGCTGCGCGGGTTTGATGCGCAGTTTACACGCCGCGATGTTGAATGACTCGTCAGTCACCACTGACGAACGGTCATGCAGATCATGAGCGCTGGTCACTTGACACCTTTGCCGGCGTTTTTGGAGGTGCCCTTGCGCCCGATGAGCATCAACCGCCAGGTTCGCCTAGGCGACTTTCTTTTCACCGGAGAGTAACGAGGAATCCATGAAGGTTCTTGTAGCTGTCAAACGCGTTGTGGATTACAACGTCAAGGTTCGCGTCAAGGCGGACAATTCCGGCGTCGATCTTGCCAACGTCAAGATGTCGATGAACCCGTTCTGCGAGATCGCCGTGGAAGAAGCCGTACGCCTGAAAGAAAAAGGTGTTGCGACTGAAATCGTCGTCGTCTCCGTCGGCCCGTCCACCGCTCAAGAGCAACTGCGCACCGCGCTGGCTCTGGGTGCCGACCGCGCCATCCTCGTCGAGTCCGCCGAAGACCTGACTTCCCTGGCCGTTGCCAAGCTGCTGAAGGCCGTTGTCGACAAGGAACAGCCTCAGCTGGTGATCCTTGGCAAACAAGCCATCGACAGCGACAACAATCAGACTGGCCAGATGCTCGCTGCATTGAGCGGCTACGGTCAGGGCACGTTCGCTTCGAAAGTCGAAATCAGCGGCGACAGCGTTGCCGTGACTCGCGAAATCGACGGCGGCGCGCAGACAGTTTCCCTGAAGCTGCCGGCCATCGTCACCACCGACCTGCGTTTGAACGAGCCGCGCTACGCGTCTCTGCCAAACATCATGAAAGCCAAGAAGAAGCCTCTCGAAGTGCTGACTCCGGACGCTTTGGGCGTTTCCACCGCCTCCACCAACAAGACCCTGAAAGTCGAAGCGCCGGCTGCACGCAGCGCGGGTATCAAGGTCAAGTCGGTGGCTGAACTGGTCGAGAAACTGAAAAACGAAGCGAAGGTAATCTAAATGACTATCTTGGTTATTGCTGAACACGACAACAAAGTGCTGGCCCCGGCCACGCTGAACACCGTTGCTGCTGCTGCCAAAATTGGTGGTGACATCCACGTTCTGGTTGCAGGCCAGGGCGCTGGCGCCGTGGCTGAAGCCGCTGCGAAAATCGCTGGCGTGAGCAAAGTCCTGAACGCTGACAATGCCGCTTACGCGCATCAGCTGCCGGAAAACGTCGCTCCTCTGGTTGCTGAGTTGGGCAAGGGCTACAGCCACATCCTGGCTGCCGCCACTTCCAACGGCAAAAACATCCTGCCGCGCGTTGCCGCTGCCCTGGATGTTGACCAGATCTCCGAGATCATCTCGGTAGAAAGCGCCGACACTTTCAAGCGCCCGATTTACGCCGGTAACGCCATCGCTACCGTTCAATCGAACGCTGCAGTGAAAGTGATCACCGTGCGCGCTACCGGTTTCGACCCGGTTGCCGCTGAAGGCGGTTCGGCTGCTGTTGAAGCCGTTGCTGCTGCCCACGACGCTGGCATCTCCAGCTTCGTCGGCGAAGAACTGGCCAAGTCCGATCGTCCGGAACTGACCGCTGCCAAGATCGTCGTTTCCGGCGGGCGCGGCATGCAGAACGGCGACAACTTCAAACACCTGTACGCCCTGGCCGACAAGCTGGGCGCTGCCGTGGGTGCATCGCGCGCCGCGGTCGACGCAGGTTTTGTTCCGAACGATATGCAGGTCGGTCAGACCGGCAAGATCGTTGCTCCACAGCTGTACATCGCCGTCGGTATCTCCGGCGCGATCCAGCACCTGGCCGGCATGAAAGACTCCAAAGTGATCGTTGCGATCAACAAGGACGAAGAAGCGCCGATCTTCCAGGTGGCCGATTACGGCCTGGTGGCGGACCTGTTCGAAGCCATCCCTGAGCTGGAGAAGCTGGTCTAAACCGGCTGCTTCACTTATAAAGAGCCCGGCCTTTTGGTCGGGCTTTTTTTTGCTCTCTGTAGGAGCGAGCTTGCTCCGGGCGGCGTTCCGACGATGGACTTCAATGCGCCGCGTTTTTCCAGAATGAACGCGTCATCGTTAACGTCCATCGCGAGCAAGCTCGCTCCTACAGGAGGCATAACCGGGTATGAGTGGAGTGTGAAGCCATGGATCTGCGCCTTGTGTGGAGCTTGCTGGGATTGACGCTGTTGCCGGTGCTGTCTTTCGCTGCAGGCAAGTGTGAACGCCTGGTGGTCACCGGCAGCCCCGACGCGCCGCCGTACCTGTGGCAAGACCCGCAGAATCCCAAACACCTGATCGGTGCCAGCGCTGATTTGTTGCAGCAAGTGGCGGCGGAGTTGGGGCTCAAGGTCGAGCTGCTGTATGCCGGCAAACGCGCCCAGGCCCTGGACGAAGTGCGCAGTGGACGCATGGACATGCTGGCGGACGCGACGTTGACCGTCAGTGAGCTGGAAACCCTGGATTACATCCATCCACCCTTGCTGGAAAACGACTACCTGGTCTGGACGCGCAAGGATTCGACACTGGTCTACAACCAGGCACCCGATCTGCACGGCCATCCGGGTGCCGTGTCGGAAAAGGCTCGATTGACCCCGCAATTCAACACCTTTGCCGCACAGCAATTAACCCTCGCGCGCACGTCCAACCTGACCCTGGCCTTTCAGAAACTATTGTTGGGCGAAGTCGAATTTGTCCTGGCCGGACGTTACTCGGGCATGGCGACTGCACAGGCACTGGGCATGGCCGGTGATCTGAGCGCGCGTTCGCAACCGGTCGACAAGCCTGGCCTGTTCCTGGCGATTTCCCACAACTCGGCCTGCAACGATCCGTGGTTGCGCGGACAGTTGGCCAAAAAGATGACAGAATTGCCCGCGTCCGGACTGACGGAGGCCGTTCTGCTGCGCAATATCGAGCGTTGGAAGGCACAGCGCTCACAACCGCAGCAACCCTCGCAACAACCCGTCAGTACCCCAAAACAGTAGGGATATTTAGTGAGTATTCGACCTCTTTTCGCTGCCGTGGCCATTGTCGCCCTGGCCGGTTGTGCAACCGATCCGGCGCCGAATGAACAAATGCGCCTGACCGAACAGGCACTCGAGCAGGCCAAGGCCGTGGGTGCGACCGCCGACGATGTGCCGGAAATGAAACTGGCCGAGGACAAGTACAATCGCGCCAAGGGCAACATGACTGACCAATCGTTCAAGAACGCGCGCATGCGCGCCGAGCAGGCCGAACTGGATGCGCGCCTGGCTGAGGCCAAGGTGCTGACGGCCAAGAGCGAAGAACAGTTGAACGTGCTCAACACCCGTATCGCCCGTCTGCACAAGCAACTGGGAGATGCTCAATGAGCCTCAAGCGCAAAACCCTTGGCGGTTTGATCCTGGCCGCCAGCCTGACCGGTTGCGTCAGCCAGCACAGCGAGAACGCGTTGCAGCAGGCCGGAACCGACTTTCAGAAGGTCAAGGAAGACTCCAATGTGCTGCGAATCGCCCCCAAGGATGTGATCCGTGCCGGTGAGTCCCTGGCCCGTGCCGATCGCCTGTCCAGCTATTGGGGCAGTGGTTCGGACGTGGTGCATTACGCCTACCTGAGCCAGCGCTATAGCGCCATTGCCCGGGAACACACCAATCAGGCGCTCAACGAAGAGCAAGCGGCAAAACTCGAACTGGAACGCCAGCGTCTGCAACTGGCATTGCGTGAGTCCAAACTGTTCAGTGTGCAGCAGCAAGGCAAATGGCTTGAGGAGCAGATCCTGGCATTGACCACCTCCCAGACCGACCGCGGTCTGGTGATGACGTTGGGCGACATGCTGTTCGACACCGGCGAAGCGGAATTGAAACCTTCGGCCAACCGCGTGGTGTTGAAGATCGTGCAGTTCCTGCAACTCAACCCCAAGCGTGTGGTGCGGATCGAAGGTTACACGGACAGTACCGGGGGCAAGCAGGAAAACCTCAAGCTGTCTCGCGACCGCGCACAATCGGTGGCTGACGTGCTGATGGACCTGGGTATCGACGACAAGCGCATCCAGGTCGAAGGTTATGGCGATGAATACCCCGTGGACGCGAATGCGTCGGAACGGGGCCGTGCACAGAACCGTCGGGTGGAGATTGTGTTTTCCGACGAAAACGGCCAGCTCGGCGCCGCCCGCTAAAGCTACTCCAGGGTGACGCTATGCACCCTGTAGGAGCTGTCGAGTGAAACGAGGCTGCGATCTTTTGATCTTGCTCTTGATATTCAAGTGGGGCTGGAAAGATCGCAGCCTCGTTTCACTCGACAGCTCCTACAAGCTCCTACAAGCTCCTACAAGCTCACAAGCTCCTACAGCCCTACAACCCGGCCTGCCATGCAACGCCGGGTTTTTTTATGCCTGCCGATTACCGCACAAAACAGTACAGATTTTGCTGACACTGCACTGTACGGTCGACTATTGTGGTAACTGTCCCCGTACACTTCTAAACTGTTCCGGTATTGTTTCACACAAGAATAAAATGCCCGTGAAATCGAGTGCTGCGTCATGACCAATCTTTTGCTCTATCAACGTATTGCTCAACAACTGGCCGAAGACATCCGCCGTGGGGTCTATCAGCCGGGAGAGCGCGTGCCTTCGGTGCGCAAGATGAGCTCGCAGCTCAATGTCAGTCATGCGACGGTGTTGCAGGCGTATGCCAATCTCGAAGATCAGGGGCTGATCCGTGCCCGCCCGCAGTCGGGTTACTACGTGCACCAGACGCCGGCACTCACGGCGCCGACGCCGGATATCGCCCGGGTCGAGCGCCCCGGCCTGGTCACCCGTAGCAGCATCATTCAACAAGTGCTGGTCGAATCCCGTCGTGAAGGTGTCTTCCCGCTGGGCGCTGCGGTGCCGAGTGTCGACTATTTACCGGTGCGGGCGCTGCATCAGCAATTGGCCAAAGTCACTCGTTTCCATAGTCCGCGTGCCTTCAGTTACATGTTCAGCCCCGGTTTCGAGCCGTTGCGCCGACAGGTGGCGATCCGCATGCGTGATGCCGGCGTGGTGGTCGACCCGTCGGAAGTGGTGATCACCCACGGCTGCGTCGATGCGCTGCAGATGTCCTTGCGTGTGCTGACCCGTCCGGGCGATCTGATCGCAGCCGAGTCGCCGACCTATTACGGGTTGCTGCAACTGGCCGATCTGTTGGGCCTCAAGGTCATCGAGATCCCCAGCGATCCGGCCACGGGCATGAGCCTGGAAGCCCTGCAACTGGCAGCCAATCAATGGTCGATCAAGGCCTTGGTGCTGACCACCCGGCTGAGTAATCCGTTGGGTGGCACCATGCCTGAAGAACGGCAGAAACAACTGCTGCGCCTGGCGTCGGACTTCGATATCCAGATTGTCGAAGACGATATCTACGGTGAGCTGATGTTCGAGCAGGGGCGCACCAAGTCCCTCAAGGCCTATGACCGGCTGGATCGGGTGATCTATTGCTCGAGTTTCTCGAAAACCCTGTCGCCCGGGGTGCGGATCGGCTGGATGATTGCCGGCAAGTACCAGCAGGAAATTCAGCGCTTGCAGACCTTCAGTACGCATTCAGCGTGCAGCGTGACCCAGATGGGCATCGCCGCTTACCTGGAAAATGGCGGGTACGACCGGCATCTGCGCTTCATCCGTCAGGAGTACCGCAAGAACCTCAGTGCCTTCCAGCTGGCCGTGCAGCAGTATTTCCCGGAAGGCACACAGATGACCCGGCCTACCGGTGGCTTCATTCTGTGGGTCAGTCTGCCGGGGCGGGTCAACACCCAGGAGTTGCACGTGCGGGCATTGCAGCAGGGCATCAGTATTGCGCCCGGGTTGATCTTCAGTAATACCGAGCAATTCAATCACTGCATTCGCCTCAACTGCGGTACGCCCTGGAATCGTGAAGCCGAGCGCGCGTTGATGACCCTGGGCATGCTGGCCACCCAACTCTGCCAGGAGATGGCTGGCGGTTTGTAACAGTCTGCTACTGCGCTTGTCTTGTGGGCTGCAACAGGCGAGCATAGGCACCTCTGCCGTTTGCACCCACCGTTGGATACATGAAACCGATTTTTCCTGCCGCCTGGCTTTTGCTCTGCCTGATTGCGAGTATTCAGCCGGTATCCTTCGTTGCGGCCGCCGGGCAGGATCAGCAGGCCACCGGCAGTTTCCACGTCGCACCGATAGAAACCCCACCCGCAAAAAAAGCCTCGCCGGCCAGTAAACCGGCGACGCCCGCGAAAAAACGCCCACCCATTGCTTCCAAATCGAAACCGGCCAGCGAAGTGGTAAAGACCGAGCTGCCATCCGCCAAGCTGGACCTGAGCTTGCCCAAGGATAT
The DNA here is from genome assembly GCF_003097365.1 of Pseudomonas sp. B1(2018). Lineage (NCBI taxonomy): Bacteria > Pseudomonadati > Pseudomonadota > Gammaproteobacteria > Pseudomonadales > Pseudomonadaceae > Pseudomonas > Pseudomonas sp. B1(2018). The sequence continues at coordinate 192,269 of NZ_PYUK01000003.1, forward strand.
GGTTCAGGAGCTCAAGCCGGTCGGAACGGTGCCGTTGTCCAAGCGCGAACCGCTGCTGCCCCAGATGTTCGGTGACAAAAGCGGCAGCAGCCCGTTCCAGCTCAACGGCCGCCTGCTCAGCAATGAAATGCAGTTGCAACTGCGCAATGAAGAGCGCCGCGAGGTTGAAGGCGCGGCACTGGATTTCGAATTCAAGCAGTAACACCAACAAGATTGGCAAGCCGCAGAACAGACGCTTTGTCGGAGACTGGTCGGTCATGCCCGTTTGCGCGGAAAAACCCGCTCGCAGGTATTTTAAAACAACTGTTTTAGCGGGTACTCTGTGCCCCGTCCTTTTACACATTGCTCGTCGCGAGGAGCTTGTCGTCATGAAATGCCGTGAGGGCTGTGGCGCTTGTTGCATTGCCCCGTCCATCAGTTCACCGATCCCCGGTATGCCTAACGGCAAGCCCGCGGGGCAGCGTTGCCTGCAACTTTCCGCCGATAACCTGTGCAATATTTTCGGCCAGCCGGAACGGCCGGCGGTGTGTTCTGCCTTCGAGGCCGACCCCGAGGTGTGCGGAAGCAGCAGCGAAGAGGCCATCCGGTTGATTGGCTGGTGGGAGCAAATGACGGCGGCGTGATGTGTCCCAACGAACGGAACTTCAACAATAAGGAATAAGACTATGGGTTCGCTGCATCGTATGGCTGTGCTGTGTGGTTTGACGGTTGTGCTGGCTATCTCGACGGCCCAGGCCGAAGACTGGAAAGTCAAGAAAGACGAAGACGGCATCAAGATCTCCCTGAGTGAAGTGGCCGGGTCTGACTACAAGGCCTACCAGGGCGTTACGCTGATGAAAACCACCATCGCCAAGCTGCGTGCGTTGCAGGATGACGTGTCCGGAGCCTGCGCCTGGATTCACGAATGCAAAACCCAGAAGCTGCTCAAGCACGAAGGTGACCAGAGCTGGACCTACACTCAGTTCAACACCCCATGGCCGGTGACTCCGCGTGATTCGGTGCTGCACATCACCACCACCGAAGGTGCCGATGGCAGCCTGACCCGCAAGCTCGAAGGCGTACCGAAATACATTCCTGAAGAAAAAGGCTTCGTCCGGGTCGCCAAGGTCGACGGTTTCTGGAAGTTCGTACCCAAGGGCGACCAGATAGAAGTGACCTATCAGGTGCACACCGAGCCGGGCGGCAGCGTGCCGTCGATGGTGGCCAACAAGTTCGTGGTGGATGCCCCGTTCAATACCTTGAAAGCCCTCAGGGAGCGCGCCGAGAAGTAACGGCGTGGTGCTTTAAAGGCGACTTCGCAGCGCCCCGACCGGTTCGGGGCGTTTGCGTTTTTGGCCGGGCAGGGCGCTTTAATTTGTTTCTGGATATGCGTTGCACGAAATTTTCACCAAGTCTCCAAGACAATTCGCCGGCTCTCCCGCCACACGCAACGTATTCCTGAGTGCAGGATGAAACAGTCGGGATGAGGGTAGTAATCAATGGCAATACAGCCGTTGATCGTGCAACATTTGCGCACCGCGCAAACCCCCGGGCCTGGTACGGGCCGAAAAGAGGGCCAGGCGCAGCTGTATTTTTGAAACTTCAACTTCCAATGGGTCCTAAAACGACATGGCAATCCCGGACGCCCTGAATCAGCAGCGAGCTTCTAGTCGCCTGCTGCAACCGACCGTCAAATCGCATCTGGCCTACACGCTGTTGTGTGCCCTGGTCATGATGGTCATGTTCAGCCTGCTGCGCGTCGCGCTGCTGGTCTACAACCGCTCGATGATCCTCGATACACCGGCTTCGACCTTCCTCGAGGCATTCGCCAACGGTCTGCGTTTCGACCTGCGCCTGGTGGTGTATCTCAGTATTCCGTTGCTGCTGGCATTGTTCAGTGCCCGGGCCATGGCCGCACGCGGGCTGTTCCGTCTCTGGCTGACGGTCGTCTCCAGCATTGCGCTGTTCCTGGGCCTGATGGAGATGGACTTCTATCGTGAGTTCCACCAGCGCCTCAACGGCCTGGTCTTCCAGTACGTCAAGGAAGATCCGAAAACCGTGATGAGCATGCTCTGGTACGGTTTCCCCGTGGTCCGCTACCTGCTGGCATGGGCCGTGGGCACCTGGATCCTGAGCCTGGCATTCAAGGGCGCCGACCGTGCGACCCGCCCTCGTGGCCCGTTCAGTGGCGGCAGCATCGGTACTCGCCAGGTTGCGCCGTGGTACGCACGTATTGCGGTATTCGTGGTGTGCCTGCTGATCTGTGTGGTCGCCGCGCGCGGCACGCTGCGCCAGGGCCCGCCGCTACGGTGGGGTGACGTCTATACCACCGACTCGAATTTCGCCAACCAGTTGGGCCTCAACGGCACGCTGTCGCTGGTCGCCGCAGCCAAGAGCCGCATGTCCGAGGAACGCGACAATATCTGGAAGGCGACCCTGCCTCAGCCACAAGCCCAGCAAGTGGTGCGTGACATGCTGGTGGTTCCGGCCGATAAACTGGTGGATGTCGACACTGCAGCGGTACGTCGCGATTACACCCCGCCGGCCGACAAGACCCTGCCGATCAAGAATGTCGTTGTGATCCTGATGGAAAGCATGGCCGGTCACTCGGTGGGCGCGCTGGGCGGGCCGGGCAACATCACGCCGTACCTCGACAAACTGTCAAAGGAAGGCTTGCTGTTCGACCGTTTCTTCTCCAACGGCACCCATACCCACCAGGGCATGTTCGCCACCATGGCCTGCTTCCCGAACCTGCCGGGCTTCGAATACCTGATGCAGACCCCGGAAGGCAGCCACAAGCTGTCTGGTCTGCCGCAGTTGCTCAGTGCCCGTGACTTCGACGACGTGTATGTCTACAACGGCGATTTCGCCTGGGACAACCAGTCGGGTTTCTTCAGCAACCAGGGCATGACCAACTTCATCGGTCGTAACGATTTTGTGAACCCGGTGTTCTCTGATCCGACCTGGGGCGTATCCGACCAGGACATGTTCGACCGTGGCCTGGTCGAGCTCAAGGCACGGGAAAACGGCAAGCCGTTCTATGCCTTGCTGCAAACCCTGTCCAACCACACGCCTTATGCCTTGCCGACGCCATTGCCAGTCGAGCGCGTAACCGATCGGGGCAGCCTGAACGAACACCTGACCGCCATGCGTTACTCGGACTGGGCACTGGGTCAGTTCTTTGAAAAGGCCCGCAAGGAGCCGTACTTCAAGGAAACCCTGTTTGTCATCGTCGGTGACCACGGTTTTGGTAACGAACAACAGATCACCGAGATGGACCTGGGCCGCTTCAACGTGCCGATGCTGATGATCGCGCCGGGCATCCAGGAAAAATTCGGCCAGCGTGACCACACCGTGGGCACCCAGATCGACATCGTGCCGACCATCATGGGCCGCATCGGTGGCGAAGTGCGCCATCAGTGCTGGGGACGCGATTTGCTCAACCTGCCGCAAGGCGACCTCGGCATTGGTGTGATCAAGCCGTCGGGCAGCGAGCAGACCACGGCCATCCTCACCGCCGACCAGATTCTGGTTCTGCCGAAGGACAAGGACATGGCGCCGAAGTTGTATCAGTATGAATTGGGGGCCACGCCTCGCGCCGAAATCATTGCTGACGCGCCGCGTACCGCCGAGTTGAAACTCAAGCTCGAAGCGTTCCTGCAAACAGCGACCAAGAGCCTGCTGGACAACACCGCAGGTGTCGTTGACGGCACGCCGGACTAAGTTGTGACGCAATAGAAAAGAGGCCCTTTGAGGGCCTCTTTTTTTTGCCTGGCGGTTTTTATATTCGGCCGAGCAAGAGCAGGATCAACAGCACCACCAATACGACGCCGATGATTCCGGACGGGCCGTAACCCCAACTTCTGGAGTGCGGGAAGACCGGTAAACCACCGATCAGTAACAGGATCAGAATGATGATCAGTATTGTGCCCATGTCTATTTCCTTGTCGAAATGCAGTGGAATGACCATGCCAATCAGGTCAGCGGGAATGAAGTAAATTCGAGCTGCTTAAAAAATCCGACTCTCGCGCCTGCAGGAAAATTCCAAGTTTTTTTGAAGTATTTCGGACAGGTTCTTATTTCTTTTGTGATTGCCTTAGTTGCTTGTCACGCGCCCGCGGTTTGCTCGGGCCATTCAGCAATCTGATGGAGCGTGGGTCGGGCAATTTCCTTCGCTACACTCGATGCATCTTCCGAGAACAACAAGGCTGTTTGCTATGCAAAATCGCATGATGATCACTGGTGCAGGCTCTGGCCTGGGTCGCGAAATCGCGCTGCGCTGGGCGCGTGAAGGTTGGCAACTGGCCTTGTCGGACGTCAGCGAGCCCGGTTTGCAGGAAACCCTGAAGTTGGTCCGTGAAGCCGGTGGCGATGGTTTTATCCAGCGCTGCGACGTACGCGACTACAGCCAATTGACGGCGTTCGCCCAGGCCTGTGAGGTCAAGCTCGGCGGCATCGATGTCATCGTCAATAATGCCGGTGTAGCTTCTGGCGGCTTCTTCAGTGAGTTGTCGCTGGAGGACTGGGACTGGCAGATCGCGATCAACCTGATGGGCGTGGTCAAGGGCTGCAAGGCTTTCCTGCCGCTGCTGGAACAAAGCAAAGGCAAGATCATCAACATCGCCTCCATGGCCGCGCTGATGCAAGGCCCGGCGATGAGCAACTACAACGTGGCCAAGGCGGGCGTGGTGGCGTTGTCCGAAAGCCTGCTGATCGAGCTGGCGCATCAGGAAGTCGGCGTACATGTGGTGTGCCCGTCGTTCTTCCAGACCAACCTGCTGGACTCCTTCCGCGGCCCGACCCCGGCCATGAAAGCCCAGGTCGGCAAGCTGCTGGAAAGCTCGCCGATCAGCGCCGCCGACATTGCCGACTACATCTACCGGCAGGTCGCTGCCGGCGAGTTCATGATCCTGCCCCACGAACAGGGCCGTATGGCCTGGGCGATCAAGCAGAAGAACCCGCAATTGCTCTACAACGAAATGACCGTCATGGCCGATAAAATGCGCGCCAAGGCCAGGCAATCCGCAAGCTGATCTTGCCCGCAGGCAACGCTGTGGTTAGGGTGGCCGCCATCGGCCATCCTTGCGAGACGCTTGCATGCTCAATTACCTGTGGTTTTTCCTCGCCGCGCTGTTCGAAATTGCCGGTTGCTTCGCCTTCTGGATGTGGCTGCGCCAGGGTAAAAGCATGTGGTGGGTGGTGCCGGCGCTCCTCAGCCTGACCCTGTTCGCCCTGCTGCTGACCCGTATCGAGGCCACCTACGCCGGCCGCGCCTACGCTGCCTACGGTGGCATCTACATCATTGCCTCGATCGGTTGGCTGGCCGTGGTCGAGCGGATTCGTCCGCTGGGTTCGGACTGGCTCGGCGTGGCGCTGTGTGTGATGGGCGCGAGTATCATCCTGTTCGGTCCGCGATTCTCCGCGTCCTGACAGCTCGTCCCTACAATCAACCTGCTTGTCAGACTTTTCCGTCAGTGGGGTGGCTCAGGGGCTGTCAGTCCGGTCCGGTTTGCTGTCGGAGCATTGTAGGCGCACGGCGGGCCGGGCATCTTCAGGGGCCAGTAATCCCTGAAGGACACTCCTTATGCTCGTACTCAGTCGCGTTGTGGGCGAAACCATTTCCATCGGTGACAACATTTGCGTGCGCGTTCTCGCGGTCAACGGAAACCACGTTCGCTTTGGCGTCGAGGCGCCCCAGGACGTCAATGTGCACCGCTCCGAAATCTATGAACGCATCCAGAACAAACTGGCGAAAACCAAGGAGCGCTGAAGCTTCAGTCAAACAGGTGCTTGGGCACGTCATGCTTGAGCATCAGTTGGCATTGCTCGCTTTCCGGGTCGAAGACAATCAGTGCCTGGCCCTTGGTCAGCGCCTGGCGCACGCGCAGTACGCGGGTTTCCAGCGGCGTGTCGTCACCATTGTCGGTGCCGTCGCGGGTCACGAAGTCCTCGATCAGGCGGGTGAGGGTGTCGACTTCAAGTTGGTCGTGGGGGATCAGCATAGGCACCTCGGTTGGATCAATGGCGGGATGCTACGGCGTATGGCAGGTATCGGCTAGCCTGGGATTTGATGTTGTCTGCACTGACGCCATCGCGAGCAAGCTCGCTCCCACAAAGTTCAGCGGCGAACCGGAGAATTGTGTTCACCACCGATCAACTGTGGGAGCGAGCTTGCTCGCGATAGCGGTTTACCCGGCGATGAAGATCCTGGATCAGCTCTCCGACCGCTGCCCCACCAGGCTGTCCACCGACGGCACCCGCGTATCGCTTTCCATCTGTGTGTCATGTTCGAGCTGATGGCTGAACCGGTCCAGTGAGCCCTTGGCCGGTTGCGCATCGCTGGCAAACACCGGCGGGCTGAGGATGTACGCACCGAGCAGGCGGCTCAGGGCGGCGAGGCTGTCGATGTGGGTGCGTTCGTAACCGTGGGTGGCGTCGCAGCCGAAGGCGAGCAGGGCCGTGCGAATGTCGTGGCCGGCGGTGACCGCCGAATGCGCGTCGCTGAAGTAGTAGCGGAACAGGTCGCGGCGTGCCGGCAGCTCGTTGTCGCTGGCCAGGCGCAAGAGGTGACGCGAAAGGTGATAGTCATACGGCCCACCTGAATCCTGCATCGCGATGCTTACCGCATGTTCGCTGGAGTGTTGGCCGGGCGCGACCGGTGCGATGTCGATGCCGACGAATTCACTGACGTCCCAGGGCAACGCCGCCGCGGCACCGCTGCCGGTTTCCTCGGTGATGGTGAACAGCGGATGGCAGTCGATCATCAGTTCTTCGCCACTGTCGACGATGGCTTTGAGGGCGGCCAGCAGCGCGGCCACTCCGGCCTTGTCATCGAGGTGGCGGGCGCTGATATGGCCGCTTTCGGTGAACTCCGGCAACGGGTCGAAGGCGACGAAATCGCCGACGCTGATGCCCAGCGACTCGCAGTCGGCGCGGGTGGCGCAGTAGGCGTCCAGGCGCAACTCGATGTGATCCCAACTGATCGGCATTTCATCCACGGCGGTATTGAACGCGTGCCCGGACGCCATCAACGGCAGGACGCTGCCGCGGATCACGCCGTTGTCGGTAAACAGGCTGACCCGGCTGCCTTCGGCAAAGCGGCTGGACCAGCAGCCGACCGGCGCGAGGGTCAGGCGGCCGTTGTCCTTCACCGCACGCACTGCCGCGCCGATGGTGTCCAGGTGGGCGGAAACGGCGCGGTCGGGGCTGTTCTTCTTGCCCTTGAGCGTGGCGCGGATGGTGCCGCGCCGGGTCAGCTCGAAGGGAATGCCGAGTTCTTCAAGGCGTTCGGCGACGTAACGCACGATGGTATCGGTGAACCCGGTGGGGCTGGGAATGGCGAGCATTTCCAGCAGGACTTTTTGCAGGTAAGCGAGGTCCGGTTCGGGGATTTTGCTGGTCATGGAAACTCCTGATGAGTTGAGCGCATCGATGGTTTCGATGAGGGATTTGTGTTGTTTGTCAGTCCGTCTTCGCGAGCAAGCCCGCTCGCACAGTTGACCGAGTTACTCCATGCAAATGCGGTCGAATGTGGGAGCGGGCTTGCTCGCGAAGGGGCCGGTCCAGGCAACGCATAGCTAAGAGACCGCCGGCTGGCTGTGCGGAAACAACAAATCGACAAACCGCTCCGCCGTCGGCTGCGGTTCGTGGTTGGCCAGCCCGGCCCGTTCGTTGGCTTCGATAAACACGTAGTCCGGCTGGTCAGCGGCGGACACCATCAGGTCGAGGCCGACCACGGGAATGTCCAGCGCCCGAGCGGCCCGTACAGCCGCATCCAGCAGCGTCGGATGCAGGATCGCCGTGACGTCCTCGAGGATGCCGCCGGTATGCAGATTCGCCGTACGTCGTACGAACAGATGCTCGCCGGCCGGCAGAATGCTGCTGTAGTCGTATCCGGCCGCCTGCAAGGTGCGAAGGGTTTCCGCATCCATCGGGATCTTGCTTTCGCCACCCGTGGCCGCTTGTCGGCGCCGGCTCTGGGCTTCGATCAGCTCGCCGATGGAGTGCTGACCATCGCCGACCACTTCGGCCGGCCGGCGAATCGCGGCCGCGACCACTTCAAAACCGATCACCAGGATTCGCAGGTCGAGGCCTTGGTGGAAGCTTTCCAGCAGCACGCGGCTATCAAACCGGCGGGCCGCCTCGATGGCGTGCTGTACCTCCTCTATGGTCTGCAGGTCGACCGCCACGCCTTGGCCCTGTTCGCCATCCAGCGGTTTGACCACCACGCGCCGGTGCTCATCAAGGAACGCCAGATTGTCATCGGCGTTGCCGGCCAGTTGCTGCACGGGCAGGTTCAACCCGGCAGCCTTGAGCGCCTTGTGGGTCAGGCTCTTGTCCTGGCACAGGGTCATGCTGATGGCGCTGGTCAGGTCACTCAGGGATTCGCGGCAGCGTACCCGGCGTCCGCCATGGCTGAGGGTGAACATTCCTGCATCGGCGTCATCGACTTGTACATCGATGCCGCGACGGTGTGCTTCCTCGACTATGATCCGGGCGTACGGATTAAAGGCGGCTTCAGGGCCCGGCCCGAGAAACAGCGACTGGTTGATGCCGTTCTTGCGCTTGATGGCGAAGGTCGACAGGTTGCGAAAACCGAGCTTGGCGTACAGGTTTTTCGCCTGGCGGTTGTCGTGCAGCACGGACAGGTCGAGGTAAGCGAGACCGCGACTCATGAAGTGTTCGATCAGATGCCGCACCAGCACCTCGCCGACGCCCGGCCGCGCACAATGCGGGTCGACCGCCAGGCACCAGAGACTGCTGCCGTGTTCCGGATCGTTGAAGGCTTTTGCATGATTGAGGCCCATGACGCTGCCGATGACCGCGCCGCTGTCATCGTCTTCCGCTAGCCAGTACACCGGGCCGCCCAGGTGGCGCGCAGTGAGCAGGGTGGCATCGATCGGCAGCATGCCGCGCGCCTGATACAGCTGGTTGATGGCCTGCCAATCGGCGTCGCTCTGCGCGCGTCGAATGCGAAATCCACGAAACACCCGGGTCGCCTGGCGGTAGTCGCTGAACCACAGGCGCAAGGTGTCGGACGGGTCGAGGAACAGCTGCGCCGGCTCCAGCCCCAGCACCTGCTGGGGCGCGGCGACGTACAGCGCGATGTCCCGTTCGCCGGGGTGCTCGTTGAGCAACTCCGCGGCGAGGCTCGCCGCATCGGCAAAGGTGTGGCCGATCAACAAGCGACCCCAACCGCAATGCACGGCAATCGGCGCGGCGCCGAGTTCACTGCCATCCTCGGCCAGACGCGCCTGCAAACGTTCGTAGGAAGGCGACTGGCCGCGCAACAGGCGTTGGCTGAAAGCCGTGGCGTGAGGTTTCATCGGTCAGATTCCTTGTTCACTGAGCCACAGGTTGAGGGCCGCCAGTTGCCACAGCTTGGAGCCGCGCAACGGCGTCAATTGTCCCTGGGGATCGGTCAGCAGACGGTCGAGCATTGCCGGGTTGAACAGGCCGCGATCCTGGCTCGGATCGAGCAGCAATTCACGCACCCACTCCAGCGTATCGCCCTGCAAATGCTTGAGACCCGGCACCGGGAAGTAACCTTTCTTGCGGTCGATCACTTCACTGGGAATCACTAGGCGCGCGGCTTCTTTCAAGACTTGCTTGCCGCCGTCCGGCAGTTTGAAACGCCCCGGAATCCTGGCCGACAGCTCGACCAGGCGATAGTCGAGAAACGGCGTGCGCGCTTCCAGACCCCAGGCCATGGTCATGTTGTCGACGCGTTTGACCGGGTCGTCCACCAGCATCACCGTACTGTCCAGACGCAAGGCCTTGTCCACCGCCGCATCGGCACCGGGCTGGGCGAAATGGGCTTTGACGAAATCACCGGCGGCGTCATTGGCGGTCAGCCATTTTGGCTGCACGGTCGCCGCGTAGTCGTCGTAATTGCGGTCGAAAAATGCGTCGCGGTACGCGGCATAGGGATCGCTCGCACCGTCCACTTGCGGATACCAGTGGTAGCCGGCGAACAGTTCGTCGGCGCCCTGGCCGCTCTGGACGACCTTGCAGTGTTTGGCCACTTCGCGGGACAACAGGAAGAAGGCGATGCAGTCGTGACTGACCATCGGTTCGCTCATGGCGCGGAACGCGGCGGGCAGTTGTTCGATGATCTCTTTTTCATCGATGCGCAATTGGTGATGCTGCGTGCCGTAGTGCCGGGCGATCAGGCCGGAGTACTGGAACTCGTCACCGCGCTCGCCGCCGGCATCCTGGAAACCGATGGAGAAGGTCGACAGATTGTCCACGCCGACTTCCCGCAACAGGCCCACCAGCAGACTCGAGTCGACACCGCCGGACAGCAGCACGCCAACATCGACCGCCGCACGTTGACGAATCGCGACGGCTTCGCGGGTGCTGTCGAGCACCCGGTCGCGCCAGTCTTCGAGGGTCAGGTTTTTCTCGTCGTCGTGGGGGCCGTAGGCCAGGGTCCACCAGGTTTTCTGCTCGGTGCAACCATCGGCTTCGATGCGCATCCAGGTGGCTGGCGGTAGTTTTTCGATGCCCGCCAGCAACGTGCGCGGAGCCGGGACCACGGCGTGGAAATTCAGGTAGTGATTGAGCGCCACCGGATCGAGGACCGGATTGATGTCGCCGCCCTTGAGCAAGGCCGGCAGAGCTGAGGCAAAGCGCAAACGCTGGCCGGTGCGCGACAGGTACAAGGGTTTTACGCCAAGACGGTCGCGGGCGATGAACAGGCGTTGGGCATCGCGCTCCCAGACGGCAAAGGCAAACATGCCGTTGAGTTTCGGCAGCAAGGCTTCGCCCCAGGCGTGATAGCCCTTGAGCAAGACTTCAGTGTCGCCACCGGAATAGAAGCTGTAACCCAAGCCTTCAAGCTCGGCACGCAATTCCGGAAAATTGTAGATAGCGCCGTTGAAGGCCAGGGACAGGCCCAATTGCGGGTCGATCATCGGCTGCGCCGAGCCGTCCGACAGGTCCATGATTTTCAGGCGCCGATGGCCCAGGGCAACCGGCCCCTGGCTATGAAACCCCCAGGCGTCGGGGCCGCGAGGGGCCAGGTGATGGGTGATTCGTTCAACGGCTGCAAGGTCTGCAGGTTGATGATCAAAACGTAACTCGCCAGCTAATCCGCACATAAATTCCTTACCGGTTTTTCCGTTGGGGAGGGTCAATCGATACCGCGCCAAAATGGCGGGTACTCAGAAACTGACCCGCCTCGGCAAGGGGAGTTTTATATCGATGAGTTATAAGCGGGCGAAGCCGGGGCCGAGAGCCGCTGTGCGGGCGCTCTCGACGGCGGTATCGGCTATTTGCCCCGGATCAGGCGCCGTAACGCAAACCGGTTGGGATGACAGGCTTCGGCCACGCTTCTGGGCAACGGCAGGGGTTCGTTGTCCAGCCAGGCTGCCAGCAGTTCTCCGGACAGCGGCGCGGTGATCAGGCCGCGCGAGCCGTGGCCGCTGTTGACGTACAAACCGTCGAGCCACGGGCATTCGATGTCCGGCACCTGTCGGGCGTCCTTGCCCAGCGCGACATAGGCCTGAGCGAAGGCCTGGGTGTCGGCCAAAGGGCCGACGATTGGCAGGTAGTCGGGACTGGTACAGCGAAACGCGGCGCGCCCCTGGAGGCTCTCGGGGTCGAGGCGGTCGATCTCCAGGCGCTCGACCAGATCGTGGGAAATCTCCTCGAGCATGGCCAGGTTGCCCAGGTGTTCAGCCGTGGTCGGCGTCAGGTCATCGCTGTTGAAATCGAAACTGGCCCCCAGGGTGTGTTCGCCCAAGCGTGCCGGAGCGACATAACCTTCGGCGCACACCACAGTGCTCAGGGCCTGGCTTTGCGGTGTTTGCGCCAGGCGGGTGATTTGCCCGCGGATGCGTTTGAGCGGCAACCCGGCACTCTCGGGGAAACGCTGGATTTCCGCAGCACCGGCGAGAACCACCACGGGGGCGCTGGCAAGCAATTGCTCGCCGTTCCAGGCTTGCCACTGATCCTCGACCTTGCGCAGTTCCAGCGCATCGCAATGCGTGAGCAGTTGGACCTGCGGATGTCCGGCCTGCCACTGGCACAGCGCCGGTGGGTGGACCCAGCCGCCTTGCGGATAGAACAGGCCCCCGTGTTCCAGCCCGATCCCGGCCACGGCCTGGGCCCTGGATTGATCCAGCAGGTGCAACAGGTCCGGCGCAAACGCCGCCGCCAATTGCGCCTGGCGTTCGGCTTCCTTGGCATTGAAGGCCAGTTGCAACACGCCGCAATCGTCCCAGTCGCGGCCCCGTTGCAAGTGTTCGAGCAGTCGCCGGGTGTAGCCGAATCCGCTGACGATCATTTGCGACAGCGTCGTGCCATGGGCCGATAACTTCAGGTAGAGCACGCCCTGCGGATTGCCCGAAGCTTCCCGGGCGATGTCGTCGTGACGCTCCAGCAACGTCACTTGCCAGCCGCGTGCGGCCAGGCTGGCGGCGCTGGCACAACCGGCCAGCCCTGCGCCGATCACCAGTGCCCGGCGTTCGCCGCTCGGCGGTGCAGGTCGGGCAAACCAGGGTTTGTCAGGCGCCGGAGCGGGTACGTCGTGGGGCCAGCCGAGGAACTCGCCACGCAGGATTTCCCATTTGTGGCCGATGCCCGGGGTGCGTTTCATCTTGAAACCGGCGGCGTTGAGCAGGCGACGCACCCAACCGGTGCTGGTGAAGGTGCTGATGGAGGCACCGGGCGCGGCCAGGCGCGCCAGTTCGGCAAACAGTTCGGCGGTCCACATGTCAGGGTTTTTCGCCGGAGCGAAACCGTCGAGGAACCAGGCGTCGATCCGGGCGTCGAGTTGGGGCAGTTGTTGCAGCGCGTCGCCGATCAGCAGGGTCAGGGTGACGCGACCGTGGTCGAGTGTCAGGCGCTGAAAGCCCTGATGGATGGCTACGTACTGCTCAAGCAGTTGATCGGCAAACACCTTGAGTTCCGGCCACAGCGCCAGGGCTCGTTGCAAGTCGGCCGGGCTCAACGGGTACTTTTCGACGCTGACAAAATGCAGCCGCGCACCGGTCGCGGCGTGTTGCTCGAACACCTGCCAGGCGCACAGGAAATTCAGCCCGGTGCCAAACCCCGTTTCACCGATGACCAGCCGCCCGCCGTCGGGCAAGGCCGCAAAGCGCTCCGCCAAACGGTTCTGCTCGATGAACACGTAGCGGGTTTCGTCCAGCCCCGATTTGTCGGAGAAATACACATCATCGAACACTCGCGAATACGGGCGACCTTGGTCGTCCCAGTCGAGTTGGGCGTGGGGCAATACAGGTTTCATGGCAGGCTCGGCAACGGCAAGGTCGCCATTCTAGCCGATTGACCGCGTGGCCAAGCTCTTTGTGGCGAGGGGGCTTGCCCCCGTTGGGTCGCGAAGCGGCCCTGAAATCAGCCTACTGGGTCTGTCAGGTAAATCCGGTTGGCTGGTTTTACGACTGCTTCGCAGCCGAACGGGGGCAAGCCCCCTCGCCACAGGTGTTGGTGGCGTTAGGGAAAAACTCTGCTGGCCTTCAGTTCAATCCGCTAGTCTTGCTCACATCTGGAAGGGAGTCATCCATGTTCGAATCCGCCGAAATCGATCACGCCATCGACAAAGAAACCTATGACGCCGAAGAACCGGCCCTGCGCGAAGCGTTGCTGGATGCGCAGTTCGAATTGCAGCAGCAACGCCGCTTTCCGGTGATCATTTTGATCAATGGCATCGAAGGTGCCGGCAAGGGCGAGACGATCAAGTTGCTTAATGAGTGGATGGATCCGCGCCTGATCGAGGTCCGTACCTTCGATCAGCAAACCGACGAAGAACTGGCACGGCCGCCGGCCTGGCGCTACTGGCGGATGCTTCCGGCCAAGGGCCGCATGGGGATTTTCTTCGGCAACTGGTACAGCCAGATGTTGCAGGGGCGGGTCCACGGTGAGTTCAAGGATCCGCGACTCGACCAGGCGATCAATGCCGCCGAGCGCCTGGAAAAGATGCTCTGCGATGAAGGTGCGCTGATCTTCAAGTTCTGGTTTCACCTTTCCAAGAAGCAAATGAAGGCACGCCTCAAGGCGCTGGCCGACGACCCGCTGCACAGCTGGCGCATCAGCCCGCTGGACTGGCAGCAATCGGAAACCTACGACAGGTTCGTGAAGTATGGCGAGCGGGTGCTGCGCCGTACCAGCCGCGACTATGCACCCTGGCATGTGATCGCCGGGGCGGATGCCCATTATCGCAGTCTGGCCGTGGGGCGGATTCTGCTGGCGGGCCTGCAGGGCGCATTGCAACGGCCAACGATCCATCCGGAGAAGGTCAGCGCAGCGCCAGTGTTCCCCAGTGTCGATCAAGTGAACCTGCTCGACAGCCTGGACCTGAGCCTGCACCTGGAGAAGGAGGATTACGAAGAACAGCTGATCACCGAGCAGGCGCGTTTTTCCGGGTTGATGCGTGATAAACGCATGCGTCGCCATGCGCTGGTGGCGGTGTTCGAGGGCAACGACGCGGCAGGCAAGGGCGGGGCGATCCGCCGGGTGGCGGCGGCGCTTGATCCGCGCCAATACAGCATCGTGCCGATTGCCGCACCCACCGAAGAGGAGCGGGCGCAACCCTATCTGTGGCGCTTCTGGCGGCACCTCCCGGCCCGGGGCAAGTTCACCGTGTTCGACCGCTCCTGGTATGGACGGGTGTTGGTGGAGCGCATCGAAGGGTTTTGCAGTCCGGCAGACTGGCTGCGTGCCTACGGCGAAATCAACGATTTCGAGGAACAACTCGTCGACGCCGGTGTGATCGTGGTCAAGTTCTGGCTGTCCATCGACAAACGGACGCAACTGGAGCGCTTTGAGGAGCGCGAAAAGATTTCCTTCAAGCGCTTCAAGATCACTGAAGATGACTGGCGCAACCGTGAAAAATGGGATGACTATCGCGCAGCGGTCGGCGACATGGTCGACCGTACCAGCACCGAGATTGCGCCATGGACCCTGGTGGAAGCCAACGACAAGCGCTGGGCGCGAGTCAAAGTCTTGCGCACCATCAACCGGGCACTGGAGGAGGCTTTTGAAAAATCCGACCGGCATGAGCGCAAGAAGCAGAAGGACAAGGATTGAGGCGATGGTTGCGCATACGCGGGGTGAATGATTGTCGCGGTCGGTGAAGGGCTGGACTTATGCTCGGTCCACTCTCAACCGACAACAACAATGAGGTATGCCATGCGTGAAGTGGTGATCGTCGACAGCGTGCGGACCGGCCTGGCCAAATCCTTTCGCGGCAAATTCAACATGACCCGCCCGGACGACATGGCGGCACACTGCGTCGATGCCCTGTTGGCGCGCACCGGTATCGATCCGGCAAGCGTCGAGGACTGCATCGTTGGCGCCGGTTCCAACGAAGGCGCCCAGGGTTTCAATATCGGGCGCAATGTCGCGGTGCTGTCGCGCCTGGGCATCGGCACGGCCGGCATGACCCTCAACCGCTTCTGTTCCTCGGGCTTGCAGGCGATCGCCATCGCCGCCAACCAGATCGCTTCGGGTTGCAGCGACATCATCGTCGCCGGTGGCGTCGAGTCCATCAGCCTGACCATGAAAAGCGTCAACACCGACAACCTGATCAACCCGCTGCTCAAGGAGCAGGTGCCGGGCATCTACTTCCCGATGGGCCAGACGGCTGAAATCGTCGCGCGTCGGTACAACGTCAGCCGGGAAGAGCAGGACCTGTACGCGCTGCAAAGCCAGCAGCGTACCGCCGAGGCTCAGGCCGCCGGGCTGTTCACTGATGAAATCGTGCCGATGGCGGTGAAGTACCGCGTCGAAGACAAGGCGACCGGCCAGGCGCAGATCCTCGACGGCATTGTCGACCGCGACGACTGCAACCGCCCCGACACCACCCTGGAAAGCCTGGCCGGCTTGAAACCGGTGTTCGCCGAAGATGGCTCGGTCACGGCCGGCAACTCTTCGCAACTGTCGGACGGCGCGTCCATGACCCTGGTGATGAGCCTGGAAAAGGCACTGGAACTGGGGCTCAAGCCGAAAGCCTTCTTTCGCGGTTTTACCGTGGCTGGTTGCGCACCGGACGAGATGGGCATCGGCCCGGTGTTTTCGGTGCCGAAACTGCTCAAGGCCAAAGGCTTGCAAGTTGCCGACATCGATCTGTGGGAACTCAACGAGGCGTTCGCTTCGCAGTGCCTCTATAGCCGTAATCGCCTGGAAATCGACAACGCCCGGTACAACGTCAACGGCGGCTCGATTTCCATCGGCCACCCGTTCGGCATGACCGGTTCGCGTCAGGTCGGGCACCTTGTGCGTGAATTGCAGCGGCGCAATTTGCGTTACGGCATCGTCACCATGTGCGTGGGTGGGGGGATGGGGGCTACGGGGTTGTTTGAAGCGGTGCGGTAAGCCTCGATGTTCCTCGTTGTCAGTTAGATAGCCATCGCGAGCAAGCTCGCTCCCACAGGTTTTGTGGTGACCAAAGAACCTGTGGGAGCGAGCTTGCTCGCGATGGGCGCGCCGCGGTCTAAAATCATCCCCCGAAGATTACGACCTGCACAGTTTCATTCGCGGCCAGACCGTAACTGTCCCTGTGTGCGTCACCGCCGTGCGCCTAGAATGACGGCTCCTGTCAGTTGGCTTCGGGGTTCACATGCACATTTCATCGGGTCGCTGGGTTTACGGTCTGTTCCTGGCCTTGCTGACCGCGTTGTTGTGGGGAATCCTGCCGATCAAGCTCAAGCAAGTGTTGCTGGTGATGGACCCGGTGACGGTGACCTGGTTTCGCCTGCTGGTGTCTGGCGGTTGCCTGTTCATTTACCTGGCGGCTACCAGGCGCCTGCCCAGCCGCAAAGTGCTCGGTCCTCGCGGTGGCTGGCTGGTGCTGATGGCTGTGCTCGGCCTGGTGGGCAACTATGTCCTGTATTTGATGGGCCTGAACCTGCTCAGCCCCGGCACCGCGCAACTGGTGGTGCAGATGGGGCCGATCATGCTGCTGATCGCCAGTCTGTTTGTGTTCAAGGAACGCTTCAGCCTGGGGCAGGGGATTGGCTTGCTGGTGCTGCTGATCGGCTTTGCGCTGTTCTTCAACCAGCGTTTGAGTGAATTGCTCACGTCGCTGACCGACTACACCGCCGGCGTGCTGCTGGTGCTGCTGGCGTCCACGGTCTGGACCTTCTATGCCCTGGGGCAGAAGCAATTGCTGACGGTGTGGAACTCGCTGCAGGTGATGATGGTGATCTACCTGTTTTGCGCGGCGCTGCTGACGCCCTGGGTGCATCCGCTCGAAGCGCTGCAACTGAACCCCTTGCAGGGTTGGTTGCTGCTGGCGTGCTGCCTCAACACCCTGATTGCCTATGGCGCGTTTGCCGAGGCCCTGGCCCACTGGGAAGCTTCCCGGGTCAGCGCGACGCTGGCCATCACGCCGTTGGTGACTTTTGCGGCGGTTGCCATGGCGGCATGGCTGTGGCCCGACTATGTGCATGCCGAGACGATCAATGGGTTGGGTTATGGCGGTGCGGTGCTGGTGGTGCTGGGGTCGGCGCTGGTGGCGTTGGGGCCATCGTTGATTGCGGGGTTGAAGGCGCGGAAGGTGCGGATGGCAGCCAGTTAGACCGCGTCATCGTTCATCGCGGGCAAGCCACGCTCCCACAGGTTTCGAGTCGTTCATGAAAATTGTCAACGACGCAAAATCTGTGGGAGCGTGGCTTGCCCGCGATGACGGACTATCAGGCGCTACAGAATTCAGCCCTTGGCCCCGGCCTCCAGCATATTCTCCGGCCTTACCCAGGCATCGAATTCCTCATCGGTCAGATACCCCAACTGCAACGCCGCCTCACGCAAGGTCAGTCCTTCGCTATAGGCCTTCTTGGCGATCTCCGCCGATTTGTCGTAACCAATGTGCGGGTTCAGCGCCGTCACCAGCATCAAGCCACGTTCCAGGTGTTCAGCCATTTTTTCCGCATCCGGCTCCAGGCCGGCCACGCAATGCTGCTGGAAGTTGCTGCAGCCATCACCGAGCAATCGGATCGATTGCAGCAGGTTATGGATGATCACCGGTTTGAACACGTTCAACTGCAAGTGGCCCTGACTGGCCGCAAAGCCGATAGCGACGTCATTGCCCAGCACCTGGCAGGCCAGCATCGACAGCGCTTCGCACTGGGTCGGGTTGACCTTGCCCGGCATGATCGAGCTGCCCGGTTCATTGGCCGGGAGCCTGACTTCGGCAAAGCCGGCGCGGGGCCCGGAGCCCAGCAGGCGCAGGTCGTT
The DNA here is from genome assembly GCF_003097365.1 of Pseudomonas sp. B1(2018). NCBI lineage: Bacteria > Pseudomonadati > Pseudomonadota > Gammaproteobacteria > Pseudomonadales > Pseudomonadaceae > Pseudomonas > Pseudomonas sp. B1(2018). The sequence continues at coordinate 210,446 of NZ_PYUK01000003.1, forward strand.
GGCGATTTTCATCAGGGTCACGGCGAGGGTTTTCAGTGCGCCGGACAGCGTGGTCAGCGGCTCATGGCCGGCCAGTGCGGCGAATTTGTTCGGCGCGGTGATAAACGGCAAGCCGGAGAGGGCGGCCAGTTCGGCGGCGATGGCTTCACCGAAACCGTGGGGCGAATTCAGCCCGGTACCGACCGCAGTGCCGCCCTGGGCCAGCTCGCAGACCGCAGGCAGTGCGCTGCGGATCGCCCGCTCGGCGTAATCGAGTTGCGCAATGAAGGCGGAGATTTCCTGGCCGAAGCTGATCGGTGTCGCATCCATCATGTGGGTGCGACCGGTCTTGACCAGCTTCATATGACGAGCAGCCAGCTCGGCCAGGCCGCCGGACAGCTCGCTGATCGCCGGCAGCAAGTGCTGTTGCACCGCCTGGACGGCGGCGATGTGCATGGCGGTGGGGAAGCAGTCGTTGGAGCTCTGGGAGCGATTGACGTGATCGTTGGGGTGCACCGGGGACTTGCCGCCACGGGGGTTGCCGGCCAGCTCGTTGGCGCGACCGGCGATCACTTCGTTGACGTTCATGTTGCTCTGGGTGCCACTGCCGGTTTGCCAGACCACCAGCGGAAACTGGTCGTCGTGGTCGCCGGCGAGCACCTCGTCGGCGGCCTGCTCGATCAGACGGGCGATATCGGCGGGCAGGTCGCCGTTGCGATCATTGACCCGCGCCGCGGCTTTCTTGATCAGCGCCAGGGCATGCAACACCGCCAGCGGCATGCGTTCGTTGCCGATGGCGAAGTTGATCAGCGAGCGTTGCGTCTGAGCACCCCAATAGGCTTCATCCGGGACTTCAACCTGGCCGAGGCTGTCGGTTTCGATACGGCTCATCTTGCTCACTCCTGTAGGTCCGATTGCGCAGTTTAGGCCGTGATCGACGGCCGTGGTTCCATCAGTCTGTATTTGACCATTCAACCCCTCTAAATCAGGTGCGACAAGGCTTGGGGTTGAGCGACACACTTTTTTAGGCGCAGAATGGAGGCCCTTGGGGTCTTACCTCGCCAGCTAGAAAAGGAAACTCGATGACTCGTCTTCGTGCCATCTGTACCGCCGTTGCTTTGGTCTGCGCCAGCGGCCAGGTTCTCGCCGACACCGCCAGCCATAACGCCAGTGCCGAGGCTTTCCTGACCATGGCGCATGCTGACAAACTGGGCACCCCGGTGTACATGCAAGTACAGCAGATGTTTGCCCAGCGTTTCGAACAGACCAAAGCCCCTGAATCGAAAAAAGCCGTACTGGAAACCTACCAGGCCAAGGCTAACGCCGCTCTGGACCAGGCCATTGGCTGGAACAAGCTGAAGCCGGACATGGTCAAGCTGTACACCAGCAACTTCAGCGAATCCGAGCTCAAGGACCTGGTTGCGTTCTACCAGTCGCCACTGGGCAAGAAAGTCATGGAAAAAATGCCCCAGCTGACCCAGCAATCGGCCCAGATGACCCAGTCCAAGCTGGAAAGCGCGGTGCCGGTGGTCAACAAGCTGCTGGCTGACATGACCGCCGAGCTGACCCCGAAAGACGCGGCTGCACCCGCCAAGAAAAAGCCTTAAGCGGAGTTCGGTATGACTATGCAACAACGCATCGAATCGACGCTGGCGCTGCTTCAGCCCGAGCATCTGCAAGTGCTGGATGAGAGCCACATGCACAGCCTTGGGCTGCAAACCCATTTCAAGGCCGTGGTGGTCAGCGCGCAGTTCGATGGCCTGAATCGGGTCAAGCGTCACCAGAAAGTCTACGGCACGCTAGGCGAGCTGATGGGCGAGTTCCATGCGTTGGCGCTGCATACCTACACGCCAGAGGAATGGGCACAGATCGACGCGGCTCCGGCCTCGCCGACCTGTGCTGGCGGCAGCAAGCATTAAGATCAAAAGATCGCAGCCTGCGGCAGCTCCTACAGGAAATTGTATTCCCATGTAGGAGCTGCCGCAGGCTGCGATCTTTTTTGTTAGAATGCCCAACGCGCCGCTCACCCGGCGCGTTTTTTTTCGCATCCGGTTCACCCCTTACGAGGGTAGCCACCTGGAGATTTACCCATGACACAACAGATTGTCGTGGCGGCACTGTATAAGTTCGTCACCCTGGAAGATTACGTCGCCCTGCGCGAGCCCCTGCTGCAAGCGATGATCGACAACGGCATCAAAGGCACCCTGCTGATTGCCGAAGAAGGCATCAACGGCACCGTGTCCGGCAGCCGCGAAGGCATCGACGGGCTGATGGCCTGGCTCAAGAACGATCCGCGCATGGACGACATCGACCATAAAGAGTCGTACTGCGACGAGCAGCCGTTCTACCGCACCAAAGTCAAACTCAAGAAAGAAATCGTCACCCTTGGCGTGGAAGGCGTGGACCCGAACAAGAAGGTCGGTACCTACGTCGACCCGCAAGACTGGAACGCGCTGATCAGCGACCCGGAAGTGCTGTTGATCGACACCCGTAACGATTACGAAGTCTCGATTGGCACCTTCGAAGGCGCCATCGACCCGAAAACCACCAGTTTTCGCGAATTTCCCGACTACATCAAAGCCAACTTCGATCCGGCCGTGCACAAGAAGGTCGCGATGTTCTGCACCGGCGGCATCCGCTGCGAGAAGGCGTCGAGCTACATGCTCAGCGAGGGCTTCGGTGAGGTCTACCACCTCAAGGGCGGCATCCTGAAGTACCTCGAAGAGGTGCCGCAGGAAGAAACCAAGTGGCAGGGCGACTGCTTCGTGTTCGACAACCGCGTGACCGTGCGTCACGACCTGAGCGAAGGTGACTACGATCAATGTCATGCCTGCCGCACACCGGTCAGCATCGAAGACCGCGCGTCCGAGCATTACGTGGCCGGCATCAGTTGCCCGCATTGCTGGGATAAGCTGAGTGAGAAGACCCGTCGCAGTGCCATCGACCGGCAGAAGCAGATCGAGCTGGCCAAGGCTCGTAACCAGCCTCACCCGATCGGCTACAACTACAAGCAAGCATCCACCGAGGCCTGAACCATGTCTGCGCGCCTGCTCTATGTGATGGATCCGATGTGTTCCTGGTGCTGGGGGTTCGCCCCGGTGGCCAACGCGCTGGTCGAGCAGGCGCAAGCCGCGGGTGTGGATGTGCATCTGATCGTGGGTGGTTTGCGCACCGGTAGCGGTGCGGCGCTGGAGCCGACCACCCGACGCTATATTTTTGAGCATTGGCAGGCGGTCAACGAGGCCACTGGCCAGCCGTTCAAGCTCGACGGCGCGCTGCCCGACGGTTTTGTCTACGATACCGAACCGGCCTGCCGGGCCTTGGTGACGGCGCGCAGCCTGGCGCCGGATTGCGCGTTGAAACTGCTCGGGCTGATTCAGCACGCATTTTATGCCGAAGGCCGCGATGTCACCCAGGCCAGCGTGTTGGTCGAGTTGGCAGAACAGGCCGGTCTGCCGCGCATCGAGTTCGCCGGCGCTTTCGATCGGGCTGACATGCACGCCGCCACCGCCGCCGATTTCACCTGGGTCCAGGACCTGGGCATCGCCGGTTTTCCTACATTGCTCGCTGAGCGCAAGGGTCAATTGGCATTGCTGACCAACGGCTATCAGCCTCTGAGTGTGCTGTCCCCGCTGCTCGGCCGCTGGCTGGAGCGCGCTGCCTGTGCATGACTTGCCCGATGACGTCGCTGCCGCTAAACGTGTCGACCGTCTGAGCTGGGCGGAAATCCGTCGTCTGGCCCTGCATCACAAGAAGTCCCTTTGGATCGCCAACGGCGTGGCCGTGCTGGCGACCTTGTGCAGCGTGCCGATTCCCTTGCTCCTGCCGTTGCTGGTGGACGAGGTGTTGCTGGGGCACGGTGACGCCGCGTTGAAGATCATGAACCACGCGCTGCCCGAAGGCTGGCAAAAAGCGGCGGGCTACATCGGCCTGATGCTGCTGGTGACCTTGACCCTGAGGTGTACGGCGTTGCTGTTCAACGTGGTGCAGGCGAAATTGTTCGCCGGGTTGGCCAAGGACATCGTCTACCGCATTCGCATACGCCTGATCGAACGGCTCAAGCGTATCTCGCTGGGTGAATACGAAAGCCTGGGCAGCGGCACGGTGACCACGCATCTGGTCACCGATCTGGACACGCTGGACAAATTCGTCGGTGAAACCCTGAGCCGTTTCCTCGTGGCCATGCTGACCCTGGTCGGTACGGCGGGCATTCTGATGTGGATGCACTGGAAACTGGCATTGCTGATCCTGCTGTTCAACCCGCTGGTGATCTACGCCACGGTGCAGTTGGGCAAACGGGTCAAGCACCTGAAGAAGCTCGAGAACGACAGCACTTCGCGCTTTACCCAGGCGCTGACCGAAACCCTCGATGCCATCCAGGAAGTTCGCGCCGGCAACCGTCAGGGGTTTTTCCTCGGTCGCTTGGGGCAACGCGCTCGTGACGTGCGCGACTATGCGGTGAATTCGCAATGGAAAACCGACGCGTCGAACCGGGCCAGCGGTTTGTTGTTCCAGTTCGGCATCGATATTTTCCGCGCTGCGGCCATGCTCACGGTGTTGTTCTCCGACCTGTCCATCGGCCAGATGCTCGCGGTGTTCAGCTACCTGTGGTTCATGATCGGTCCGGTCGAACAGCTGCTGAACCTGCAATATGCCTACTACGCTGCCGGTGGTGCGCTGTCGCGGATCAATGAGCTGCTGTCGCGCGCGGATGAGCCTGAATACCCGGGCGGCGTCGACCCGTTCATCGGGCGCGAGACGGTCGGGCTGGAAGTACAAGGGTTGAGCTTTGGTTATGGCGATGAACTGGTCCTGAACCAGATGAACCTGTCCATCGCCCCCGGCGAAAAGGTCGCGATCGTCGGCGCCAGTGGCGGGGGCAAGAGCACGCTGGTGCAACTGCTGCTGGGCTTGTACACGCCGTTGGCCGGAACCATTCGCTTTGGCGGTTCGACCCAGCAGGAGATTGGTCTGGAAACCGTGCGGGAAAATGTTGCCGTGGTCCTGCAACATCCGGCGCTGTTCAACGACACTATCCGGGCCAACCTGACCATGGGTCGCGAGCGCAGTGACGAGGCTTGCTGGCATGCACTGGAAATCGCCCAATTGCACGGCACGGTACGGGATTTGCCGAATGGCCTGGACAGCGTCGTCGGGCGCTCCGGCGTGCGTTTGTCCGGCGGACAGCGCCAACGCCTGGCCATCGCCCGGATGGTGCTGGCCGAGCCCAAGGTGGTGATTCTCGACGAAGCCACCTCTGCGCTGGATGCCGCCACCGAATACAACCTGCACCAGGCCCTGGCGCGGTTTCTGAGCAACCGCACCACGTTGATCATTGCCCACCGCCTGTCTGCGGTGAAACAGGCCGACCGAGTGCTGGTGTTCGACGGCGGCCAGATCGCAGAAGATGGCGATCATCAACAACTGATTGCCGACGGTGGTTTGTACGCCAAGCTATACGGTCACTTGCAGCGGTTGTAGCCGGATGTCATCAATATTATAAAAAAACATCGTCGCGGCCGAATTCAGTGGCCGCGATACACCCTCCGGGCATAGCTTGTCGCTTGCCGGGATCGGAATCGCAACCTAGTCTAGCGTTAGCGATTTCGTCCGGAAGACGAGCAAGCAGTGCTAATGCAAGGGACCTCATGAATCAAACGCGGACTCTCGGAACGCCACGGTTGTTGGGCATTGTCTGGCCATTTATCGCCGTTGTGTTGTTTCAAGCCTTGCTGGGCGGCGTTAGCCTTTATGTGCTGTCGGCTGTTCGCGGCTATGTTGCCGGCGAAAGCCTTTGGTCCAAGGGCCAGAAAGATGCCATCTATTACCTCAACCTCTACGCCGACAGCGGCGACGAAGGGACATTTCATAAGTACCAGAACGCCATTTCCGTGCCCCAAGGCGGGCATGAATTGCGTGTGGCGCTGGATCAGCATCCGCCGAACATCGAAGCGGCGCGCCTGGCGATTCTCAAGGGCGGCAACCACCCGGACGACGTTTCCAGCCTGATCTGGCTGTACCTCAACTTTCGTCACTTCAGTTACCTCGAAAAAGCCATCGACCTGTGGACCGTTGGGGATGCCTATCTGGCCAAGCTCGACGACGTTGCCAGGGACATGCATCAGCACATCAATGCCAGGCCTGCCTCTGTTGCGGATATCCAGCGCTGGAAGGAGCAGATCTTCGCGATCAATGATGAAGTGACTCCGGCTGCGAAAGCCTTCAGTGATGCGCTGGGGGAAGGGTCGCGGGTCATTCTTCGTCTGCTGCTGCTGACTAACCTCGCCACTGCGCTTGGATTGATTGCACTGGCGCTGATGCGCACCCACAAGCTGCTCAAGCAGCGCCATGCCTTCGCCGATGCGCTGCAGCTTGAGAAAGAACGGGCGCAGATCACCCTGCAATCGATTGGCGACGGCGTGATCACCACCGATGTTTCCGGTGCGATTGCCTACATGAATCCGGCGGCCGAGGCATTGACCCACTGGAAGGCCGAGCAGGCGACAGGCTTGCCGCTGGCGGCGCTGTTCAACCTGTTGGACGAAGAGGCCCAGACCGATGGCTTCACCCTTATCGAGCATATTCTCAGCGGCCAGCTCAGTGGCGGCAGCGAGCACTCCAGGCTGATTCAACGCCTGGACGGCAGCACGGTGTCGGTCACGCTGGTGGGCGCGCCCATCCGCAATGCCGGCAAAGTCAGCGGGACGGTGCTGGTGCTGCATGACATGACCCAGGAGCGGCAATACATCGCCAATCTGTCATGGCAGGCGACGCACGATGCCTTGACCGGACTCGCCAATCGCCGTGAGTTCGAATATCGCCTGGAACAGGCGCTGCACAACCTGACCCGCTACTCGGGGCGCCATGCGCTGATGTTCCTCGATCTGGATCAGTTCAAACTGGTCAACGATACCTGCGGCCATGCGGCGGGCGACGAACTGTTGCGGCATATCTGCGCCTTGCTGCAATCGGGGCTGCGCGAAGGCGATACCCTGGCGCGCCTTGGCGGTGACGAGTTCGGCATCCTGCTGGAAAACTGCGCGCCGGAAGCGGCGGAGAAAATTGCCGAAAGCCTGCGCCAGACTGTGCAAAATCTGCATTTTGTCTGGAAGGGTCGACCTTTCGTCACCACTGTCAGCATCGGGCTGGTTCATGTCGCGCAGAATCCGACGACGCTCGAAGTTTCGCTGCGTGCTGCTGACATGGCGTGCTACATGGCCAAGGAAAAGGGCCGCAACCGGGTCCAGGTTTATCATCCGGATGACTCGGAACTGTCCCTGCGTTTCGGCGAAATGGCCTGGGTGCAACGTTTGCACATGGCGCTGGAGGAAGATCGATTCTGTCTGTACGCACAGGAAATCGTCCCCTTGGGTCATGTCGAGCGGGACGGCGGGCATATTGAAATTCTGCTGCGTTTGCATGATGAAGCCGGGCGGATGATCTTGCCCGACAGCTTCATTCCGGCTGCCGAGCGTTATGGCCTGATGAGCTCGCTTGATCGTTGGGTGGTGCAGAACGTGTTCAAGATCATTGCCCAATGCCGGGCCGAGCAAGGCCAGGGCCCGCTGGCCATGTGTGCGATCAATCTGTCAGGCACGACGATCGGGGATGAAGCGTTCCTGGACTTCCTGCGTGAACAGTTTGTGACGCATTCGATTCCGCCTGAAATGATTTGTTTTGAAATTACTGAAACCAGTGCTATTTCAAATCTTGGCAGTGCCATTAGATTCATTAATGAACTCAAGGGCTTAGGATGCCATTTTTCACTGGACGACTTTTGTGCCGGAATGTCCTCATTCGCGTACCTGAAACATTTGCCTGTAGACTTCTTGAAGATCGACGGGAGTTTCGTAAAGGATATGCTGGACGACCCGATTAACCGCGCCATGGTCGAGGTGATCAATCACATCGGCCATGTCATGGGTAAACGCACGATTGCCGAGTTTGTCGAAACGCCCCAGATCGAGCAGGCATTGCTGGAGATCGGGGTGGATTACGCTCAAGGGTATGTGATTGAACGCCCGCATCTGTTTACCAGCGATAGCTTGTTGAGTCGTCCTGCCAGGCCACAGCCGATGTTGTTCAAGGCCCCTGGCACGTTCCGTTGAAATTCCTGCCGGTCTTACAATCACAATCAAAAGGAGCTCGACAGTGATCGACACATTCAACCGAACCGGACCGCTCATGGAAGCTGCAAGTTACCCTGCCTGGGCCCAGCGCCTGATCCAGGATTGCAGCGAGAGCAAGCGCCGGGTTGTCGAACACGAACTGTACCAACGCATGCGAGACAACAAACTCAGTGCGAAGACCATGCGCCAGTACCTGATCGGTGGCTGGCCGGTGGTCGAACAGTTCGCGTTGTATATGGCACAAAACCTGACCAAGACCCGCTTCGCTCGTCATCCCGGCGAAGACATGGCCCGTCGCTGGCTGATGCGCAACATCCGCGTCGAATTGAACCACGCCGATTACTGGGTGCATTGGAGTCGCGCGCACGGTGTCAGCCTGGAGGACCTGCAGGCACAGCAGGTTGCACCGGAGCTTCACGCGTTGAGCCATTGGTGCTGGCACACCAGTTCGGCCGACTCGCTGATCGTTGCGATTGCCGCCACCAACTACGCCATCGAGGGAGCGACCGGTGAATGGTCGGCGGTGGTTTGTTCCAACGGTATCTACGCCGCCTCGTTCCCCGAGGAGGATCGCAAGCGGGCGATGAAGTGGCTGAAGATGCATGCCCAGTACGACGATGCCCATCCGTGGGAAGCCCTGGAAATCATCTGCACATTGGCGGGCACCAACCCGAGCAAAGCCCTGCAGGTGGAACTGCGCCAGGCCGTTTGCAAGAGTTACGACTACATGTACCTGTTTCTCGAGCGTTGCATGCAATTGGAGCACGCAGAGCGGGCACCGGTCGTGCGTGAGCGGATGGCATTGGCCGAAGGCTGATTCAGCTATCACGCAATAAAACTGTGGGAGCGGCGGTGCGACGATTCGACTTGCTCGCGAAAGCGGAGTGTCATTCAGCTTAGATGTCAGCTGATACGCCGCCTTCGCGAGCAAGCCCGCTCCCACATTGTCTTGTGTCGCAGCTAATGACTCAGCCCGCCATCTCCAGCCGATTACGCCCTTCGCGCTTGGCCACATACAGCGCACTGTCTGCCCGTCGCAACAGGCTGTCGGCGGACTCGCCGGGCAACAGGGTCGAACAGCCGAGGCTGACTGTCAGCAAGATCGTCTGACCGTCGACCAGGTACTCTTCGGATTGCACCGCAAACCGCAGCCGTTCACCCACCATGGCCGCGGCTTCGCGGCTGGTATTGGACAGCAGTATCAGGAACTCTTCACCGCCATAGCGGAACACCATGTCGACATTGCGTAGCTGGTTTTTGATCGAGGCGGCAACCGCCTTGAGCACGTGATCACCCGTGCTGTGGCCATGGGTGTCATTGACCAGCTTGAAATGATCGATGTCCAGCATCAGCACCGATAACGGTTGCAGATGGCGCCGGGACAGCTCGATTTCCCTCTGCAGCGTCTGGTCCATGGCGATGCGGTTACCGGTGCCCGTCAGCGGGTCGCGCAGTGCGCTCTGGGTGGCAGTACGGTAAAGCAGCGCGTTGCGCATCGGAAACAGCAGCGCGGCCAGCAGCGATTCGAGATTGCCCTGTTCCTGTTCGCTGAAACGTTGATTGCGGCGGAAAATCAGTTCACCCAGGTGTTCGCCATCGTGGCTGAGGTTGTAACTGATGGAATGGTGGCCACGCTGGCCGAATTCCAGGCGCAGATCACTGCTTTTGTGCAGGTAACACAAGGCGTCCAACGGCACCAATCGCTGAATCTCGCGATAGAAAGTCCCAAGAATGCGTTGCGGTTCCAGACTGGTTTGCAGTTGCAGGCCCAGTTGCTGGCGCATTTGCGCAAGGCTGACGGGCCGTTCCAGAAGAGGCGGCTGCTGACCAAAGCCCAGGCGCTGCAATTTGGCGCTATCGAAGTCAATTGCGTTGGTCTGGGAAGGTGGTTTCATTAGGCGTGCGCCCCTGAGCAGTAAGGCTGTCTTACAAGCAGGGTGAGAGCGGCTTAGGGCTGCGCGTCGTACTGGTCCATCAGTCCCGTAGGACATTTCGTACAAGTTTAATCTGCTTTCTGGAAGATGAGTAACGACTGCACTCACGCTTCACCCCGTCTGCTTTCACGTTGCGTGTCTGAGCAAACTTAGAGCGAAAGTCGTGCCATTCGGTTCATCAAAATAAAATTCGTATTAAATCAAATGGTTGTGCTTCGACTACTACCGGTATGGCGCAGCGTGTGACGGTTGTTTGACAGGTGCCGGGGTGTCTTCGAGTGCCGCGGCGGGAAGCCGGCGCGGCACCGATAAGCGACGTATGGTCTTATTGGGCGTTGAAGGCCTGACCATTGATACCGGTGCTGTCCGGGCCCATCAGGTAAAGGTAGACCGGCATGATCTCCTCGGGCGTCGGGTTGTTCAGCGGGTTTTCCCCCGGGTAGGCCTGGGCGCGCATGCTGGTGCGGGTAGCGCCCGGGTTGATGCTGTTGGAGCGCACCGGGGCCACGGTATCGACTTCGTCAGCCAGAGTTTGCATCAGGCCTTCGGTCGCGAATTTAGAGACGCCGTAAGCGCCCCAGTACGCACGCCCTTTGCGGCCGACGCTGCTGGAAGTGAACACCACCGAGGCGTCCTGCGACAGCTTGAGCAACGGCAGCAATGTGCTGGTGAGCATGAACATGGCATTGACGTTGACTTGCATGACCCGCATGAAGTTTTCGCCGGAAAGCTGCTCGATCGGCGTGCGCGGGCCGATGATCGAGGCATTGTGCAGCAGGCCGTCGAGATGCCCGAATTCGCTTTCGATCATCGCCGCCAGCTCATCGTACTGATGGGGCAGGGCGGTTTCGAGGTTGAACGGGATCACTGCCGGTTGTGGATGCCCGGCGGCTTCGATTTCGTCGTAGACCTGGGTCAGGTTGGCTTCGGTCTTGCCCAGCAGCAACACGGTTGCGCCGTGGGCTGCGTAAGTCTTTGCCGCTGCGGCACCGATGCCGCGTCCTGCGCCGGTGACCAGGATGACCCGATCCTTGAGCAGTTCGGGGCGGGCGGAATAATCAAACATAAAAAAACCTCTACATAATCCATCAATAGAGCTGAAAAGATCGCAGCCCCCTGTAGGAGCTGCCGAAGGCTGCGATCTTTTGACGTTAATCAGCAGCCACAGAGGGCGCTATCCAAAACCTTGCGCAACTCCAGCGGATGATCCACCACCACGTCCGCACCCCAGTGACGCGGGTTATCGTCAGGGTGGATGTAGCCGAAGGTCACTGCAGCCGTCCGGGTGCCGGCATCACGGCCCGACTCGATGTCGCGCAGGTCGTCGCCAACGAACAGCACGCTGGCCGGGTCCAGGTCGAGCATCTTGCAGGCCAGGATCAGCGGCTCCGGGTCCGGCTTGCTGTTCTTCACGTGATCCGGGCAGATCAGTAGCGCCGAACGCTCGGACAGCCCCAGTTGTTGCATGATCGGCTCCGCGAAGCGCAATGGCTTGTTGGTGACCACGCCCCAGATCAGGTTGGCTTTCTCGATATCGGCGAGCAACTCGGCCATGCCGTCGAACAGCTTGCTGTGCACCGCACAACCGACGAGGTAGCGCTCCAGGAACTCCAGGCGCAAGGCTTCGAAACCCGGCGATTCCGGATCCATGGCGAAGGTCACGGCGACCATTGCCCTGGCGCCGCCGGAAATCTCGTCGCGGATGTGCTTGTCGTTCATCGGGGGCAAGCCGCGGTCGGCACGCATCGCCTGACAGATCGCAATGAAGTCTGGCGCGGTGTCGAGCAGAGTGCCGTCCATGTCGAAAAGAACTGCTCTGATTCGCATCGGCTTACTCCTCGCGCAGTGTCTGGATCATGTAATTGACGTCCACATCGGCGGCCAGCTTGTAGTGCTTGGTCAGCGGGTTGTAGGTCAGGCCGATGATGTCCTTGACGGTCAGGCCGGCCATGCGACTCCAGGCACCGAGCTCGGAAGGGCGGATGAACTTCTTGAAGTCGTGGGTGCCACGCGGCAGCAGCTTCATGATGTATTCGGCGCCGACGATGGCGAACAGGTACGCCTTGGGGTTGCGGTTGATGGTCGAGAAGAACACCTGGCCGCCGGGCTTGACCATGCGGAAGCAGGCGCGGATGACCGAAGACGGGTCTGGCACGTGCTCAAGCATTTCCAGGCAGGTGACCACGTCGAACTGCTCGGGCATTTCCTCGGCCAGGGCTTCGGCGGTGATCTGCCGGTATTCGACGTTGACCCCCGACTCCAGCTGATGCAGCTGGGCAACCGCCAGCGGCGCTTCGCCCATGTCGATACCCATCACGGTTGCGCCGCGCTGGGCCATGGCTTCGCTGAGGATGCCGCCGCCGCAACCGACGTCGAGGACTTTCTTGCCGGCCAGATTGACCCGCTCGTCAATCCAGTTGACCCGCAGCGGGTTGATGTCGTGCAGCGGTTTGAATTCGCTTTCGCGGTCCCACCAGCGATGGGCCAGGGCCTCGAATTTGGCGATTTCGGCGTAGTCGACGTTGCTCATGGTTTAAGTCCTCTGAAACTTGAAAAATCCTGTTGCCCCGGATGTGTTCCGGGGTGCTTACGATTCGGTACGGCCGCTGATGCGCTGGCCCCAGGCCTTCGCGACAGCGCCAAGCTGTTGTTCATCCAGGCGTGTCAGGCGACGGTCGTCGAGCAGTTGCCTGCCGGCCACCCAAAGGTGTTTCACGCAGTCCCGACCGGTGGCGTATATAAGCTGGGAAACCGGGTCGTAGACCGGTTGCTGGGCCAGGCCGGAGAGGTCGAAAGCCACCATGTCCGCGGCCTTGCCGATTTCCAGCGAGCCGGTTTCGGCCTCGATACCCAGGGCCCGGGCGCCATTGAGGGTGGCCATGCGCAAGGCGCGATGGGCATCCAGCGCGGTGGCCGAGCCGGCGACAGCTTTGGCCAGCAGGGCCGCGGTGCGGGTTTCGCCGAGCAGGTCGAGGTCATTGTTACTCGCCGCGCCATCGGTGCCGACCGCGACATTGACCCCGGCCTCCCACAAACGCTCGACCGGGCAGAACCCGCTGGCCAGCTTCAGGTTCGACTCCGGGCAATGAATCACATTGCTGTTGCTTTCTACCAGCAGGGCCAGGTCTTCATCGCTGATCTGGGTCATGTGAACCGCCTGGAAGCGCGGCCCCAGCAAGCCCAGGCGCGCCAGGCGGGCCAGCGGGCGTTCACCGCGCTGCTCGACCGCTTGCTGCACTTCGAAGGCGGTTTCATGCACGTGCATGTGGATCGAGGCGTCCAGTTCCTCGGCGATCACCCGGATTTTTTCCAGGTTTTCGTCGCCCACGGTGTAGGGTGCGTGGGGGCCGAAGGTGATTTTGATGCGCTCGTGGTGCTTGAGATCGCCAAACAGTTCAACGCCCTGACGAATGGCTTCGTCCGCCGTAGCGGCGCCCGGAATAGGGAAATCGAGGATCGGAATCGCGATCTGCGCGCGAATGCCGCTGTTGTGCACGCGTTCGCTGGCAACCTTCGGGAAGAAGTACATGTCAGAGAAGCAGGTGATGCCGCCTTTGATTTGCTCGGCGATGGCAAGGTCGGTGCCGTCGCGCACGAAGTCCTCGTCGACCCACTTGGCTTCGGCGGGCCAGATGTGGTTTTCCAGCCAGGTCATCAATGGCAGGTCATCGGCCAGGCCGCGGAACAGGGTCATCGCCGCGTGCCCGTGGGCATTGATCAGGCCGGGGCTGAGCAGCATGTCGGGCAATTCGCGGATTTCGGTTGCGTTAAGCTTCAGTGCGGCGGAACGTGGGCCGATAAACACGATGCGTCCATCACGGATGCCCACGCCATGTTCCTTGAGGACGACACCAGCGGGTTCGACGGGTACCAGCCAGGTCGGCAGCAATAACAGGTCGAGCGCAGCGGCAGTGTTCGGCATCGAGGGTCGGTTCCAGTGCTTTTGTAAAGGATGGCGAAGTATACCCGAGCGTCTTCGCGGGGGGATCGCTATAATCGGCGGCTTTTGTTCATGAGTGCGGGGTGAGGGATGCGCGATCGACTGTTGGCTGCGGAAAAGGTAAAGGCCATCGATTGGCGTGATGGCGCTCTCCATCTGCTGGATCAGCGTATTTTGCCGTTCGAGGAAACCTGGATCGCCTACACCAGCGCAGCCGGTGTGGCCGAGGCCATTCGCTCGATGGTGGTGCGTGGCGCGCCGGCCATCGGCATTAGCGCCGCTTATGGCATCGTGCTCGCGGCCCGCGCCCGGATTGCCGAAGGTGGCGACTGGTATGCGGCGCTGGAAGAGGATTTCATGCTGCTGGCCGACTCTCGTCCTACGGCGGTCAACCTGTTCTGGGCGCTGGGCCGCATGCACGACCGGCTTGATCGCCTGAAAGGCGATGCCGATCCGCTGGAGGTGCTGGAGGCCGAGGCCATCGCCATTCACGAAAGTGATCGCGAAGCCAACCTGACCATGGCGCAACTGGGTGTCGACCTGATCCGCAAGCATCAGGGCAATGCCCAGGCGATCCTGACCCACTGCAACACCGGCGCACTGGCCACGGGCGGCTTTGGCACGGCGCTGGGGGTGATTCGCGCTGCATTCATCGAGGGGATGGTCGAGCAGGTCTATGTCGACGAAACCCGCCCATGGCTGCAGGGCTCGCGGCTGACTGCATGGGAACTGGCCAATGAAGGCATTCCCGTGACCCTCAATGTCGACTCCGCCGCCGCGCATATCATGAAGACCAAAGGCCCTACCTGGGTCATCGTCGGCGCTGACCGGATCACCGCCAATGGCGATGTGGCCAACAAGATCGGCACCTATCAACTGGCCGTCAACGCCATGCACCACGGTGTGCGCTTCATGGTGGTGGCGCCGAGTTCGACCATCGACATGAACCTGGCCAGTGGCGACGACATTCCGATTGAAGAGCGTGATGGTCGCGAGTTGCTGGAAGTCGGTGGCAAGCGCGTCGGGGCCGATGTCCATGCCTTCAACCCGGTGTTCGACGTGACGCCAGCGGACTTGATCGATGCGATCGTTACCGAAAAAGGCATCGTCGAGCGCCCGGACACGGCGAAGATGGCGCAGTTGATGTGCCGCAAGCGCCTGCACTAGTAGGAGCTGCCGCAGGCTGCGATCTTTTGATCTTGTTTTTTAACAATCAAAATCAAAAGATCGCAGCCTGCGGCAGCTCCTACAGGTCCGTGTTTGCAAGTGAAAAATGCGCTTGATTGTTTGCTGATCGAAGCTCTAAGCCCCTCTCGTCCCCTTCAAGCCTGTCACCGGTCAACTAACTACTCTCCATGCGCATCTGGGGGATAGGTGCGTGGCGGCTCTTGTGATAACATCCGGCGGTTTCCATGGTTACCCTTCGGGGTGACCTTTACTGCGCAGATCCATGGCATAACTCGTTGATTTGTCGTAAGCCAATGCATGGCACCGAGCCTGCAGCGGCGAGCTTCGTTGGTCCTGACGAAGTTTCACCAGAAAAAGGAATCAGGCTTCTCATGGGCGAACTGGCCAAAGAAATCCTCCCGGTCAATATCGAAGACGAGCTGAAGCAGTCCTACCTCGACTACGCGATGAGCGTAATTGTCGGGCGGGCACTGCCGGATGCGCGCGATGGCTTGAAGCCCGTGCACCGGCGCGTGCTGTTCGCGATGAGCGAGCTGGGCAACGACTTCAACAAGCCGTACAAGAAATCTGCCCGTGTTGTCGGTGACGTGATCGGTAAGTATCACCCGCACGGTGATACCGCGGTGTACGACACCATCGTTCGGATGGCGCAGCCATTCTCCCTGCGCTACCTGCTGGTAGACGGCCAGGGCAACTTCGGTTCGGTGGACGGCGACAACGCCGCGGCCATGCGATACACCGAAGTACGCATGACCAAGCTGGCGCACGAGCTGCTGGCCGACCTGCATAAGGAAACCGTGGACTGGGTGCCGAACTACGACGGCACCGAAATGATCCCGGCGGTCATGCCGACCCGTATTCCCAACCTGCTGGTCAACGGTTCCAGCGGTATCGCCGTGGGCATGGCGACCAACATTCCGCCGCACAACCTCGGTGAAGTCATCGACGGTTGCCTGGCGCTCATCGACAATCCCGAGCTGACTGTCGACGAGCTGATGCAATACATCCCCGGTCCGGACTTCCCGACCGCTGCGATCATCAACGGTCGCGCCGGCATCATCGAAGCCTATCGCACTGGCCGTGGCCGCATTTACATGCGCGCCCGCTCGATGATCGAAGACATCGACAAGGTCGGTGGCCGGCAGCAGATCGTCATCACCGAACTCCCTTACCAGTTGAACAAGGCGCGTCTGATCGAGAAGATCGCCGAGCTGGTAAAAGAGAAGAAGCTCGAAGGCATCACCGAACTGCGCGACGAGTCCGACAAGGACGGTATGCGCGTCGTGATCGAGCTGCGTCGTGGCGAAGTGCCTGAGGTGATCCTCAACAACCTCTACGCCCAGACCCAGCTGCAAGCGGTGTTCGGCATCAACATCGTCGCGCTGATCGACGGCCGTCCGCGGATCCTGAACCTCAAGGACCTGCTGGAAGCCTTCGTGCGTCACCGTCGCGAAGTCGTCACTCGCCGTACCGTGTTCGAACTGCGCAAGGCCCGCGAGCGTGGTCACATCCTTGAAGGTCAAGCGGTTGCCCTGTCGAACATCGACCCGGTCATTGCCCTGATCAAGGCCTCGCCAACGCCGTCGGAAGCCAAGGAAGCGCTGGTCAGCACCCCTTGGGAGTCCTCGGCCGTGGTGGCGATGGTCGAGCGTGCTGGCGCCGATTCGTGCCGTCCGGAAAACCTCGATCCGCAATACGGCCTGCGTGACGGCAAGTACTTCCTGTCGCCGGAACAGGCGCAAGCCATCCTGGAATTGCGTCTGCACCGCCTGACCGGTCTGGAACACGAAAAACTGCTGGCCGAGTATCAAGAGATCCTGAACCAGATCGGCGAGCTGATCCGCATCCTCAACAGCGCCACGCGCCTGATGGAAGTGATCCGCGAAGAACTGGAAGTGATTCGCGCCGAATACGGCGACGTGCGTCGCACCGAGATCCTCGATGCCCGTCTCGACCTGACCCTGGGTGACATGATCCCGGAAGAAGAGCGTGTCGTGACCATTTCCCACGGCGGCTATGCCAAGACCCAGCCATTGGCTGCGTACCAGGCCCAGCGTCGTGGCGGTAAAGGCAAGTCGGCGACCGGCGTCAAGGATGAGGACTACATCGCTCACCTGCTGGTTGCCAACAGCCACACCACGCTGCTGCTGTTCTCGAGCAAGGGCAAGGTGTACTGGCTGAAAACCTACGAAATCCCTGAGGCGTCCCGCGCGGCCCGTGGTCGTCCGCTGGTCAACCTGCTGCCGCTGGATGACGGTGAATACATCACCACCATGTTGCCGGTCGAGGAGTACACCGAAGGTCACTACATCTTCATGGCCACCGCCAACGGCACCGTGAAGAAGACCCCGCTGGAATCCTTCAGCCGTCAGCGCAGCGTCGGCCTGATCGCGCTGGAGCTGGATGAAGGCGACGTGCTGATCTCCGCCGCCATTACCGATGGCGAGCGTGAAGTGATGCTGTTCTCCGACGGCGGCAAGGTCACCCGCTTCAAGGAGTCCGACGTTCGCGCCATGGGCCGTACCGCCCGCGGTGTGCGCGGCATGCGCCTGCCGGAAGGCCAGAAGCTGATTTCCATGCTGATCCCGGAAGAAGGCAGCCAGATCCTCACCGCTTCCGAGCGTGGTTTTGGCAAGCGCACGGCGATCACCGAGTTCCCTGAGTACAAGCGTGGCGGTCAGGGCGTTATCGCCATGGTCAGCAACGAGCGTAACGGCCGCCTGGTCGGCGCCGTCCAGGTGCTCGACGGCGAGGAAATCATGCTGATTTCCGACCAGGGCACCCTGGTGCGTACCCGTGTCGACGAAGTGTCCAGCCTGGGTCGTAACACCCAGGGCGTGACCCTGATCAAACTGGCCAAGGATGAAACCCTGGTCGGACTGGAGCGGGTCCAGGAACCTTCGGAAATCGAAGGTGAAGAGCTGGAAGGTGAAGAGGGTGCGGTGTTCGATGGTGAAGTCGTGATCGACGATGCCGTTGAAGACCAGCAACTCGACGCCGCTGCTGACGAAGAACCACAGGAATAAGCGGGTAAGCAGGGGGCGGATGAAAATTCGCCCCCTTGTTGTTTGAATTGTCGAATTGTTCTCATGTAGGAGCTGTCGAGCGAAGCGAGGCTGCGATCTTTTGATCTTGCCTTCAGGAATAAAGATCAAAAGATCGCAGCCTCGCTTCGCTCGACAGCGCCTACAGATCAAATAGATTGATTGAAATCAGAGCGAGATTGGATGTGAGCAAGAGAGCCTATAACTTCTGTGCCGGTCCTGCGGCGCTTCCCGAAGCTGTCCTGCAGCGCGCCCAGGGTGAACTCCTCGACTGGCACGGCAAGGGTCTGTCGGTCATGGAAATGAGCCATCGCAGTGATGAGTTCGTGTCCATCGCGACCAAGGCCGAGCAGGATCTGCGTGATCTGCTGAATATCCCCTCGAACTATAAAGTGCTGTTCCTGCAAGGTGGCGCCAGCCAGCAATTCGCGCAGATTCCTCTGAACCTGCTGCCGGAAAACGGCTCGGCCGACTATATCGACACCGGTATCTGGTCGCAGAAGGCCATCGAAGAAGCTTCGCGCTACGGCCGCGTCAACGTTGCTGGCACCGCCAAACCCTACGACTATTTCGCCATTCCCGGTCAGAACGAGTGGAAGCTGTCGAAAGACGCGGCCTACGTTCACTACGCGCCGAACGAAACCATCGGTGGCCTGGAGTTCCAGTGGATTCCCGAGACCGGTGACGTTCCGCTGGTGGCCGACATGTCTTCGGACATCCTGTCGCGCCCGGTGGATGTTTCGCGTTTCGGCATGATCTACGCCGGTGCCCAGAAAAACATCGGCCCGAGCGGTATCGTCGTCAACATCGTTCGCGAAGACCTGCTCGGCAAGGCCCGCTCCCTGTGCCCGACCATGCTCGATTACAAGGTCGCGGCCGACAACGGCTCGATGTACAACACCCCGCCGACCCTGGCCTGGTACTTGTCCGGCCTGGTGTTCGAGTGGCTGAAAGAGCAGGGCGGCGTCGAGGCCATCGGCAAGCTCAACGAAGTCAAGCAGCGCACGCTGTACAGCTTCATCGATGCCAGCGGCCTGTACAGCAACCCGATCAACAAGTCGGATCGCTCATGGATGAACGTGCCGTTCCGCCTGGCCGACGATCGTCTGGACAAGCCGTTCCTGGCCGGTGCCGACGAGCGCGGCCTGTTGAACCTCAAGGGGCACCGCTCCGTGGGCGGCATGCGCGCCTCCATCTATAACGCCGTCGACATCAACGCCGTCAACGCGCTGGTTTCGTACATGGCAGAGTTCGAGAAGGAACACGGCTAATGTCTGAGCAAGAACTCAAGGCACTGCGCCTGCGCATTGATGCCCTGGACGAAAAGGTCCTGGAACTGATCAGTGAGCGTGCGCGCTGCGCCCAGGAAGTCGCGCGAGTAAAGATGGCCTCGCTGGCCGAAGGCGAAGTGCCGGTGTTCTATCGTCCTGAGCGTGAGGCTCAGGTGCTCAAGCGTGTCATGGAGCGTAACCAGGGGCCGCTGGGCAACGAAGAGATGGCGCGGCTGTTCCGCGAAATCATGTCTTCCTGCCTGGCACTCGAGCAGCCGTTGAAAGTGGCTTATCTCGGCCCTGAGGGTACCTTCACCCAGGCGGCGGCCATGAAGCACTTCGGTCACGCGGTGATCAGCAAGCCGATGGCGGCGATCGACGAAGTGTTCCGTGAAGTGGCGGCCGGGGCGGTGAACTTTGGCGTGGTGCCGGTGGAAAACTCCACCGAAGGCGCGGTCAACCACACCCTCGACAGCTTCCTCGAACATGACATGGTGATCTGTGGCGAAGTCGAGCTGCGTATCCACCATCACCTGCTGGTCGGTGAAAACACCAAGACCGACAGCATCAGCCGCATCTACTCCCACGCCCAGTCCCTGGCCCAGTGCCGCAAGTGGCTGGATGCCCATTACCCGAATGTCGAGCGCGTGGCGGTGTCCAGCAACGCCGAAGCGGCCAAACGGGTCAAGGGCGAGTGGAATTCGGCGGCGATTGCCGGTGACATGGCGGCCGGCCTCTACGGCTTGACCCGTCTGGCCGAAAAAATCGAGGATCGCCCGGACAACTCCACGCGCTTCCTCATGATCGGTAACCAGGAAGTGCCGCCGACCGGCGACGACAAGACCTCGATCATCGTCTCGATGAGCAACAAGCCGGGTGCGCTTCATGAGTTGCTGGTGCCGTTCCACGACAATGGCATCGACCTGACGCGAATCGAGACCCGTCCGTCGCGCAGCGGCAAATGGACCTACGTGTTCTTCATCGATTTTGTCGGCCACCACCGCGATCCGCTGGTAAAAGGTGTGCTGGAAAAAATCAGTCAGGAAGCAGTGGCACTCAAAGTGCTGGGTTCCTACCCGAAAGCAGTTCTCTAAGGGCGGTAGCAAATGAGTGGCAATTTCCTCGCTCTGGCACAGCCGGGCGTGCAACAACTTTCGCCTTACGTTCCGGGCAAGCCCGTGGACGAACTGGCTCGCGAGCTGGACCTCGATCCAGCCAGCATCATCAAGCTGGCGAGCAACGAAAACCCGCTGGGCCCCGGCCCCAAGGCGTTGGCGGCCATCCGCGATGCGCTGGCCGAGCTGACCCGTTATCCGGACGGCAACGGCTTTGCGCTCAAGAGCCTGTTGGCCGAGCAGTGCCGCGTCGAACTTGATCAGGTTACGCTGGGCAATGGTTCCAACGACATCCTGGAACTGGTCGCGCGTGCCTATCTGGCACCGGGCCTGAACGCCGTGTTCAGCGAGCATGCGTTCGCTGTCTACCCGATTGCCACTCAGGCGGTCGGTGCGCAGGCCAAGGTGGTTCCGGCCAGGGATTGGGGGCATGACCTGCCTGCAATGCTGGCAGCCATCGACGCCAATACCCGCGTGGTCTTCATCGCCAACCCGAACAACCCGACCGGGACCTGGTTCGACGCCGAGGCACTGGACGAATTCCTGCAGGATGTTCCGGAGCATGTGCTGGTCGTACTGGACGAGGCTTACATCGAGTACGCCGAAGGTAGCGATCTGCCGGATGGCCTGGACTTCCTGGCGGCTTATCCGAACCTGCTGGTTTCCCGTACCTTCTCCAAGGCCTATGGCCTGGCAGCACTGCGCGTGGGTTATGGCTTGTCCACGGCGGTAGTCGCAGACGTGCTGAACCGTGTGCGCCAGCCGTTCAACGTCAACAGCCTGGCCCTGGCCGCGGCCTGCGCGGCGTTGAAGGACGACGAGTATCTGGCGCAAAGCCGTCAGTTGAACGAGTCCGGCATGCAGCAACTGGAAGCCGGTTTCCGTGAGCTGGGGCTGAGCTGGATTGCGTCCAAGGGCAATTTCATCTGCGTCGACCTCGGTCAGGTGGCGGCCCCGGTGTTCCAGGGCTTGCTGCGTGAAGGCGTGATCGTGCGCCCGGTGGCCAACTACGGCATGCCGAATCACCTGCGTGTCACCATTGGTCTGCCGGCAGAGAACAGCCGCTTCCTGGAAGCGCTGACCAAGGTTCTGGCTCGTGGTTGATGTCACTGCACTGCAATCTGCCGAACCTATGATCGGTCGCCTGGTGGTGGTCGGTCTGGGGTTGATCGGCGGTTCGTTTGCCAAGGGTTTGCGCGAAAGCGGGATGTGTCGCGAAGTGGTCGGGGTCGATCTCGATCCACAATCGCGCAAGCTCGCGGTCGAGTTGGGGGTGGTGGATCGCTGCGAGGAAGATCTGGGCGTTGCTTGTCAGGGCGCCGATGTCATTCAGCTGGCAGTGCCGATCCTGGCCATGGAGAAAGTGCTCGCGCGTCTGGCTGGCATGGACCTGGGGCAGGCGATCCTGACCGATGTCGGTAGCGCCAAGGGCAACGTTGTACGCGCTGCCACCGAAGCATTTGGCAAGATGCCGCCATGCTTCGTGCCGGGGCATCCGATTGCCGGTTCCGAGCAGAGTGGGGTCGAGGCCTCCAATGCCGAACTGTTCCGTCGGCACAAGGTGATCCTGACGCCGCTGGATCAGACCGATCCGGCAGCCTTGGCCGTGGTTGACCGTTTGTGGCGCGCGCTGGGTGCCGATGTCGAGCACATGCAGGTCGAGCGTCACGACGAAGTACTGGCTGCGACCAGTCATCTGCCGCACTTGCTGGCGTTCGGCCTGGTCGATTCGTTGGCCAAGCGCAATGAAAATCTTGAGATCTTCCGTTACGCTGCGGGCGGTTTCCGCGATTTCACAAGAATCGCCGGAAGCGACCCGGTCATGTGGCACGACATCTTCCTCGCCAACCGCGAAGCTGTCCTGCGCACACTCGATACATTTCGCAGCGATCTCGACGCCTTGCGCGACGCGGTCGATGCAGGGGATGGGCACCAATTGTTGGGCGTTTTCACTCGCGCCCGGGTTGCCCGCGAGCATTTCAGTAAAATCCTGGCCCGCAGGGCCTATGTGGACGCTATGAATTCCAACGATCTGATTTTCCTGGCTCAACCTGGTGGCCGCCTGTCCGGTCGGATTCGCGTACCGGGTGACAAATCGATTTCCCACCGTTCGATCATGCTCGGTTCCCTCGCTGAAGGCGTCACCGAAGTCGAAGGCTTCCTCGAGGGTGAAGATGCCCTGGCGACCTTGCAGGCGTTCCGTGACATGGGCGTGGTCATCGAAGGCCCGCACCACGGTCGCGTGACCATTCACGGCGTTGGCCTGCATGGCCTGAAGCCGGCGCCGGGCCCGATCTACCTGGGTAATTCCGGTACGTCGATGCGTCTGCTGTCCGGCCTGCTGGCTGCCCAGAACTTCGACAGCACCCTGACCGGCGACGCCTCGCTGTCCAAGCGCCCGATGAATCGCGTGGCCAATCCGCTGCGTGAAATGGGCGCGGTGATCGAGACTGCCGCCGAAGGTCGTCCACCGATGACCATCCGTGGTGGCAACAAGCTCAAGGGCCTGACCTACACCATGCCGATGGCCAGCGCCCAGGTTAAGTCCTGCCTGCTGCTGGCTGGTCTGTATGCCGAAGGTAAGACCACCGTGACCGAGCCAGCTCCGACTCGCGACCATACCGAGCGCATGCTGCGCGGTTTCGGCTACCCGGTGAGCGTTGACGGTGCCACGGCATCGGTTGAGTCCGGTGGCAAGCTGGCCGCGACCCACATCGAAGTGCCGGGCGACATTTCGTCGTCGGCGTTCTTCCTGGTGGCAGCATCGATCGCCGAAGGTTCGGACCTGGTGCTCGAGCATGTCGGCATCAATCCGACCCGTACCGGCGTGATCGACATCCTGCGCCTGATGGGTGCGGACATCACCCTGGAAAACCAGCGTGAAGTCGGCGGCGAACCCGTGGCTGACCTGCGTGTGCGGGCAGCTAAACTGAAAGGTATCGAGATTCCCGAAGAGCTGGTTCCATTGGCCATCGACGAATTCCCGGTGCTGTTCGTGGCCGCTGCCTGTGCCGAAGGGCGCACCGTGCTGACCGGCGCCGAAGAGCTACGGGTCAAGGAATCGGATCGCATCCAGGTCATGGCGGACGGTCTGCTGGCACTGGGCGTCAAATGCGAACCGACCCCGGACGGCATCATCATCGACGGCGGCCAGATCGGCGGCGGTGAAGTGCACGGTCATGGTGACCACCGTATCGCCATGGCGTTCAGCGTTGCTTCGCTGCGCGCCAGTGCGCCGATCCGCATTCATGATTGCGCCAACGTCGCGACGTCGTTCCCGAACTTCCTGGCGCTGTGCGCACAGGTCGGTATTCGTGTGGCACAAGAGGCGCAGTCGTGAACAACATTGCACCGGTCATCACCATCGATGGGCCCAGCGGTTCGGGCAAGGGCACGGTAGCCGGGATTCTGGCCAAGCGCCTGGGCTGGAACCTGCTGGATTCCGGTGCTCTGTACCGCCTGCTGGCTTTCGCCGCGCATAACCATGGTGTCGACCTGACCAATGAGGAGCTGCTGAAGAAACTTGCCGCTCATCTGGACGTGCAGTTCATCGCGGCGACGGACGGTCAGCTGCAACGCATCATCCTGGAAGGTGATGAAGTCAGCGATGTCATTCGCACCGAAAGCGTCGGTTCCGGCGCTTCCCAGGTGGCTGCGTTGCCCGCTGTACGCGAGGCGCTGCTGCAGCGCCAGCGTGCTTTTCAGGAAGCGCCGGGCCTGGTGGCGGATGGGCGCGACATGGGAACGGTGGTTTTTCCTGATGCGCCGCTGAAGATTTTTCTGACCGCCAGTGCCGAGGAGAGGGCGCGCCGTCGATATTTGCAGTTGAAGGGCAAAGTCGAGGGTGTTAGTCTGTCGAGTCTGCTAGATGAGATACGTGCGCGCGATGAGCGTGACACCCAGCGAGCGGTAGCCCCGCTCAAACCGGCGGCTGACGCCATACAGCTGGATTCCACGGAATTGTCCATCGACCAGGTGCTGGAACGCATCATGAGCGAGATCGCCATTCGCGATATCGCCGGGTGACCAAGAGGGCCGCAGGGGACCAGTCATAGTCCTGCGGTGGCTTCTTTTAAATGAAACTAACCCACACCGTCTGGGGTGTGGAGATGGGCGTTTTCTTCGCCCTCATCAACAGGAATTAAAATGAGCGAAAGCTTTGCGGAACTCTTTGAAGAAAGCCTAAAAACCCTGAACCTTCAGGCAGGCTCCATCATCACCGGTGTTATCGTTGATATCGATTACCAGGCTCGCTGGGTAACCGTTCACGCTGGCCTGAAGTCTGAAGCACTCATCCCGCTTGAGCAGTTCTACAACGACGCTGGCGAACTGAACATCAACGTCGGTGACGAAGTTCACGTTGCTCTGGACTCGGTTGAAGACGGCTTTGGCGAAACCAAGCTGTCCCGTGAAAAAGCCAAGCGCGCTGAATGCTGGATTGTTCTGGAAGCAGCCTTCGCAGCCGAAGAAGTGGTCAAGGGCGTTATCAACGGTAAGGTTAAAGGCGGCTTCACTGTCGACGTTAACGGCATCCGTGCGTTCCTGCCAGGTTCTCTGGTTGACGTCCGTCCAGTGCGCGACACCACGCACCTGGAAGGCAAAGAGCTGGAATTCAAGGTCATCAAGCTGGACCAGAAGCGCAACAACGTTGTCGTTTCCCGTCGCAGCGTCCTGGAAGCCGAGAACTCCGCCGAGCGCGAAGCTCTGCTGGAATCCCTGCAGGAAGGCCAACAAGTCAAAGGTATCGTCAAGAACCTCACCGATTACGGCGCATTCGTCGATCTGGGTGGCGTCGATGGCCTGCTGCACATTACCGACATGGCTTGGAAGCGTATCAAGCATCCTTCCGAAATCGTCAACGTTGGCGACGAGATCGATGTCAAGGTTCTGAAGTACGATCGCGAGCGCAATCGTGTTTCCCTGGGCCTGAAGCAGCTGGGCGAAGATCCATGGGTTGCTATCAAAGCCCGTTACCCAGAAAGCACTCGCGTTACCGCGCGTGTAACCAACCTGACCGACTACGGCTGCTTCGCTGAGCTGGAAGAAGGCGTTGAAGGTCTGGTACACGTTTCCGAAATGGACTGGACCAACAAGAACATCCACCCTTCGAAAGTCGTACAAGTCGGCGACGAAGTGGAAGTCATGGTTCTGGACATCGACGAAGAGCGTCGTCGTATCTCCCTGGGCATCAAGCAGTGCAAATCCAACCCATGGGAAGATTTCTCTGGCCAGTTCAACAAGGGCGATAAAATCTCCGGCACCATCAAGTCGATCACCGATTTCGGTATCTTCATTGGTCTGGACGGCGGCATCGACGGTCTGGTTCACCTGTCCGACATCTCCTGGAACGAAGTGGGCGAAGAAGCCGTACGCCGCTTCAAGAAGGGCGACGAGCTGGACACCGTTATCCTGTCGGTTGACCCAGAGCGCGAGCGCATCTCCCTGGGTATCAAGCAACTGGAAAGCGATCCGTTCTCCGAGTACGTTCAAGAGAACGACAAAGGCGCCATCGTTAAAGGCATCGTGAAGGAAGTTGACGCTAAAGGCGCCATCATCACTCTGGCCGACGATATCGAAGCGACTCTGAAAGCCTCCGAAATCAGCCGTGACCGCGTTGAAGACGCGCGCAACGTTCTGAAAGAAGGCGAAGAAGTAGAAGCCAAGATCATCAGCGTTGACCGCAAGAGCCGTGTAATCCAGCTCTCGATCAAGTCGAAAGACGTTGAAGACGAGAAAGAAGCAATCCAGAGCCTGCGCGACAAGCCAGTAGCTACTGATGCTCCTGTGGCCACCACTCTGGGTGACCTGCTGCGTGCACAAATGGAAAAGCAGAACTAAGTTCTGACTTTCTGTAAAAAAGGGCGACTTCGGTCGCCCTTTTTTTTGTCTGAAATTTGTTGGGGGCCTGGCCTTGGCTGTTCGGCTGGTGAACCAAAGACGCCGAAAAAATGTCTGATTGTTTATTCGGATCAAGTGCTTATTTGCGGCTAGTCTTTAGCCTGAGACTAATGATTACCCATTGGGTTATCTGGCAAAAGGACGTGAATGAACAAGCTAATTGTCGCAGTAGCAGTGCTGGCGCTAGCGGGTTGTACCACCAATGCCAAGACTCACGCAGTGCGCGGGGTGAGCGGCATTGAGGTTGATTGTTCGGGGCTCGGCTCGAAATGGGATAAATGTTACAAACGCGCGGCCAAGGAGTGCAGGGGGGCGGGCTATAAGGTGGTGGCGAGGTCTGACGATGTCAAGGAAGAGGAAGAGGGCTTCCCCTTTGGCTTCAATCCCGCAGGTTTCCTGACGCGCACGATGCTGGTGATTTGCCAATGATGCAGTGATGGCTCGGAGGCCTCCCCTGTCCAGGAATCAGGCGTTCCGGGGTGGTGGGATGTATGGCAAAACTCGGGCTGTTCAAAATCATGCCGGCGTGCTAAAACCTTTGGAGCGCTGATCTAGCTGCTTGAAAAAGAAGGGAAAAATATGACGAAGTCGGAGTTGATCGAACGAATTGTCACCCATCAAGGGCTGCTCTCATCCAAGGATGTGGAGCTGGCCATCAAGACCATGCTTGAGCAAATGTCCCAATGTCTGGCTACTGGAGATCGTATCGAGATCCGGGGGTTTGGCAGCTTCTCTCTGCACTACCGCGCTCCACGGGTTGGTCGTAATCCGAAAACCGGGCAGTCTGTCAGTCTCGACGGAAAATTCGTCCCGCATTTCAAACCGGGTAAAGAATTGCGTGATCGTGTAAATGAGGAAGAGGAGGGTTTAGGTGGCGATGAGTTGGCGAGATAAGAGTCGCATCAAGCGATTCATGATCACTGGGCTAGTCTTGTTAATATCAATTACAAGCCTGCTGTTCGTGCTGGAAAACCAGCAGCTTGTTGTTGTTTCCTTCTTCGGTTTTTCGTCACCTCAGCTACAGATCTCGATGTTTGGAGTTGCTTCGTTCCTGATGGGGATGATTTTTGGGGGAGGGGTCGTGGTGGCTCATTTTCTGGGGAAGAGGCGTGGACGATAGGCCGGGGATTGATTTTGCCTGGTGTTGTTAGTCTGCGCGTTTGTAGATGTAATAAAGTATTTAGCGTGAGTTGAGGGAAAGGAGGGGGCTCCTTCTTCTGCTCGGTTTACGTTGATTCGTCTCTAGTGGTCTGGTTTATGTATTTAACGCAAGCGCTTAAGTGAATAAGGCTAACAATATATGCGTGTTGATTCAAAAAAAGATAGTGGGTTGGAAGATTTCGAGTTTCAAAAATTTGTTCGTGCACTTTTAAGGCAGAAACTGGTTGTTGTCGGTTTTGCTGTTTTAGGGGCTGCCCTGGCGGCGAGCTATGCTTTCCTGGTCTCTCCTGTCTATGAGGCGAAAGCTTTTGTTATTCCGCCGTCTCAGAGTGATATATCCAACTTTAACTACGGTCGAATGAAAGAGTCAGAGTTAGTTCCTTACACGGTTAAGGATGTCTATGATATTTACACTCGATATTTGCAGGCAGAGTCTCTTCGTCTGGATTTTTTTAGCAAGGTTTATGTCCCGAGTTTATCCTCGGAGGAGCAAAAAAAATCCCGGGATGTTCTGTATTCGAAATTTTCCGAGGTGCTGCGTGTGGTTCCGCCGCTCAGGGAAAACTCTGACAGGTATTCGGTTGTCGTACAGACCACCAATCCTGTGAAGGCCAAAGAGTGGGTTGCTGAATACGTGGTTCAGGCTGGTGAATTGGCCAAGAAAGAAATGATCAAGAACGTTTCAATTGAGTCTGAGGTCAGGGCTCGCAATTTGGAGCAGCAGATAAGTTCCGCCAGAGAGAAAAGCAGCAAGGCCAGAGAAGATTCCATTGCCAGGTTGAGTGAGGCGCTGCGGATCGCCGAGTCAATTGGTCTGGAGAAACCACCGGCAATCACGGTGAGTCAGTCGGTCATAGCAGGTGGGGAGGCTGGTCAGCTGACGTACATGCGTGGCTCGAAAGCGCTCAAGGCGGAAATTGAAAATTTACAGGCTCGCGTGTCCGATGATCCTTTTACCGATAACTTGCGTGATCTTCAGGATCGATACAGCTTCTTCAAGGGGTTGAAAACAGAGCCAGCGGTGGTATCTGTCTATCGGCAAGACGGTGTCGTGGAGTTGCCAGATAGCCCGGTGAAGCCTCACAAGGCTCTGATTCTTGTATTGGGTACTATTGTTGGCCTGATAACAGGTATTGCTTTCGTATTGCTTCGTGGTCTGTTTGTCGTGAGGTCGGAATAGCTGAGTTTTTAGGGTGTCTCCCAGGGAGGGGGGATCTTTGGGGTAGGAGCAGGCTGTCTGCCCGTTTAGTCAAAACGGATCGGGTTCTGGTTGAGTATTGATCCCGCTGACCTTGGTGTTGTCAGTTCTGATAGGAAATTTTACAGGCTGAACGCCAATTTCCGGACTTTGCATGTTTTTTTCATGTGCGGGGTTGAGTGTGTGCCCGGCACCTTGTCAGGCAAGGTGCGATCAAAGACTGGCAATTGCGTTGTGGCGGCTTGCGTTGCGGTCGTGGCTTTGAGCGTGTGCAGGCGGAAAGGGGGGGGCGGTCGAGCTCTTCGTTGGCTTTCTGAAAATTCTTATGGCTCCCATAGGCGCTTTCGGTATAATTTCTAATTTACGCAGCCGTGATGTTTGTTTCTAAAGCGCAAGATTTGGCGCGCTTTTTACGATCGACTTAATATTGATGAATGGCAAGGGAAAACAATGCTTAAACTCGAAGATGTGAAGTTGGCCATAGTGGGTCTCGGTTATGTGGGCTTGCCGCTGGCGGTTGAGTTTGGCAAAAAAATGCAAGTCGTCGGATTTGATATCAGCCAGCGTCGAATCGAAGCGCTCAAAGCAGGTCATGACTCTACACTCGAAGTGTCTGATTCTGAATTGCGTTCTGCGTCGGGTTTAAGTTTTAGCTCTGTATTGGAAGAGTTGTCCGCCTGCAATATATATATTGTTACCGTCCCAACCCCGATTGATGAACATAAGCGGCCGGATCTTACTCCTTTAGTTAAAGCAAGTGAGTCGATTGGGCGTGTATTAAAAAAGGGCGATATCGTTATTTATGAATCAACGGTCTATCCTGGTGCTACTGAGGAAGACTGTGTTCCAGTGCTGGAAAAAGTATCCGGACTGAAGTTCAATGTCGATTTTTATGCAGGCTATAGCCCGGAGCGGATAAATCCTGGCGATAAAGAACATCGTGTTACTACCATCAAGAAAGTAACTGCCGGGTCTACTCCAGAGGTCGCTGATCTGGTTGATGCTTTGTATAATACAATAATTGTCGCCGGAACTCATAAGGCCAAGAGTATCAAGGTTGCCGAGGCGGCAAAGGTTATTGAAAATACACAGCGCGACTTGAACATTGCCCTGATTAATGAGTTGGCACTTATTTTTAATAAGATGGGTATCGATACTCAGGCGGTTTTGGAGGCGGCAGGGACGAAGTGGAACTTCTTACCTTTCCGTCCGGGACTGGTTGGCGGCCACTGCATCGGTGTTGACCCCTATTACTTGACTCACAAGGCGCAGTCCATCGGTTATCATCCCGAGATCATTTTGGCGGGTCGTCGCTTGAATGACAGCATGGGAGCCTATGTAGTATCTCAACTTGTCAAGGCGATGCTCAAGCGCAAGATTCATGTTGATGGTGCTCGCGTCTTGATCATGGGGCTGACGTTCAAAGAGAACTGCCCGGACCTGCGTAATACTAAAATCATCGATATTGTGAATGAGCTCGCTGAATTCAATATTGTTGTTGACGTTTATGATCCGTGGGTAGATGCAGCGGAAGCAATGCACGAGTATTCAATTACTCCTATCGCTCAACCGCAGGTTGATTCTTACGACGGTATTATTCTGGCTGTCGCACATAATGAGTTCTCTGCGATGGGGGCTGAAAAAATTCGCAGCCTGGGTAAGGCAGAGCACGTTCTCTATGATCTCAAGTACCTGCTGGACGCCTCTCAATCAGATTTGCGTCTTTGAATATCAGGGTCTGTAAAGACCCTGATTCGTTACCGCCGGAAAAAACAAGTCGAGAATCAAATGACCCGTTTCGAAGAAGTTAAAGCTGAAATTCAACAATCCCCAAAGGTTTGGCTGGTTACGGGGGTGGCCGGATTTATTGGCTCCAATTTATTGGAGACATTGCTGCAATTAGATCAGCGGGTTGTAGGTCTCGATAACTTTGCAACAGGGCACCAGCGTAATCTCGATGAAGTGCAATCAGTAGTGAGTCCTGAGCAATGGGCGCGCTTCGTGCTGGTAAAAGGTGATATCAGAAATATTGACGATTGCAGAGCCGCGATGACTTTTCCGGCGGCAACCGATATTCCAGTGGATTACGTTTTGCACCAGGCAGCATTAGGCTCTGTTCCACGTTCCATCAATGATCCTGTTACAACGAACAGTACCAATATCGACGGTTTCCTGAATATGTTGGTTGCGGCGAAAGATGCGGAAGTAAAAAGTTTTACTTATGCTGCGTCGAGTTCTACCTATGGCGATCATCCTGGGCTTCCCAAGGTTGAAGGTGTGATTGGCAAGCCGCTTTCCCCTTATGCGGTCACAAAGTATGTAAACGAACTGTATGCTGAGGTTTTTTCCAGTACATACGGGTTCAATACTATTGGGCTTCGCTATTTTAACGTCTTTGGCAAGCGTCAAGATCCGAATGGCGCCTATGCAGCCGTGATTCCTAAGTGGACCGCGGCCATGATCAATAACGAAGAGGTTTTCGTCAATGGTGATGGTGAAACAAGTCGGGACTTTTGCTTCGTAGAAAACGCAGTTCAAGCCAATATACTGGCTGCCTGTGCCAGTCCTGAAGCAAAGAACAATGTTTACAACGTCGCCGTTGGTGACAGGACAACACTGAATCAGGTTTTTGCCTGCATAAAGGATGCTTTGGCTCGTGTTGATGTCAAGTCTACATCGGATATGGTTTATCGGGACTTCCGGGCTGGTGACGTTAGGCACTCGCAGGCGAATATCGATAAGGCCAAGAGTTTGTTGGGCTACAAGCCGCTTTTCACTGTTGGTGAAGGTATGCTGAAAGCAGCAAGTTGGTATGTCTCGTTCTTTGCAAGAAGTTAAGACTAGTGATTAAAGAGATCTGCGCAATCACGGTTCTTGCAAACAAACTTTGCATGTTTGTATTGTTGTTCAGTTTGGCAAGAATTTTAGGCGTCGAACTATACGGTGTATTCTCTTACCATTATGCGATAGTCACAGGCATCGCAACGGTGGTAGGAGAGTGCTTGAGCGTGGCACTGAGTCGTTATGCGGTCCTGAATGCCGATGAGGTAAATTACAAGACTTCCCTGGGGCTCATGTCATGGGGCGGCATCATTGTAGGTGCCCTCTGTGTCATCGTTTTTTTGATTTTTCCGGCGCCGGCTTCTTCCTACGAAATGAATTCTGGTTACTTGTTGATCGGTGCATTTTTTCTAGGTTTCGCTTGTGTTTGCAATTTGACTATAACCGGATTGATGTTCTCCCTTAATACTTCGGGAAAATGGGCTGCTGCACTGGCGGCCCATGGTCTTCTTGGGTTGCTGCTGGTAGTTTCCATTGCGAAGATTGCAGGGCAAATAGAGGGGGTCATTCTTACCCTGGCGATTTGTACGCTAATCGCGCCGGCATATGGATTCCTTACAATAAAGAAAAACCAGTTCAGCCATGATGGCAAGGGGGAGAGAGAACCTTCCTTTTTTCAACAAATGGCGACATTGCTTTCGCGCTCAGGGGCTCCGACTATTGCCGGTAGTATGCTTCTCGGGGCGCCTGTTCATATTGTTTGTCTGATGATATTTGCCAACTCGAGTTTGAATGTCTCGGAGATTGGCTATTTTAATCTGTTTTTCCTTTTTTATATTCTCGTAACTGTCCTGCCTAGCTCGCTGACATCCTATGCCATTGTAAAGCTGGCAGGGCACGGGAATAGTGCCGGTAAGTTGTACTTGATGCTCGGGCTATCAATTTCAGTTTGCTTGCCTGTGTTCCTGGTCTTGTCGCAGAGCTACTGGCTGTGCCTGCTTGGTAGTAGTTTTTGCAGTAAAAATGATCTTCTGGCTTACGCAGTATTGGCGGGTGGCATTGGGCTTACAACTACAATCGTCACTCAAATATTGCACAGTAAAAACATGACCAGGGTTGTTTTTCTTGGTAGCTGTGTTTATGCGTTTGTTTATTTATCGCTGACGGTAGTTGCAGGGTTAAAAGGCGATATGTTGGCGGTCGATCTTTTCAGGTCCTTTGTTTTGGCGCTGGCAGCTCAAATTGCCGTGCTTGCGGTCCTGGGTGGCCGTAAGTTGGTGCAGTGATGAATATGTTGAACATGTGCGTTGGTTATACAGGGTGCATGGCTGAAAGTGATATTGGGGCCAGTATTGAGTCTGGTTTACGGTTCAGTTGCTTTGTTTTTGTTGGTCAAGGTTAATGGTTATATTACTAGTTTCGACGTGCCTGCTGGTATTGCTCGTACAATGCGTTCTGTGCCTGATATCAAAAAAATATCTCGTTGCGTTGTACGCCGTTTGCTATTCAGTCCCTTTTTTGGGACTTGTCAGTTGCTTGTGGGGCGAAACCATTACACTTTGGCCTATTGGGGACTATGACTTTTATCTGGATGACTTATTAGTATTCCGACTTTCGCTGGTCTGGTTTCTTGGTGTTGCTGGCGGACTCGTTGGTTATCTATTGTCATTGGCGGTGCCGCCCAGAAGTTTGCATGCAGAGCCAAAAACATTCTTTTTTGCGATGGACTTCAAGCTGGCAGGTGTCATTTTTCTTGCGCTGTCCATCTTCTTTATCAGCTTCAGGCTGGTGAACGCGAACGCACTGCTTGAGATGTTTGCGGGTATCGAGTCGGTGGTGGTTTTTTCCATCATCGCGATCATTGCCTTGGCATTTTCGTACCCATCCAGATCGATGTTTTTCGTGTCTGCGGCTCTGGTGGTTTCTTATAGTGTTGCCAACGCAATGACGGGGGATCGTGATTTTGTTGTCCTGGTTGTCGCTTCGATTCTAGGGTTGTTGTTTCGCTATAATAAATTCATCAAGCTTAAAGCTCTGTTGTCCGTTGCTGTATTCATGGTTCTTCTGCTCGTCAGCGGTGTTGTTGTTTCAATGAGCCGAATGGATGTGGACTTAACGTCGGATAACGTTACTCAGTATTTACTGTTCAACTCCTGGAATGCGATCATTTTACCGCTTGTTCAGCAGTTAACCAATTTCTGGGATGGGGAGCACCTGCGTTACGGCCAGACCTATCTCGATATGTTCCTTTCGTTGGCACCGTCACCTTTCTATTCGGCTTTCGGTATGGAAAAACCCATTATGGTGGATAATCCTGCCCTCTGGTATTACATTACCGGGCTCGGTGGGATCCACGTTGCCGGCGTGGCTTTTGAGAATTTCGGTCTGTTTGGTGTTTTCCTCAATGGATTCATCAGTGTCTGCTTCTTGCGATTGATCGACTCGCGCTGCCGCGAGGATGATTTTTTGCGAATTTTCTTGTACATGCTGTGTGCTGCATCGGTTATGCACTGGGTTTGGTACGGCGAAATATACTTGCTGAACTCATTGGTTTTTTATGTGATGGCATTAGGATTATTCTTCACGATGAAACTCGTTCGGGTTTTGAAGTGAGTTTCAATATTTTCATTGGATTGAGAGAGTAGGTATGTGCGGAATTGCGGGAGTTGTCGGGTGGAAGCTGGATCAGCAAGGCTCCGTTGCCGTTGGCAAGATGGTGGACGCGCTGATACATCGTGGGCCCGACGATGGAGCAGTTTGGTCAGATGCCGATAGTGGAGTGTCTCTGGGGCACCGACGGCTTTCGATCCTGGAACTCTCGGTACACGGAAGTCAACCGATGGTTTCCGACGATGAGCGGTATGTTATTGTTTTCAATGGTGAAATCTATAATTTTAATGAATTGCGCGAGAAGTTGATTGCGTCAGGTTTGACGCGTGTCTGGCGCGGGCACTCTGATACGGAAGTGTTACTGGCAGCGCTCGGTGCGTGGGGGGTACAAAAAACTCTCGAAAACCTGGTGGGCATGTTTGCCTTTGCGGTGTGGGATAAAGTTTCCAAGACGATTACATTGGCACGAGACAGAATGGGAGAGAAACCACTTTACTACGGTATTGTGGGCGACCGTTTTGTCTTCTCCTCCGAGTTGAAAGCGATCAAGGCTGCATTTGGCAGCGATCTGCGAATTGATCGTCATGCACTAGCCAAGTTCGTAAGATATGGATATGTTCCGGCTCCGGAGTCCATCTATGAAGGCATTAAAAAGTTGGAGCCGGCACACTATTTGAGTGTCGGCTCGTTTTCCAGTGCACTGGAGCCGGTTTCCTACTGGTCCTTACCGCCGGCTGGCGAGTTGAAACGCGAACTTTCGCAGGCCAGCGATAAGGAAGTTGTGGATGTTGTCGGTCAAAGATTGTCTGCAGCAGTAAAATCGCAAATGATCGCCGATGTTCCACTTGGGGCGTTTTTGTCAGGTGGTGTCGACTCAAGCTTGATAGTGTCGTTGATGCAGTCACAAAGCTCTACCAGTATCAACACTTACACGATCGGGTTTAATGAACCTGAGTTTGATGAGGCGCCTTACGCCAAAGCCATTGCCAAACATTTGGGGACTAACCATACCGAGTTTTATCTGGGTGCCGATGATGCTGTTTCAATAATTCCGCACCTGCCGGAAATTTACGACGAGCCTTTTGCTGACTCCTCTCAAATACCTACAATCCTGGTATCCAGGATGACAAAACAGCATGTGTCCGTTGCCCTGTCCGGTGATGGTGGCGACGAGCTTTTTGCCGGATATCCCCGTTACCAGATTACTGCCGGGCTATGGGAGCGTATAAAAAAGCTGCCGTTGCCTGCACGCCAGGTCATGGCTTATTCACTTCGTTCGCTCTCGTCCAAGGGGTGGGACAACGTCTGTTCGATTCTGCCGGGCAGCCTTCGAACCAAGGTCAATGGTCGACGTATCTACAGAATGTCCGAGCTGTTGGGTTCTGAAAATCTGGCGCAGATGTATACCGGTTTGATGTCTCAGTGGCAGTCGACCGACAATGTGGTGCTGGGTGTCGATGCTCAACGGCAAGACGTGGTTTCCTGGGAGTCGGCAGTGGATTACGTCGAGGAAATGCGTCGCTGGGATGTCTCTCAGTATTTGCCTGACGATTTGCTGGTTAAAGTGGATCGGGGGGCGATGAGCGCAAGCCTGGAAACCCGCGCTCCATTGCTTGATCATCGGGTTGCGGAACTCGCGTTTTCCTTGTCGTCAGACCAACTGATAAAAAATGGTGTGGGGAAGTGGCCGCTTCGCGAGCTTCTTAAGCGATATGTTCCTACTTCATTTTTTGACAGGCCGAAGGCTGGATTCTCTATTCCATTGGCGCAATGGTTGCGAGGGCCGCTGAAAGAGTGGGCAGAGGAGCTGTTAACGGAGGAGCGGCTCAAGAGAGAGGGTTACTTCGATTCTCAGAAAATTCGCTCGGCATGGCTCCAGCATCAGAACGGAACATACGATCGCAGTCTTCATTTGTGGAATATTCTAATGTTCCAATCCTGGCTCGATAAAAATAGCCACTAATCCAGATTGAGCAAAAGGTTTTCCATGAAGATAGTTTTCAACGCACTCTCTGCCCGTCTGGGTGGAGGTCAGACATATCTGATCAATCTTTTTCAGTTCGTACCTGACAATGCGGACCTTGAGATTCTGGTTTTCGCCCCGGCGTCACTCAAGCTGCCTGATCACCCAAGAATCAAGCGGGTCGAACCAGCCTGGCCCACTGAAAACCCGATTGTGAGAGCCGTGTGGGAGCGGTGGGTGCTGCCCGGTATCTTGAAGGCTGAGAAAGCTGACGTTCTGTTTTGTCCCGGTGGCGTAGTGGGCACCTCTGCTCCAACAGGTTGCAAAGTTGCGACAATGTTTCGGAACATGATTCCATTTGATTTGCGAGTACGCAAAAGCATTCCACTTGGATTGCAGCGCCTGAGAAATTGGTTGTTGAATCGTATTATGCTCAAGAGCATGCGCGATGCGGATTTGACGATATTTATCTCAAATTACGCGCGAAGTGTCATTGAGTCACTGACCCATATCAAGAACCCAGTTACGATTCCTCACGGAATCGGCTCGGTATTCAGGACGCATGGCGATTCTGCCGTTCTTCGGCCGGACTTTCTGCCCGCTGGAGAATATGTTTTATACGTGTCGCGATTTGATGTTTACAAACATCATTATGAAGTGGTGAGCGCTTATGCGGAACTGCCAAAGGAACTTCGTGAAAAATTTCCATTGGTTCTTGTGGGTGAAACAAACCTGCCGGAGGCCGATCGGGTCAAGTCTCTCATTGCAACGCTAGGCCTTGAAGGCCAAGTGCTTTTATTGGGTGCTATTCCCTATCACACGCTTCCTCCACTTTATCATCACGCCTATCTGAATCTCTTTGCCTCGTCGTGCGAGAACTGCCCTAATATTCTTCTCGAAGCGCTCGCCTCTGGTAGGCCGATGATTTGCTCCAACGTAATGCCGATGCCGGAATTTGGGGCGGATGCAGCGCTGTATTTTTCTCCGTTTGATTCAAAAGATATAAGAAATGTGCTGTCTGAGGCGCTGACGAGCCCTGATACGTTGAAGGCGTTGTCCGTTGCGGCAGTGACCCAGAGTGATAAGTTTGACTGGGAAAAAACCTCAAGAAAAACATGGTCAGAGTTGCTGGCGTTGGCCGTGAGCCCCAAAAAAGGTGTTTGATAAATGAAGGTTCTTGTGGTGTCGCAATACTTTTGGCCAGAGTCTTTTATTATCAATGACCTGGTTAAAACCTTATCTGCCCAGGGCCACGTTGTAAAAATTCTCACCGGAAAGCCCAACTACCCAGATGGTGTAGTCTTTAATGGCTACAGTGCTTCCGGAACTCAGGAAGAACAGTTCGAGTCCTCTGTCAGTGTTTTTCGTGCGCCGCTCAGACCTCGTGGTACTTCCGGCGCAAAAAACCTCGTCTTGAACTATTTGTCATTTATCTTGAATGGCTTGAAGCACTACCCACGCGCAGTGAAAGGGGAGGCCTATGATGCGATTTTTGTATTTGCGCCATCTCCCATCACGTCGGTTATTCCGGCGATTTACTTGAAGTGGAAACTCAAAAGCCATCTGGTTGTATGGGTCCAGGATCTCTGGCCAGAGAGTTTGAGTGCGACCGGGTTCATCAAGAACAAGGCAATATTGCGCGTTGTCGGCTGGCTGGTGAGAGGCATTTACGCCTTCGTCGATACGCTGCTTGTTCAATCGAGGGCGTTTCGAGACCCGGTCGCCCGTTATGCCAATCCTGGCAAGGTCGTGTATTACCCCAACTCCTATCAGGACGTGCCGCCGAGTGTAGAAGAGACCCGGATCCCTGCACCTTTGCTTGCGGAGCTCGACAATCATTTCTGTCTTGTTTTTGCCGGAAACCTGGGGACCGCGCAGTCGGTCGAGACCCTCGTTGAGGTCGCTGACAAGCTCCGCCATTTGTCGCAGGTCAGGATTGTACTGGTCGGTAGCGGCAGCATGATGAACTGGATCGAAAGCCAGAAGAAATCCCGCGGTTTGGACAACCTTGTTCTTGCCGGACGCTTTGCGGCCACTGAAATGCCGCATTTTTTCAGCCGTGCGCAGGGATTGTTGGTGACGTTGAAGCAGGATGAGGCGTTCTCCTATACCATCCCCAGTAAAGTCCAGGCTTACTTGGCTGCGGGGAGGCCGATTATCGCCGCGCTGGATGGCGAGGGTGCGCGAGTCATTCTGGAGGCCAGAGCCGGTTTGACCACTGCGGCGCAGGACGCCGAAGGTATGGCCAACTGCATTGAGCAACTTTTCCGCATGACTTCGGATGAGCGGGAATCGTTGGGACAGGCGGGTCGTGCGTACTACCTCGAGCATTTCGAGATGGAGCGGCAAAGCCAGCGTTTGGTCGAAATCCTCAGTAGCAGGATCAATGAATTAAAAGGTAGCTCAAAATGAAAGTTCTTGTGTTAGGGGTCACCGGAATGCTGGGCAGCACAGTGTTCAGGCAATTCCATGGAAACCCGCATGTCGAGGTGTGGGGCACTTTGCGCAATCCGGGTGGCGCAAAATACTTTTCTGAGGACATGCACAGTTCGTTGATCAGTAATGTCGACGTGCTTGACCAGGACTCGCTGGTCTCGGTTCTGGCACGGGTCAAGCCGGATGTCGTCGTCAACTGCGTCGGGCTGATCAAGCAATTGGCCGATGCCAAGGACCCACTTTCTGCGCTTCCCATCAATGCCATGTTGCCGCATCGCATTGCCAAATTGTGCGCGTTGTCCGGTGCTCGCCTGATTCATATCAGCACCGATTGCGTGTTTTCCGGCCGAAAAGGCATGTACACCGAGGAAGATATCTCCGATGCGGAGGATCTCTACGGAAAGTCCAAGTACATCGGCGAGCTTCACACGGACCTGAATGCCGTCACGCTGCGGACCTCCATCATCGGTCACGAACTGGGGAGCCAGTACTCGCTGGTGGACTGGTTCCTGTCCCAGAACGGTCCGGTCAAGGGTTATGAGAAAGCCATTTTCTCGGGGCTGCCTACCGTTGAGCTGGCACGTGTCATTCGCGACTATGTGATCCCGAATCCACAGCTTCACGGCCTGTATCATGTGTCGGTGGCACCGATTGACAAGTTGTCTCTTCTAAAGCTGGTAGCGGAAGTTTACGAAAAGGAAATCGATATCATCGCGGACAGTCAAGTTGCTATAGATCGCTCGCTGAACTCCTCGAAGTTTCAGGCGGCAACCGGTTACGTTCCACCGTCGTGGTTGGAATTGGTTAAATCGATGCGCGCGTTGCGTTGATCATTAAATTCAATCAGGTTTGGGAAGGTAGTTATGTTCGATAATAAAGTTTTGATGATCACGGGCGGTACGGGCTCGTTTGGCCATACGGTGTTGAAGCGTTTTCTGGATACCGATGTAAAAGAGATTCGCGTATTCAGCCGTGACGAGAAGAAGCAGGAAGATATGCGCATTGCCTTGTCGAATGACAAGGTGAAGTTCTACATCGGTGACGTGCGTGATCGCGACAGCCTGGATCAGGCGATGGTGGGTGTGGATTACATTTTCCATGCCGCAGCCCTGAAACAGGTGCCTTCCTGCGAGTTTTACCCGATGGAAGCCGTGCGCACCAACGTCATGGGTACCGAGAACGTTCTCAATGCGGCCATTGCTTCGGGTGTGCAACGTGTCGTTGTACTGAGTACCGACAAGGCTGTCTATCCGATTAATGCCATGGGTATTTCCAAGGCCATGGCTGAAAAGCTGATGGTTGCCAAATCGCGGATGATTCCGGCGACAGGCCCGGTGATTTGCGCAACCCGCTACGGTAACGTCATGGCATCGCGCGGTTCGGTGATCCCGTTGTTCATCAATCAGCTGCAGAGTGGCGAGCCGCTGACCGTCACTGACCCGAACATGACACGTTTCCTGATGTCGCTCGAGGATTCCGTTGACCTGGTCCTGCACGCGTTCGAGCATGCCGAGCAAGGTGATATTTTCGTCCAGAAAGCACCTGCCTCGACAGTGGCGGACCTGGCCCAGGCACTCAAGGAACTGTTTGTTCGCGACAATGCCGTCAAGGTCATTGGTACTCGCCACGGCGAAAAACTCTACGAGTCGCTGATCTCCCGTGAAGAAATGGCCAAGGCCGAAGACATGGGGCGCTACTACCGTATCCCTTCGGACAATCGCGACCTTAATTACAAGAAGTTTTTTGTCGAGGGCGAGCAGGAAATTTCCGATCTCGACGACTACACCTCTCACAACACCGAGCGTCTCGATGTAGAAGGCGTGAAGAAAGTTCTGTTGAATCTGGAATACATTCAGGAGCAACTTGATGCTTAAGGTCATGACGCTGGTCGGGACGCGACCAGAACTTATCAAGATGAGCCGCGTTATTGCCGAGCTTGATAAGCAGGTTAATCATGTGTTGGTTCACTCGGGTCAGAATTACGACTTCGAATTGAATCAGGTCTTTTTCGATGATCTCGAAATCCGCAAGCCTGATTACTTCCTGGGTGCTGCCGGCGATACCGCAGCCAAGACCATCGCCGAAGTCATTTCCAAGGCGGACGAAGTATTTGAGGCCGAAAAGCCTGATGCACTTTTGCTCTACGGCGATACCAATACCTGTCTGGCCGTCATTGCCGCCAAGCGCCGCAAGATTCCGGTGTTCCATATGGAAGCCGGCAACCGCTGCTTTGACCAGCGCGTTCCTGAAGAATTGAACCGCAAGGTGCTCGATCACCTCAGCGATATCAATATGGTCCTGACCGAGCATGCCCGGCGTTACCTGATTGCTGAAGGTATTCGTCCTGAAACCATCATCAAGACCGGCTCGCACATGGAGGAGGTGCTCGACTATTACATGCCGAAAATCCTCACTTCCGACGTGCTGGCGCGAGAAGGCCTGGAGCAGGACAAGTTCTTCATCATCAGCGCTCATCGTGAGGAGAACGTCGATACGCCGGAAAACCTTCGCGACTTGCTCAAGACGCTGCGCGCCCTGGCCGACAAATACCAGTACCCGATTATCGTTTCCACGCATCCTCGTACGCGCAAGCGCCTGGAAGCGATAGGCGAATCGCTGGACCACCCTCTGATTCGCTTCTCGAAGCCATTCGGTCTGCTCGACTACATCAAGTTGCAGATGTCGGCGTTCTGTGTGCTGTCCGATAGCGGCACCATCACCGAAGAAGCCTCTCTTCTGAATCTGCCCGCCATTACCATTCGTAATGCGCACGAGCGTCCGGAAGGGATGGATGAAGGCACTCTCATCATGAGCGGCCTGAAAGTGGATGGCGTTCTGGATGCCGTACGTGTAGTTACCAGCCAGCATGATCGTAGCCAGCGCGTTATCCCGGTCGTCAGGGATTACCAGGCAGGTCCTGTGTCGAAGCAGGTCGTTCGGGTCGTGCTGAGTTACACCGACTACATCAATCGTACTGTCTGGTCGAAATCCTGAGCGTCGTCGAGGTTTGAGAAATGCGTGTTTTATTGACAGGTGCTACGGGTTTCGTGGGTCGCGCAGTATTGGGTCGCTTGGCGGCCTCTGACGATCTGGAACCGGTGGCAGCCATTCGTGGGCACGCCCTGCCTGACTGTCCGTCGCGCGTTGTTACCGTTCGAACCGCCGGGCTCAGTGCCGCTACCGATTGGTCTCAGGCGCTGGATCAAGTGGAGGTTGTCATTCATGGCGCGGCTCGCGTTCACGTCATGAATGACACCGAATCCGATCCGCTGGAGGCGTTTCGCAAGGTGAATGTCGAGGGTACGCTAAGCCTCGCTCGGCAGGCAGCCTCGTTGGGTGTTCGTCGCTTTGTGTTCATCAGTTCGATCAAGGTGAATGGCGAAGGTACGCCGCTCAATCAGCCTTACTTCGCCGACGCGACGCCCGCGCCTGGTGATCCGTACGGCGTTTCGAAAATGGAGGCCGAGCAGGGGCTGCGTGAAATTGCGAGCACTTGCGGGATGGAAGTGGTGATCATCCGTCCGGTACTGGTTTACGGCCCGGGCGTGAGAGCCAACTTTCTGAACATGATGCGTTGGCTGGACAAGGGAATACCCTTGCCGTTCGGGGCTATCCATAATCGACGCAGCCTGGTCGCGCTGGACAATCTTGCGGATTTGATACTGACCTGCATCCGTCATCCGGCCGCTGCCAATCAGACCTTCCTCGTCAGCGACGGGGAGGATCTGTCAACGACACAATTGTTGACGCGGATGGCAAAGGCATTGGGTAAACCTGCCCGCCTGTTGCCTGTGCCAAGCGTGTTGCTTGAGCGAGGGGCGCAGATGCTCGGCAAGAAGGCTTTGTCGCAACGTCTGTGCGGTTCTTTGCAAGTCGATATCAGCAAAACCCGAGAATTGCTGGGCTGGATTCCGCCGGTCAGCGTCGATGAGGCGCTGGTCTCGGCTGCCAACTACTACAAGGAAAGGCAGCGCTAAGTTGCCTTATGACAATGCCGGTTCAATTGCAGAATTGATTGTGGCTGTTTCAGGAAGTTGACCTTT
This sequence comes from Pseudomonas sp. B1(2018), assembly GCF_003097365.1. Lineage (NCBI taxonomy): Bacteria > Pseudomonadati > Pseudomonadota > Gammaproteobacteria > Pseudomonadales > Pseudomonadaceae > Pseudomonas > Pseudomonas sp. B1(2018). Next base: position 253,136 of record NZ_PYUK01000003.1, read on the forward strand.
GAACACGATATGGTTGTTGGCGTTGGTGGTGGGTGCTTCATTCTTGGGCACCGGAGCATTGCGCAAATACGCGCTGGCACGCAGCTTGATAGATATTCCCAATGCACGTAGCTCGCACTCGGTCCCGACCCCCCGGGGTGGTGGTGTGGCTATCGTCCTGAGCTTTCTGATCGCATTGCCAGTCCTGGCCTGGACAGATGCCGTCGCCTGGCCGATGGCGCTGGCTCTGCTGGGGGCTGGCGGCTGGATCGCGATCATCGGGTTTCTCGACGATCATGGGCATATTGCCGCGCGTTGGCGCCTGCTTGCGCATTTCGCGGGTGCCATCTGGGCATTGATCTGGATTGGCGGGATGGCGCCGATCAACCTGTTCGGCTACGAGTTCAGTCTCGGCTGGTTCGGGTATGTCATCGGCGCGTTCTATCTGGTCTGGATGCTCAACCTCTACAACTTCATGGATGGCATTGATGGCCTGGCCAGCGTCGAGGCGATTTGTGCCTGTGTCGGTGCTTGCCTGGTCTACTGGATCGCAGGTCACACCAGCCTTGCGATTGCTCCGCTGGTGCTGGCGATGGCCGTATCGGGTTTCCTGGCCTGGAATTTTCCGCCCGCGAAGATTTTCATGGGCGATGCCGGCAGTGGTTTTCTGGGCATAGTGCTGGCAGTGATGTCGCTCTATGCAGCCTGGACGAATCCACTGTTCCTCTGGGCCTGGCTCATTTTGTTGGGCGTCTTCATTGTGGATGCCACCTTTACCCTCATTCGTCGGCTATTGCGTGGGGATAAGGTCTATGAGGCCCATCGCAGCCATGGATACCAGTATGCTTCACGGCAATATGGCAGCCATCGGGTGGTCACGCTGACAATTGCTGCGATCAATTTGTTGTGGTTAGTACCAGTGGCTATATTGGTCGTCATGCAATATATCGATGGCGTGGCAGGTTTGGTCCTGGCCTATGTGCCTCTGGTGTTGCTGGCTTTCAAGTTTCACGCGGGCGAATTGGAAATTGCCGGCAAGGCGTGATGAACGCATTGGTTTTTGAGTATTGCTTTGTCGGTAAATGAGTTACCGAAAGCTGCAGTTGCTGTATCAATGCTAGGAGCTTCGACAGGTGTTTAGAGGGGTTATGGATAAGATTCGGGCAAAGTTGTTAAGTCTGCCAAGACGACATAAACGCATTCTGCAGGTCCTGACTGATATTTCGCTGGTCTGGTTTGCCCTGTGGATGGCTTTTGTCGTGCGACTTGGTGTGGACGAGCTGGTCAACCCGTTCACTCAGCACGTCTGGCTTTTTGTCAGCGCACCTGTCATCGCCATTCCTCTTTTCGTTCGCTTTGGCATGTACCGTGCGGTCATGCGCTACTTTGGAAATGACGCGCTCATTGCCATTATCAAGGCGGTGACACTATCGTCCCTGATACTGGGCGTCGTGGTGTACTGGTACAGCAATCATCAAAACGTCGTTCCGCGCTCGATCATTTTCAACTACTGGTGGTTGAGCCTGATCATGATCGGCGGTCTGCGCCTGGCCATGCGTCAGTACTTTATGGGCGACTGGTTCAGCGCTGCCCAGCACGTCCCGTTCACCAGCCGGGATGACGGTCTGCCGAAAGTGGCGATCTACGGGGCAGGGGCAGCGGGTAATCAACTTGTTGCAGCCTTGCGGATGGGGCGCGTCATGCGACCTGTTGCCTTTATCGATGACGATAGCGGGATCGCCGACCGTGTGATTTCCGGATTGCAGGTTTACAAGCCCAAGCACATCCAGCAGATGATCGATAACACCGGTGCCCAGGAAATCCTCCTCGCTATTCCGTCGTCAAACCGTGGACGCCGTCGCGAGATTCTCGGGTTTCTCGAAGGCTTTCCGCTGCACGTTCGAAGCGTCCCGGGTTTCATGGATCTGGCCAGTGGCCGGGTCAAGGTCGACGATATCCAGGAAGTAGACATTGCCGATCTGCTCGGGCGTGACGCAGTCCCGGCCCAGGCTGATTTGCTCGAACATTGCATCACGGGGCAGTCCGTGTTGGTCACGGGCGCCGGGGGCTCCATTGGCTCCGAGCTTTGCCGGCAAATTCTGGCGCTGCGTCCGACAACGCTAATTCTGTTTGAACACAGCGAGTTCAATCTCTACTCCATCCTGTCTGAGCTGGAGCAGCGGGTCGCTCGAGAGTCGCTGTCCATCCGTCTCTTGCCGATTCTCGGGTCGGTGCGCAACCCGGACAAGTTGCTGGACGTCATGAAAACCTGGCGAGTAGACACGGTGTATCACGCCGCCGCCTATAAGCATGTGCCCATGGTCGAGCACAACATTGCCGAAGGCGTACTCAATAATGTGATAGGCACGCTTAATACGGCCCAGGCCGCGCTCCAGGCAGGAGTGGCCAACTTCGTCCTGATTTCGACGGACAAGGCCGTGCGGCCTACCAATGTCATGGGCAGCACCAAGCGCCTTGCCGAGTTGACGTTGCAAGCGTTGAGCCGTGAGTTGGCTCCGGTGTTGTTCGGCGATACGAGCAATGTCTCCCGTGTGAACAAAACACGCTTCACGATGGTGCGGTTTGGTAACGTCCTGGGGTCGTCGGGTTCGGTCATTCCGTTGTTTCACAAGCAGATCAAGTCGGGCGGCCCGCTGACGGTCACGCATCCGAAGATCACTCGATACTTCATGACCATCCCGGAAGCGGCGCAGCTGGTGATTCAGGCGGGTTCCATGGGGCAGGGCGGTGATGTGTTTGTCCTCGACATGGGTGAGCCTGTGAGGATCGTCGAACTGGCCGAGAAGATGATCCATTTGTCCGGCCTGAGCGTGCGTTCGGAAAAGAACCTGCATGGCGACATCGCTATCGAGTTCACCGGGCTACGACCGGGTGAGAAGCTTTACGAAGAGCTGCTGATTGGTGACAACGTGGCGGCCACCCAGCATCCGATGATCATGACGGCCAACGAAGATCACCTGTCCTGGGATGTGCTGAAGGTCAAACTGACCGAGTTGCTTGCTGCGGTGGATCAGGACGACTATGCGCGCGTCCGTCAATTGTTGCGCGACACCGTCAGCGGCTACACCCCGGACGGTGAGATCGTCGACTGGATCTACCAGCAGCGCCGCCTGGAACCCTGATTGTTTCATATCCGGTAACGTACACATTTTTGACAGCTCGATGTCATGGCCTAAGTTTGGAGAGCAGCTGCGGAAAAGCTGCTTTCTCAAACGACGGCATGGAGCTTCACTAATGCGTACAAGCAGTTTCCATTCTCTGGTTTTCGCCCTTCTCGCCAGCACCTCTCTCACGGCAATCGCCGCCCCTGTCAATGCACCTGAGGTCATGAGTGCGCCGTTGGTGCAGGATGTCACTGTCAAGGCGCAACCAGGCAAAGTCGATCTCAATAGTGCTGATGCACCTACGCTGCAACGCGAGTTGACTGGAGTGGGCGAGGCCAAAGCCAAAGCGATTGTTGCTTATCGTGAAAGTAATGGTGCGTTTGCGTCAGTTGACGAATTGCTGGAAGTGAAAGGTATCGGCAAAGCGATTCTGGATAGAAACCGCGACAGGATCGAAGTGAACTGAGGTGTGATTGAAACGACAAAGGCCGATCATTGATCGGCCTTTTTCTATAGCGAGACTTAAGCCGGCGGGCCAATCCCTTTAACGTGTATGGTGCGTTGTTGCCGCTCATCCGAACTCAGGAAAAGACCAGGTCGGCATTGTTCAGCAAGGTGGTCTGGCCGAGCAGCGTGATATTGCCCCCGTGAGCGCCGTCACCGGCGGTGTCGAAACTCACAACCAGTCCATTGTCCTGCAGCGTCTGCGTCACAGCCTTGGTAGTCGTCCAGCCGTAGATGTAGAGGGTGTCTTGACCTTGTTTGAAATCCTGGATGGTGTCTGAGCCCGAGCCTGCGTTGAATACGAAGGTATCCCGCCCATTTCCACCAATCAGCAGGTCGTTGCCGGTGCCGCCGACAATGAAGTCGCTGCCGTTTCCTCCAACCAATACATCGTTGCCATCGTGACCGTACAGCGAGCAGTTCGCATCCGAGTGAGACTGGATGATGTCATTGCCGCTGTTTACTCCGGTGATACTGCCAGCCAGTTCAGCGCCAAGCGTGCCGGTGTAGAGGATTTTGTCTGCCGCACTGCCGCCGTAGATTTTTTCGGCGTGTCCTGAACCAGGATTGCCAGCGACGGCAGTCGTATTGAAGCCTTTGAGTGGGTCGGCGTTGAAAATAAATGTAGCGTCATTAGCGGTGAGCAGTGTCGTACGGCCTTCGATCAGCATCCCGCCATCAAAACGTGCGTCACCATCGGTGTCATAGCGAAGATAGACGCCGTCCGAGGTCAGTTTCTGGTCGATCCTGAAGTTGAACTCTTTTTCCGAAATTTGCGTACGACCGGTACCACCGGTGCCGCTGACGCCGAGGAAAACAAGCTTGTCGGCACCTACGCCGAAACTGTCGATGGTGTCATTGAAACCGTCGCCTTTGGAAAACGCATACTGGTCGGCACCGTAACCGCCGGACATGTAGTCATCACCTGTACCGCCGACCAGAAGGTCTGCAGCCTGCCCGCCAATCAGGATGTCATTGCCCTCATTGCCGTAAAGTTGACCGCTGGAAAATCGTAGCGCGAGCGTGTCATCGCCCGCTCCACCGATGAGCGTGGCGAACACCGGGCTGAGTGAACTGCCATCATATGAAATGAAGTCAGCGCTCGAACTGCCGGTGACCGTGGCTCTGCCGTTGTTGGTGACGGCGTCGCTATCTGTTAGATGCGTGGCGGTCAGATCGGCGATACCGCTATCTACCGTATAGACAAAGACTCCGCTAAGAGAATTGGCAATACTATCCAGCAAGGTATCGCTGAGGCTGTCGTTACTGGTATAGAGTTTATGCTCCGTAGTGATCATTTGCGCTGCATACAGATTCGCCAGGCGCAAGGCTTCTGCGCCTGTCTCTGACCATCCGGATTCACTGGCATTATGCGGGATGAAATTTTCAATATCGTCAGCGTTCATCATTTCCTTTACACCGACACGCTCGCCCGTGCGAACGTCGGTGTAATAGACGTTATAGTCCGCGTCCTGAATTTCCCACTTGTTGGTTGTGGTGTTAAAAATTTCAAGGTACGTATGTCCCTGAAAGTACCCTTGAGAGTCTGAATACGTCCAGATGGTGCGTTTTTGCAGGCCAAGTTCCGCACAGAGGCCGCTGAATACGTTAACCATATTGCCGCACAGGAGTTCTGCGCGTTCGGCGGTCGGGTCGCCGGTGACGGTTTTGTAGATTTGCTCGGCGGTATAGTAGGGGTCATTGCCGTGGGCAGCCCACCAGGCACCATCCGAGTGAGTTGTATTGGTGGCCAATAGTTCACGGGCGACGTCTTGCAGCAACGCGCCGGTTGCGGCCGCTTCTTCACGGACGATATTGGCGAGTAAAGAAAAATAATTGATCAAGAGTGACTCCATATTGATTGGGTGGCCGCTCCCGATATCCAAATCGTTCTGCAAACGGCGTTGCTGGCCAAAATTTCACATATGTTACAGTTCATTGGCCGGTATGTTAAAGAACCATTATCAACTTTAGAGGAATTATAAATCTTCAGAGAGTAAGGACCAGCGCTGCTCGTCGACTACATCGCAAAACCATGATAGTGGCGATTTCATTCTGCGTACGTCGCTCAGGTGATACACTCGCGCGCCCCGCAATCCCCGATCAACACGCCAGGTTGTCAGTTCCCAGATGATACGCAGTACACCCGAAAACAGCTTGCAGGAAGCCCTTAGGCTCTGCAGGAGCAGTTTCATGTCGGTGGGTTTTTTCAGCCTGTTCATCAACGCACTGATGTTGGTCCCGACCTTCTACATGCTTCAGGTCTACGGGCGGGTCGTCACGGGCGGTAGCCTGACGACGTTGGCCATGCTGACCATCATACTGACCTTTCTGCTCGTGACGATGGGCTTGCTGGAGTGGGTACGCTCGCGGATCATGGTTCGTGTCAGCACCAGGCTCGACGTGTTGCTGGGCCGGGATGTCTACAGGGCCAGTTTCAAACGGGCCCTGGACAGCGCTGGCCAGGACGCGTCGGCCCAGCCGCTCAGCGATCTGACCGGGCTGCGCCAATTCATGTCCGGGAACGGCCTGTTCGCTTTTTTCGATGCGCCGTGGCTGCCCATCTATATCGCGGTGCTGTTTCTGTTTCACCCTTGGTATGGCTGGACGGCAATCGGTTGTGCGCTGATCCTGCTGGCGCTGGCCTGGATCAATGAGCAATCCACGGGCAAGGTTCTGGCGGAGGCCAATAAAGAGAGCATCGGTGCGACGCTGCAAACCAACAAGAATTTGCGCAATGCCGAAGTGATCGAATCCATGGGCATGCTTGACTCTCTCATGTCACGCTGGAGTCTGAGGCACAAGAAGGTGCTGCAGTTGCAATCCCGAGCCAGCGATCGCAGCGGGATCATCACGTCGATATCAAAGACTTTCCGTCTGCTTGTTCAATCACTGATTCTCGGCCTCGGGGCTTATCTGGCGGTTAGCCATGAGATCAATCCCGGGCTGGTAATCGCAGGTTCAGTGCTGTTGGGACGAGCCCTGGCCCCCCTGGACTTGATGATCGGCAGTTGGAAAGGATTCATTGCTGCCCGTTCACAATACGCACGACTGAACGGCATTCTCGACCAGCTAAAAGCCGAACCCGAGCGTATGCCATTGCCCGCTCCAATCGGTCATGTGACGGTGGAGAACCTCACCCTGGGCGCTCCCGGAGCAAAGACCGCGATCATCAAAGGCATCGGTTTCAACGCACCGGCTGGCGCGATGATCGGTGTCGTTGGGCCAAGTGCCTCGGGCAAGTCGACGCTTGCCAAGGCCTTGGTGGGCGTATGGAAACCACAGCACGGCGTCGTCCGCCTGGATACTGCCGATATTGCCAATTGGGACAAAAGCCAATTGGGACCACACCTCGGGTATTTGCCGCAGGACATTGAATTGTTCGAGGGCACTATCAGCGACAACATTGCGCGTTTTGGTGTCGTGGACCCGGATAAAGTCGTGCTGGCGGCCAGGACCGCGAGTGTCCACGAAATGATTCTGATGCTGCCTGATGGCTACGATACGGTCATCGGCGAGGGGGGCATCAATCTGTCGGGTGGGCAACGGCAACGTATCGGGTTGGCCCGGGCAATCTATGGCAGCCCGCGGCTTATCGTGCTGGATGAGCCGAACGCTCACCTGGACGAGGTCGGTGAACGAGCGCTGGCGTTGGCGCTGCAACAGATAAAACTCACCGGGGCAACGGTTTTCGTGATCGCCCACCGGACCTCGATTCTGGCCCAGCTTGACCGCTTGCTGGTGATGAACGCCGGCACGATCAGTTTGTACGGCCCGCGGGATCAGGTCCTGGCGCAACTCAACGCGAATCAATTGGCCGCCCAGCAAAAGCCTGCCGCACGGGCAGGCACAGAAGTCGCTTCGACCGAAGTTTGACAGGAAGTTATCGATGAACCGCACGCTCACTACTCCTGCCGATACTTTCGCAGATCTGCCCATGTCCGACAGATCCGTACGCCGTAAAGGATTTCTCATTGTATTCGTGACGTTCGGGCTGTTTGGCGGATGGGCGGCGTTTGCTCCGCTCGACGGTGCGGCTTACGCGCCGGGTGTCGTCACCGTGCAAACGTATCGCAAGACGGTGCAGCATCTGGAGGGCGGCATCGTCAAGGATCTGCTTGCCCATGATGGCGATGTCGTGAAAAAAGGCGACCCCATCATCGTGCTCGACGACGCTCAACTGCGCTCCGAATACGAAATGACCCGCAGCCAGTTGATCGCTGCCAGGGCAATGGAGGCGCGCTTACTGGCCGAGCGTGATGGCCTGCCGATGATCGCGTTCCCCAATGACCTCAATTCCGACAATCAGCGCAGTTCCGAATCGCGTTACGGCGAGATTCAGGTGTTCAACGCACGACGCAGCTCGCGACTTGGACAAATATCGGTCCTGCAAGAGCGTATTGGTCAGTTGAATCAGCAAATCAAGGGAACCGACACCATGATCGGTACCAAGACCAGCTTGCAGGAATCCTATAGCGGCGAAATTGCCGAATTGAAAGAATTGCTGGCCCAGGGTTTTGTCGACAAGCAGCGCATGCTCGAACAGGCACGCAAGCTGGATTTGCTCAAATCCGAAGTGGCGGATCACCGCTCGACCAACATCAAGACCAGGTTGCAGATCAACGAAACCCAGTTGCAGATCCTGCAGATCGACAAGGACTTCAGCGCCGACGTTACCAGGCAGTTGGCAGAGACCCAGACCAAGGCCTATGACTTGCAGGAAAAAGCCTCGGCGCTGGAGGATCGCCTGAGCAGAGTGGTTATCCGCGCTCCGGATGACGGGATGGTGATCGGCATGACGGTTCACACCATCGGTGGCGTCGTGCGACCCGCGACGCCCTTGCTGGATATCGTTCCATCGGTTTCCGATCTGGTGGTCGAGGCGCAGGTCTCACCCAATGACATCGACCGAATCGCCGTCGGCAAGTTGGCGGATATTCGCTTCAATGCCTTCAACACGGCCACGACTCCTGTCATCGAAGGTCGAGTGACCAGTGTTTCCGGCGACCGCCTGATCAACGAAAAGACCAGTGCGCCGTATTACCTTGCCCGGATCAGCGTGACCCGCGAAGGCGCGCGCAAGCTGGGTGATCGCAAGCTGTTGGCGGGCATGCCGGCAGACGTATTGATCAACACTGGAGAGCGCACCATGCTGCAGTACCTGATGCAGCCGGCACGTAACGTTATCGCCCAGTCGATGATCGAGGAGTGATCGTGCGTCTGTTTCCCTGCCTGGTATTGGGTTCGATGGCATTGCCTGTCCACGCCGCCGAAGCGCCGGTCGCCCGCTCCTCTATTGCGACACCGCCAACGGCTTCGGTCAGTAAACAGAGCTACTCGGTTGACTTGATGCAGTTGTATCGCGAGTCACGTCTGGAAGACCCTCGGGTGATCGCTTCTTACTCCAAGGCTCAATCCGGGGTCGAACAGCAAAACCAGGCATTTGGCAGTCTGTTGCCCTCGGTGACGGCTAACGCCGGTTTCAACCGGATCAAACAGACCAACCTTCAGATCGACGAGGCCTACAACAGCCGCAATTATTCGGTGGGGTTGACCCAGCCTTTGTATAACAAGGCTGCCTGGGAAAACTACCAGCACTTCAAGAGCCTGGCAAAGCAGGCGGACTCCGAATCAAAGGAGGCTCAGGCCGAGGCCACGGTGGATCTTGCGCAGCGTTACTTCGCTGCATTGGCTGCCGATGATGAACTTGAACTGGTGCAGGCCGAGCGCAGGGCTACCCAGAAAAACCTCGACAGGGTCAGTGCGCTCTACAGCAAACAGTTGGCAATGGTGACCGATTTGCTGGATCTCCAGGCTCGAGTCGATTCGCTGGCCGCCCAGGAAGTCGATGCACGGAACCAGTCCAGTCTGAGCCGAGTCGCGTTGTCGGAGATTATCGGACGGCCGGTCAAAGAGAAGCTGAGCCGTGTACGTAATGACGTCGAATTGAAGGTGTCCGCCGAAAGCCTGGAGAGTTGGGTGAATCTGGCGATCGCCGACAATCCGGCGATCAAGGCCAGTGAAAATGCCCAGGAGGCTGCGGAGGCTGCCCTGCGCGCTGGTAAGGGCGGGCACTATCCCACGGTCAATCTGAACCTTAGCGCACAGCAGACGAACGAGGGTTACAACAATTCGTTGGCGCCGCAGACCGACAGCTATGTCGCGGGTGTTGGGGTACAGATTCCGATCTATAGCGGTGGTGCGACGTCCGCACGGGTCAGGCAGTTGTATCAGGATCAGCTCACCGCGGAACAGCAGTTGGTGGCGACACGTCGTCAGGTGGTCAAGGAAACGACTAACGCGTATTTGACTGCAGATTCAAGCGTGGAAAAGATTCGTGCCAATCGCAATGCACTGGCTTCGGCCGAGCAGTCACGCATAGCCGCGGAAAAGGCATTCACCTACGGCGTGGTTAATGCCGTGGATGTATTGACGGCGGTGCAGAATGAGTTCACGGCACGTCGCGATCTGCTCAAGACCCAATACGATTTTATAACCAACCTTTTTATTCTGAATCGCTGGGCCGGAAAGTTGTCGCAAGAAAGTGTCGAGAACGTCAATGTCTGGTTGAGCGGGAATGATCAGGTGATCACTTCACCCGAGACATTGCGCGAATAAGTGGTCGCCTGTTTACCGCTCTTGGCGTATCGCGTTGGACAAGATGGCGCGTCGAAAAAAAACGATGTTGGTTTTTACAGCGATTAAGGCGGGGATTAAAACAATAGATCAACTCGGGCCGCGCCTGCGGAGCAAGCGCAGCTCTCGACAATCAACGACGAGATAGATGCATTGAAAGCAGGGCGCGACGCAGAATGGCGACACCCACGCCGAGAATGAATCCGAAGATCAGGCCAAATCCGACGATCAGGGCTTTCTTGGGTTTTATAGGCGCTTGAGGTGCCGTCGCATCTTTATCAACTTGTACCAGGTTGAATTGATCGAAGTTTACACTCAGCTGTTTCAAGTGAGTTAACTCTCCGCGTATGCCTGCGAAGTCCTTGAGAAACAGCTCAGAGTTATCCCGCTCTTTGAGAAGTGCCGCTTCGCGGTTTGTAGCCAACAGGCTGAGTTCTTTTTGAATCTCATCAATACGTGGCTCGGTGAAGTCATCGGAATTACGGGCTACCAAGGTGGCACGTTCTGCTTCCAGTGCCGCCTGTCCCAGGAAGTACAACGGTATTTTCTGATTGTTGACTTCCGTGCGGATCATGTTGCCTTGATGTGCCTGCTCTCCATCTCCCAGCGCCGAGGGCGTGGTGGGTTTTACAATGCCGAGTTTCTTGGCGATGACGATAGCTTCATCAAGCTCTTTGATGCGATTTTGTCTGCGGCTTTGCAGTTGTTGACGCAGTGCTTTGAGTTCGTCTTGAAGTGTTTGTTTCTTTAACTTGTCGCTTTCCAGCAAGTGGGCAATTTTTGAATCTTTTTCCGCCTCATAGACGGATTTTTTTGACTCAAGCTTCTTTTCCACGTTGTCGATACGGTTGGCAACGAGTGTTTTCAAGTTCGCGGCAGCTTTTTCTTTCTCTGCTTTAACGACGAAGTCGGTAAAGGCTCTCAAGATGCCTACGCCATCTACACCCTGAGGGTATCTGAGACTAAGGCCAACGGCTTCGGTAAGACTGGAGCTTTTCCTAGGGTCGATTTTTTCAAGCGAAAATGCTTTTTCGTTGAATTTTTCAAATGTCTCTTCAAGGGATTGCCCTGGCACCTGCAAGGGTGCAAGGAACTGCGGGTTGGCCTGGAAGAATTTAAGGCGGACATCATAAGACTGCATTGATGAGCCAACGTTATTCAGGGCATCATTTGGCAGGATTTTGTAAAGTCCGGACTCGTTCAACTCGTCCAGGTCAGCCAGTGGAACAGGTCGAATAGTAGTTTCAACTTCGTATTCCGGAGTTGCCAACAGGGCGTAAGCAATAGCGGCGGTAACAGTCAGTGCAGTAAACAGTAAAACAATCGCCCGTTGGCTCCAGAGGCTACCAATAAGCTCCTTTACTTCAGCAACTTCGTGTCCGGGAGTATTAATTGTATTTACTGGAATGTTCATTGCGCGCTCTGAAAGTTTGGATAGACGCTCCAAAAGTGTTTCTGGAAAAATATTGTCATCCAGGTTGAAAAATTTACATCCGGTTAAATTTTTTTGGATTTTCCTGCATTTGCTACCAAACAGCAAGGGTGAGAAGCAGTCGCAAATACGTATGCAAGGCCGGTCTGGCATCGCTTCGATGGCTCAAGGACTGGTTCTACGCATGCCCCCCCTGTCCCCAAGGTACCCTTAAAGCGCATTGTTTATCCCCCACCATTGATCGGTCAGCCCGCAATACCATTCATTCCATCGCACAGGGCCGGCGCGGTTTCATGCTCATTCAGGGTCTACTCTCATTCTGGCAGGGTCACCGACGAGAGCCGAGCGTTTCTCGAGAAATAAAATTACGACTATCATATTGCGTATAAATTATGCATATAATGAATACGGCTTGCGCCAGTGTGCGTTGGTGTCAGGCGTCCCTCAGCATCTTTCAGGAGCACTGTCATGAATTCAGTTCAGTCCCAAGGTACGGCCCTTGTCACCGGTGCTTCGTCCGGCATCGGGGCGGTTTACGCCGAGCGGTTGGCGGCCCGTGGTTTTGATTTGTTGCTGGTGGCTCGCGACGAGCAGCGGCTGGAAGCGGCCGCGAGCAAACTGCGCTCGGAGCATGGGATCAAGGTTGAGGTGCTGACGGCGGACCTGACTCAAAAAGCAGACGTGCTGCAGCTCGAACAACGGTTACGCAGCGATTCGAGTATCAGTCTGTTGCTCAATAACGCCGGTGTGGCGGCGGACGGGCTTTTGGCCAATGCCGATCTCGACCAACTGGAGCGAATGATTCAGTTGAACATCACCGCTGTCACGCGATTGGCCGCGGCGGCCGCAGCCGGTTTTACCAAGGCCGGACGCGGCACAATCATCAATATTGCTTCGGTGGTGGCCTTGTTTCCCGAGCGTTTCAATGCGACCTACAGCGCCAGCAAGGCCTATGTATTGAGCCTGACTCAATCGTTGAACGCCGAACTGGACGGCACCGGGGTGAAGATCCAGGCGGTGCTGCCCGGTGTGACCCGAACCGAAATCTGGGAGCGCTCCGGCATCGACGCGTCACAAATTCCTGCGGACATGGTGATGGAGGCGGGTGAGATGGTCGATGCTGCATTGTCGGGTCTGGATCAGGGTGAGTTGATCACTATTCCTTCATTGCCCGATGCGGCGGATTGGAATGCGTTCGTGGCGGCGCGTCTTGTGATGGCGCCTAACCTGTCGAAAAGCAAGGCTGCTGCCCGTTATCGGTAAGTGGCATCAACCAGATCGAGGTGTGAGTGGTATGAGTGATCGTCGTGTGGTTGTAACAGGCATGGGCCTGGTGTCGCCGCTGGGGAGCGGTGTCGAAGTGGTCTGGGAGCGGCTGTTGGCCGGGCGTTCCGGGCTGCGCAATCTGCCGGATGAGGTGGTTGCCGATCTGCCGGCCAAGGTCGGCGGTGCGGTGCCGACGCTGGCAGATGATCCCCAGGCGGGTTTCGATCCGGACCTGGCGACTCCACCCAAGGAACAGAAGAAGATGGACCGCTTCATTCTGTTCGCCATGGAAGCCGCGCGTCAGGCATTGGAGCAAGCCGGCTGGCAAGCGCTGGATGCCAATGCCCAGGAACGCACGGCCACTATCATCGGTTCAGGCGTGGGTGGTTTCGGCGCGATTGCCGACGCGGTGCGGACTACCGATAGCCGTGGTCCGAGGCGTTTGTCTCCATTCACTATTCCTTCATTTCTGGTCAACCTTGCGGCCGGTCATGTCTCGATCCAGCATGGCTTCAAGGGTCCATTGGGTGCGCCGGTCACGGCATGCGCCGCCGGGGTTCAGGCGATTGGCGACGCGGCGCGGATGATTCGCGCGGGTGAGGCGGATATCGCGGTGTGCGGCGGTGCGGAAGCGGCGATCGACCGGGTCAGCCTTGCAGGGTTCGCCGCTGCTCGCGCCTTGTCCAGTGCCTACAACGACACGCCTGAGCGCGCTTCACGACCTTTCGACAGTGGTCGCGATGGCTTTGTCATGGGTGAAGGGGCCGGGCTGCTGGTCATCGAGTCTTTGGACCATGCGCTGGCCAGGGGCGCCAAGCCCCTGGCGGAGCTGGTTGGCTACGGCACCAGCGCGGATGCCTATCACCTGACCGCCGGTCCCGAGGACGGCAGCGGTGCGCGGCGAGCGATGTCGTTGGCATTGGCACAGGCCGGTGTTTCACCGGCGCAGGTCCAGCATCTGAATGCTCATGCGACCTCGACTCCGGTGGGGGATCTGGGTGAGCTGGCGGCGATCAAGGCATTGTTCGGGGCGCAAAATGGCATTGCCGTGACATCAACCAAGTCGGCAACCGGGCATTTGCTCGGTGCTGCGGGTGGACTCGAAGCGATCTTTACGCTGCTGGCGATTCGCGACCAGGTCGTGCCGGCGACCCTCAATTTCGAAAGCCCGGACCCTGCCACTGAAGGCGTGGACATTGTTCATGGCAGCGCACGGCCGATGGCCATCGAATATGCGTTGTCCAACGGCTTCGGATTTGGCGGGGTCAATGCAAGTGTGTTGTTCAAGCGTTGGCAGGATTAATCCTGCGGGTGTTTGAGGTGTTCGCGTGCGACGTCGAGAATCCGTTGGGCAAACCCGGCGTCGGCCACGCTGCGCGATAACAGCAAGGCGCCGACCAGCGTAGACATGATGACGATGCTGCGCTCGGCGGTGTGCTCTCCGTCAAGGGTGTGCCGAATCTGATCGAGTCGCGCCTGGAGCACGACGTCGCTGGTCGGGCTCGGTTGGCCACGCAGCCCCAGTTCCGAAGAAATGGTCAACAGCGGGCAGCCTTCGTGGGGTGAGGTTTGATGCCACTCGGAAAGGTAAGTGTCGATGAAGGCTTCGAGTGGATGCTCCTCGGCGAAGATTTGCGTGCACAACTCGTCGACTTGTGCACCAGCCTCTTGCAAGGCTTTTTCCACCAGTTCGTCTTTGGACTTGAAGTGCGAGTAAAAGCCACCGTGAGTCAGGCCCAGTGCTTTCATCAGGGGTTGCAGCCCGGTCGCGCCGATACCGTCGCGTCGAAATCGTGCTGAAGCTTCCTTGATTATGCGTTGGTGGGTCTGGGCTTTATGGTCCTGCGAGTAACGCATCTGATATCTCCGCATCAATGCGGCCCATATTAACCAATGAAAATTGCATGGTGACTGTACTTCTACGTCTAAAAAGCATGCAGATGCTTCGATATGGGTACAAAGCGGCATGATTTCAGGGCAAGCCACGCAAAAACAAACCCCGCCGTTCAAGGCGGGGTTTTCATTCAGCGGTCCTGCGCTTCCTTGGCGTCCATTTCCGCATTGCGTTCGGCGACGCGCTTACGTTGCTCTTCGGTCAGTTCGACTTTGTTGGCGGTGTCGCGCAGCATCATCAGACCACCAACGATCGAGCCGATGGCAACGACCAGAATCAACCAGGCATACCAGGGCATAGGACTCTCCTTGAAAGCAGGCGGGTCGACGAGGGTTCGTCAACCAATCGCGTATAGCACTTTGAGTGACGGGGTTTCATCGCAGTTCCATCGCTATCACCCCCATTCTATGCCTGTTGTCCAAGGATCACTTGAACGCTTTCAAAGTCCGGTCAGCATCGCATCCGCCGGTGCGTCGGCGCGCAATTGCGCAGTGAGCGTGAAGTACACGAAACCTGCGGCCATGAAGCCTAGGAAGATCAGGCCGATCAGGGTGTTGAACCAGGCCATCGCCACCAGGCACACCACCGCCAGCATCAGCGCAATGAACGGTACCAGCGGGTAGCATGGGGAGTGGAAGGTGCGTTCCAGGTTCGGCTCGGTTTTGCGCAGCCTGAACAGGCTGAGCATGCTCATGATGTACATGACGATGGCGCCGAACACCGCCATGGTGATCATTGCTGCCGTCAGCGTCATGCCACCGAGGTTGATCAAACCGTCGCTGTAGATCGCCGCGATGCCGATCACGCCGCCGGCGATGATCGCCCGGTGCGGCGTCTGGAAGCGCGACAATCTGGCCAGGGACGCCGGCAGGTAGCCGGCGCGGGCGAGGGCGAAGAACTGGCGTGAATAGCCAAGGATGATGCCGTGGAAACTCGCCACCAGGCCGAACAGGCCGATCCACACCAGCATGTGCAGCCAGCCCGAGCTTTCGCCGACCACGGTTTTCATCGCCTGGGGCAGCGGGTCGTTGATGTTCGACAGGGTGCGCCAGTCGCCGACGCCACCGGCGAAGAACATCACGCCCATCGCCAGCAGCACCAGAGTCAAAATACCGCTGATGTAGGCCTTGGGAATGGTGCGTTTCGGGTCCTTGGCTTCTTCGGCGGCCATGGCGGCGCCCTCGATGGCCAGGAAGAACCAGATGGCAAAGGGGATCGCCGCGAACATTCCGGCAATCGCCGGAGCGCCGAACACGTCGCTGCCGGCCCAGCCATTGAGGGCGAAGTTACTGAAGCTGAACGCCGGCGCGACCACGCCCATGAACACCAGCAATTCAGCGACAGCCAACACGCAGACCACCAGCTCGAAGGTCGCCGCCAGTTTCACGCCGAGGATGTTGAGACCCATGAACAGGATGTAGGCACCGACTGCCGCATGTTTCGGGTCCAGGGCTGGAAACTGGACATTGAGATAGGCGCCGATGGCCAGGGCAAACGCCGGTGGGGCGAAGACGAATTCGATCAATGTCGCCAGGCCGGCGATCAATCCGCCTTTTTCCCCAAAGGCGCGACGACTGTAGGCAAAGGGACCGCCAGCGTGAGGAATGGCGGTGGTCAGCTCGGTGAAACTGAAGATGAAGCAGGTGTACATGGTGGCGACCATGAACGAGGTCACCAGAAAGCCCAAGGTCCCGGCCACGCCCCAGCCATAACTCCAGCCGAAATACTCCCCGGAAATCACCAGCCCGACCGCGATGCCCCACAGATGCAACGTGCCCAGCGTGGGTTTGAGTTGTGTGTTCATGCACTTGCTCCCTGAGTGGTTTGGAACGCTCGGGGGGAAGCCGGTGCAGTGGGCGTGCCATTTCGCCTGGGTGCGTCGTAATGGGCTGAAAGGCGTCGTATCGGAGATGTTCGCGTCTGATTGTGCGGATTTTGTGCGTCAGTCGGGGGCGTCGTTGCTGCAAATGCCGCTTTCGCGAGCAAGCCCGCCTGTCTGCTACACGACGCCGCTGCGATGCGGATACGTTGTGTTTCAAGGCAGGTGCGGGCTGCCGTTGATGTTCAGGTTTGTTCGGTAAGGCACTCGCGCAGCGCCGTCTGCCAGTCAGGTTGGCTGACGCCCCAATCCCGTTGCAAGCGACTGCAGTCCAGGCGCGAGTTGAGCGGCCGGGCGGCAGGCGTCGGATAGTCGCTGGACGGGATCGGTAACAGGGCGGCGCAGGGTTTGCCCTGCTGTCGCAATGCCTCACCGATTGCCTGGGCGAAACCGAACCAGGAAGTCTCACCTTGTGCGCTCAGGTGATAAGTGCCCCAGTTGGCCACTTCGTTCGACTGCCAGTGCTCAATCAGGGCAAGGGTGCTGTTGGCGATTGTGCCGGCCCAGGTAGGGGCTCCGATTTGATCGGCGACTACACGCAACTCCGGTTTCTCTTGCAGCAAGCGCTGCATCGTCAACAGAAAGTTGCGGCCATGGGTTGAATAGACCCAACTGGTACGCAGGATCAGGTGTTTGCCTTGCACCTCCTTGATCGCCTGTTCACCGGCCAGCTTGCTCTTGCCGTATACCCCGAGCGGATTGGGCGTGTCGTCTTCGTTGTAAGGTCCGGCTTTCAACCCGTCGAAAACATAGTCCGTGGAGTAATGTATCAACGGGATGTCCAGAGCCAGCGCCTCTTCGGCGAGGATGCCGGGTGCGATCGCGTTGATGGCGAAGGCTGTTTGCGGCTCGCTTTCTGCCAGGTCGACCGCGGTATGGGCCGCCGCGTTGATGATCAGGTCGGGCCTGATGTTTTGCACCTGGCGGCGAATCTGATCGGGTTGCGCGAGATCAAGCTGATCGCGACCCAATACGATCAGTTCGCCAATTCCCCCCAGCCGCCGTTGCAGCTCATGGGAGACCTGACCGTTGCGGCCATTGATGAGTACTTTCATGACAGCAGCCCAGTCTCTTCACGAGGCAAATCCGGCTCACACAGGCTCACTGTTCTTCCCCTGCCAGTTTGGCCAGGTACTGGCCATAACCGGTCTTGCCAAAGTACCGGGCGCGTTCCAGCAGCTGTTCGCGGTCGATCCAGCCATTTTCATAGGCTATTTCTTCGAGACAGGCGACTTTGAGGCCTTGGCGGTGTTCGATGGTCTGCACGTATTGAGAGGCTTCGAGCAAGCTGTCGTGGGTGCCGGTGTCGAGCCAGGCGAAGCCTCGACCAAAGCGCTCGACCTGCAGGTCGCCGCGTTGCAGATAGGCATTGTTGACGTCGGTGATTTCCAGCTCGCCGCGAGGTGAAGGTTTCACCGCCTTGGCGATTTCGATCACATCGTTGTCGTAGAAATACAGGCCGGTAACGGCATAGCTGGATTTCGGCTTTTTCGGTTTTTCTTCAATCGACAGCGCACGGCCGTCGCTGTCGAAGTCGATGACACCGAAGCGCTCGGGGTCCTTGACCCAGTAACCGAACACGGTGGCGCCGGAGCAGCGTTGTGCCGCGTTCTGCAACTGTTCGCCAAAGTGCTGACCGTGGAAGATGTTGTCGCCCAGAATCAGGCACACAGGGTCATCGCCGATGAACGCCTCGCCAATCAGGAAAGCCTGGGCCAGGCCGTCCGGTGAGGGCTGCTCGGCAAAGCTGAAGTTCACCCCGAACTGGCTGCCGTCACCCAGCAGGTTGCGATACTGCGGCAGATCCTGCGGGGTAGAGATCAGCAGGATGTCCTTGATGCCGGCCAGCATCAGCACCGAGATCGGATAGTAGATCATGGGCTTGTCGTAGACCGGCAACAGTTGCTTCGACACGCCGAGCGTAATCGGGTGCAGGCGCGTGCCCGAGCCACCCGCCAAAACGATGCCTTTCATCATGCGAGCAGCTCCTTGGGATTGATGGCGCCAAGGCGTTCACCTTGATAGCTGCCGTCCTGGACACGGCGGCACCACTCCAGGTTGTCCAGGTACCATTGAACGGTTTTACGCAGGCCGGTTTCGAAGGTCTCTTCGGGCACCCAGCCCAGTTCGCGTTCAATCTTGCCGGCGTCGATTGCGTAACGTACGTCATGACCAGGACGATCCTGGACGAACGTGATCAGGTCGGCGTAATGCGCAACGCCCTCAGGCTTGTGCGGTGCCAGTTCTTCAAGCAGGGCGCAGATGCCGCGCACCACGTCGATGTTCTTTTGTTCGTTGTGCCCGCCGATGTTGTAGGTCTCGCCGACGGTGCCGGTGGTCACCACCTTGAGCAGGGCCCGGGCGTGATCTTCGACGAACAGCCAGTCGCGCACTTGCAGGCCGTTGCCATACACCGGCAGCGGCTTGCCGGCCAGGGCATTGAGGATGACCAGCGGAATGAGTTTCTCGGGGAAGTGGAAAGGCCCGTAATTGTTCGAGCAATTGGTCAGCAGCACCGGCAAGCCATAGGTTCGCTGCCAGGCGCGGACCAGATGGTCGGACGCAGCCTTGCTGGCGGAGTAGGGTGAGCTGGGGGCGTAGGGCGTCGTTTCCGTAAACAGGTCGTCGACACCGTGCAGGTCGCCGTAAACCTCGTCAGTGGAGATGTGATGAAAGCGGAATGCGCTTTTCTCGGGCTCCGGGAGGGCTTGCCAATAGGCACGGGCAGCTTCGAGCAGGCTGTAGGTGCCGACGATGTTGGTCTGGATGAATTCCGATGGCCCGTCGATGGAACGATCGACGTGGGACTCCGCTGCCAGGTGCATGATCGCGTGAGGCTGGAAGCGGGCCAGCACAGCACTGACGGTGGCCTGGTCGACAATATCGGCCTGAACGAACTCGTAGCGCGTGTCGTTGGCGATGCTGGTCAGCGATTCGAGATTGCCGGCATACGTCAGTTTGTCCAGGTTGAGCACTTCATGCCCGGTGTGTTGGATCAGCTCGCGAACAAGGGCCGAGCCGATGAAGCCGGCTCCGCCGGTAATGAGGATACGCACGTTGGGCCAGCCTTTTTCAGTAATGCGAATGGCGGTAGCTTGCAGGCGCGAGCGGGGAGGTGCAAGAGCTCTTGACCCATTTGGTTGCGTCGCGCCGATCAGATTCGATTATCCATGAGTTGCCGCCGTCACTCACTACTCTTGCGCACAATTTGGAGTTCCAGGTACGACCCTCGCGGTTTTTTGCGTACCGGAACGCCATCGCGCACCCCCGTAACCCCAGCGTAAACCCACTCTTTACGCATTCTTTATGTCCGGCCCGCACCCTCGGTCTCGTTCCTTTACAGCCTCTTTTCCGACAATGACTCCACACGCGGCAATACGCCGTAACACGGAGAACTTCCATGAGCGTTCTGGACGGGGTGTCACTGCTGTTGGCAGTGGGGCTGTTCATTTATCTGTTGGTTGCGCTGTTGCGCGCGGACCGGAACTAGGAGCGGCTATGCACAGTTATGACTATTGGCTGATCCTCGGGTTTTTCGCCCTGGTATTGGTCCCGGCGCCGTTTCTCGGGCGCTTCTACTACAAGGTAATGGAGGGTCAGCGCACGTGGCTGTCGCCGGTCCTGGGCCCCGTCGAACGCGGTTGCTATCGCCTGGCCGGCGTCGATCCGCAGGCCGAACAGAGCTGGCAGAAGTACGCGCTGGCCTTGCTCGCCTTCAACCTTGCGGGTTTCCTGCTGCTGTTCGCGATCCTGTTGTTCCAGGACCATTTGCCGCTGAACCCGCAAAACCTGCCGGGCCAGGAGTGGACGCTGGCGTTCAACACCGCCGTCAGTTTCATGACCAACACCAACTGGCAGGCTTACAGCGGCGAGGCGTCCCTGAGCTACCTGAGCCAGATGGCCGGCCTCACCGTGCAGAACTTCGTCAGTGCCGCCACCGGCCTGGCCGTACTGGTTGCGCTGTGCCGCGGCATCGGGCGCAAATCCACTGCATCGCTGGGCAACTTCTGGGTCGACATGACCCGCGCCACCCTCTACGGCCTGCTGCCGTTGTGCCTGTTGCTGGCGCTGTACCTGGTCTGGCAGGGCGTGCCGCAAACCTTCGCGCAGTACGTGAATGCGGTGACGGTGCAAGGCGTCGATCAGGTCATTCCACTGGGCCCGGCTGCCAGCCAGATTGCGATCAAGCAATTGGGCACCAACGGTGGCGGCTTCTTCGGCGTCAACTCGGCGCATCCGTTCGAGAACCCGACGGCCTGGAGCAACCTGTTCGAAGTGGCCTCGATCATCCTGATCCCGGTGGCACTGGTGTTCACCTTCGGCCACTACGTAAAGGACCTGCGTCAGAGTCGCGCAATCATTGCCTGCATGCTGGCGCTGTTCCTGATCGGCGGCGCGACCTCACTATGGGCTGAATACCAGCCGAACCCCATCCTGAACAACGTCGCCGTCGAGCAGACTGCGCCGCTGGAAGGCAAGGAAGCGCGTTTCGGCACTACCGCCACGGTGCTCTGGTCGGTGACCACCACGGCCGCGTCCAACGGTTCGGTCAACGGCATGCACGACAGCCTCAACCCGCTGAGCGGGATGGTCGCGCTGGTCAACATGATGGTCGGCGAGGTGATTTTCGGCGGCGTTGGTGCCGGGCTCTACGGCATGTTGCTCAACGTGCTGATCGCGGTGTTCCTCGCTGGCCTGATGATCGGTCGTACGCCGGAGTACCTCGGCAAGAAGCTGCAAGCCAGGGAAGTGCAATTGCTGGTGCTGACCCTGATGGTCATGCCGATTGGCGTATTGGTGCTCGGCGCGATTGCCGCCAGCCTGCCAGGCCCGGTGGCCTCGGTGAGCAATCCCGGCGCCCACGGTTTCAGTCAGTTGCTCTACGCCTACACCTCGGCCAGTGCCAACAACGGTTCGGCGTTCGGTGGCTTCGGTGCCAACACGCCGTTTCACAACCTGATGCTGGGCCTGGGTATGTTGATCGGTCGCTTCGGTTACATCCTCCCGGTTCTGGCCCTGGCCGGCAGCCTGGCGATGAAGAAAACCG
Source organism: Pseudomonas sp. B1(2018) (assembly GCF_003097365.1). Taxonomy (NCBI): domain Bacteria; kingdom Pseudomonadati; phylum Pseudomonadota; class Gammaproteobacteria; order Pseudomonadales; family Pseudomonadaceae; genus Pseudomonas; species Pseudomonas sp. B1(2018). The sequence goes on from NZ_PYUK01000003.1 coordinate 274,898, forward strand.
CACCGATCGGCCAGAACAGCTTCCCGACCCACGGCCCGCTGTTCGTGACCTTGCTGACCGTGACCATTTTGCTGGTGGGCGGCCTGACATTCCTGCCGACCTTGGCGCTGGGCCCGATTGCTGAACATCTGAGCATGGCCTTCTGAGGAAGTTGAAGATGAATATGCCCGTATCCAAAACCGTCGCCGTCAAGGCGCCGGAACAACCGAAAACCGCGATCTCGGCCCTGTGGCGCCCGGCGCTGGTGCAAGCCTTCGTCAAGCTCGACCCACGGCAATTGCAACGTGCGCCGGTGATGCTGGTGGTCGAACTGACCGCGATCCTGACCACCGTGCTGTGCTTCATTCCCGATACGGCCGTACCGACCTTCGTCGCCGCGCAAATTGCCGTGTGGCTGTGGTTCACCGTGTTGTTCGCCAACTTCGCCGAAGCCTTGGCCGAAGGTCGTGGCAAGGCTCGCGCCGACAGCCTCAAGGCCGGTAGCGAAGGCTTGAGCGCCCGGCGCAAAACCAGCAATGGCACCTTTCAGGTCGTGCCGGCCACCAGTCTGCGCAAGGGCGATGTGGTGCGTGTCGAAGCCGGGGAGATGATTCCCGGTGACGGCGAAGTGCTCGAAGGCATCGCAGCGGTCAACGAAGCGGCGATTACCGGTGAGTCGGCACCGGTGATTCGTGAGTCCGGCGGCGACCGCTCGGCCGTCACCGGCAACACACGGCTGGTGTCCGACTGGCTGTTGGTGAAGATCACCGCCAACCCTGGTGAGTCGACCCTGGACCGCATGATCGCCCTGGTCGAAGGCGCCAAACGCCAGAAAACCCCGAACGAAGTGGCGCTCGACATCCTGCTGATCGGCCTGACCCTGATCTTCCTGCTGGTGGTTGTCACCCTGCAACCGTTCGCCCACTTCGCCAACGGCAGTTTGCCGCTGGTGTTCCTGGTGGCGCTGTTGGTCACCTTGATTCCGACCACCATCGGCGGTCTGTTGTCGGCCATCGGTATCGCCGGCATGGATCGTCTGGTGCGGCTGAACGTGATCGCCAAGTCCGGTCGTGCGGTGGAAGCGGCGGGGGACGTGCACGTCCTGCTGCTGGACAAGACCGGCACCATCACCTTCGGTAACCGTCGTTGCTCGGCGGTGTATGCCGCGCCAGGCGTGACAGGCAAGGAATTGGCCGAAGGCGCGTTGCTGGCGTCGCTGGCCGACGACACCGCTGAAGGCAAGTCGATCGTCGAGTACCTGCGTGGCACTCATCCGCAACCGGAACCGTCCGCCGACCTGCTGACAGCCGTGCCCTTCAGTGCCGAAACCCGCTTGTCCGGTGTCGACTATCAAGGGCGTGTGTACCGCAAGGGAGCGGTGGATTCATTGCTGGCCTTCGTCGGCCTGAAACGTGCTGACCTGGCACCGGCCCTGTCCCGCGAAATCGACAAGATCGCGCAAAGCGGCGGCACCCCCTTGCTGGTCTGCGCCGACGGCAAGTTGCTCGGCGCGATCCACCTCAAGGACGTGGTCAAGCCCGGTATCCGCGAGCGTTTTGCCGAGTTGCGCAAGCTGGGCATTCGCACGGTCATGGTCACCGGCGACAACCCGTTGACTGCAGCCGCCATCGCCGCTGAGGCCGGTGTGGACGATGTGCTGGCGGAAGCCACGCCGGAGAAAAAACTGGCGCGCATTCGTCACGAGCAAAACGACGGTCGCCTGGTCGCCATGTGCGGCGACGGCGCCAACGATGCCCCGGCACTGGCCCAGGCGGACGTCGGCATGGCGATGAACGACGGCACCCAAGCGGCACGTGAAGCGGCCAACATGGTCGACCTCGACAGCGACCCGACCAAGTTGCTGGACGTGGTGCAGATCGGCAAGGAATTGCTGGTCACCCGCGGTGCGCTGACGACCTTTTCCATCGCCAACGACGTGGCCAAGTACTTCGCGATCCTGCCGGCGCTGTTCGCCGCGATTTACCCGCAACTGGGTGTGCTCAACGTGATGCACCTGAGCAGTCCGCAGAGCGCGATTCTGTCGGCGATTGTTTTCAACGCGTTGATCATCGTGGTGCTGATTCCCTTGGCATTGCGCGGTGTACGCGTGCAGGCGGCGAGTGCGGCGGCGTTGCTGCGACGCAATCTGCTGATCTATGGCCTGGGCGGGATCCTGGTGCCGTTCGTGGGCATCAAGGCGATCGACATGCTGTTGACGGCGTTGCATCTGGTTTGACTGAACATGCCCCTGTAGGAGCGAGCTCGCTCGCGATGGTGGTTAACGATAACGCGTGCTTGCTGACTGTACGCGGTGCTCTCAATTACATCGCGAGCAAGCTCGCTCCTACAGGTTTTTCCCGTGAATTCGAGGATTTTGAAATGTCCACATTGATACGCCCGGCCCTGAGCCTGTTGGTCCTGATGACGCTGATCACCGGCGTCGCCTATCCACTGGTGGTCACAGGCGTGGCCCAGGTCGCGTTCCCGGATCAGGCCAACGGCAGCCTGGTGCGCGATGCCGAAGGCAAGGTCCGCGGTTCCTCGCTGATCGCCCAGGATTTCGTCGGCGACGCCTGGTTCCACCCGCGTCCTTCGGCCGGTGCCTTTGCCACCGTATCGAGCAGCGCCAGCAACCTGTCGCCGAGCAACCCGGCCCTGGCCACGCGGGTGATCGACGAAGCCGGCAAGCTGCTGGTGCCCGGCCAGGGGCCGGTGCCGTTGGCGTTGGTCACGACCTCGGGCAGCGGTCTCGATCCGCACTTGCCACCGGCGGCGATTGCCTATCAACTGGCGCGTGTCGCGGCGGCGCGCAATTTGCCGGTCGCGTCACTGCAACAGCTGCTGGACGCGCACATCGAACAGCCATTGGTAGGCCCGCCGGTGGTGAATGTGCTTGAGTTGAATCTGGCGCTGGAAAAGCTGTAGATCAAAAGATCGCAGGCTTCGCCAGCTCCTACAGGATCCACGCCAACCCCTGTAGGAGCTGCCGAAGGCTGCGATCTTTAAAGGCAACACCCCCCAATTCAAAGTCAAACAAGGCAATTACAGATGAGCAACTCCGGCCGCGCCGACGCGCTGTTAGCAGACCTGCCCCGCGATGGCCGTGGCCGGCTCAAGGTATTTCTCGGCGCCGCGCCCGGAGTCGGCAAGACCTACGCCATGCTCCAGGCGGCCCACACTCAGTTGCGCCAAGGGGTAAAGGTCATTGCCGGCGTCGTCGAAACCCACGGCCGCGCCGAAACCGAAGTACTGCTCAGCGGCTTGCCGCAGCAGCCGTTGGTGCGCTCGGAATACCGTGGTGTGTTGCTCGAAGAAATGGACCTGGACGGGCTGATCAAAGCCAAACCGAAACTGGTGCTGGTCGACGAGCTGGCGCACACCAACGCACCCGGCAGCCGTCACGAAAAACGCTGGCAGGACATTCAGGAACTGCTCGCCGCCGGCATCGATGTCTACACGACAGTCAACGTCCAGCACCTGGAAAGCCTCAACGATCAGGTGCGTGGCATCACCGGCGTGCAGGTCCGTGAAACCTTGCCGGACTGGGTGCTGCAAGAAGCCTACGAACTGCTGCTGATCGACTTGCCGCCACGGGAACTGCTCGAGCGCCTGCGCGATGGCAAGGTCTATGTGCCGGAGCAGGCGCGAGCGGCCATTGACGCGTTCTTTTCCCAGACCAACCTGACAGCCCTGCGCGAATTGGCGATGCAAACCGCGGCGGCTCAGGTCGATAACGATCTGGCCCTGGGCTATCGCCAACTCGGACAAGCGGCACCAGCGGTGCGCGGGCGTTTGCTGGTAGGGGTGGACGGCGATGCCCAGGCCGAGCGTCTGGTACGGCATGCCAGTCGCGTGGCCCAACGGCGGCACCTGCCCTGGAGCCTGGTGCACGTGGACAACGGTCGAGTGCGTGACGAACAGTCCCGCCTGCGCCTGCAGAGCGCCCAGCAACTGGCCGAACGCCTGGGCGGTGAAGTGGTGTTGCTGCGCGCCGGTGAGGTGGCGAAAACCCTGATCCAGCATGCCGCCGAACGTCGCGCCAGCCTGGTGCTGGTGGGTCAGTCCCGGCCGAGATTGCGCCGCCGCCTGTTCGGTGGCGGGTTGGCGGCGCGGCTGCTGCGCAATGCGCGCGGACTGGAAATCAACGTTCTCGATAGCGATCACGAACAGCATCAACCCCATCAGCGGTCGGTGGGGTCACTGGTCTGGTTCGACTACGCGCTGGCCGTGGTCGCGACGGTTCTGGCCAGCGCCCTGGCCTGGGCCGTGGCGAGTGTCCTGCCACTGCCCAATATTTCACTGGTGTTCCTCGCCGCCGTGCTGCTGGTGGCGGTGCGCAGCAGTCTCGGGCCGGCGCTGGCCTGTGCGGCGCTGTCGTTTCTGACCTATGACTTCCTGTTCATTCCACCGACTTTTTCTTTCAGCATCCAGCGCGAAGAAGACGTGCTGACCTTGCTGTTTTTCCTGCTGATGGCAGCCCTCACCGGCAACCTCGCGGCGCGCCAGCGCAGGCAATTGCAGGCCCTGCGCGATACCCAGGAAGAGACCACTGAATTGCTCGACCTGTCACGCAAACTGACGGCCGCCACCGACCGCCAGGCCGTGGTCAGTGCGGCCGCCCAGCACCTCAACGGTTGGAGCGATGTGCAACTGTGTCTGCTCAATCGCGACGGGCAGAGCGGCTGGAAAGTCGAAATCGGTGGCCCGCTGGAGTTTAGCGAGGCTGAGCGCGCCGCCGCCGATTGGGCCTGGCAGCACGATCAACCGGCAGGTGCGGGCACCGGCACCTTGCCGTTCGGCCGCTGGTGGTGGTGGCCGTTATCGGTCGAGGACGGCCCGCTCGCGCTGCTTGGCGTGTGCGCCAAGGAAGGCCAGACCCTGAGCGGCCAGCGCCGTCGTTTGTTGACCGCGCTGAGCCAGCCGCTGGCCCAGGCGCTGGCCCGGGCGCAACTGGCCGATGATCTGGAAGCGGCGCGGCTGCACGGTGAAACCGAGCAGTTGCGCAGTGCCTTGCTGGCTTCGGTGTCCCACGATTTACGCACTCCCTTGACGTCCATGCGCGGCAGTATCGATAGCCTGCTGGCCCTGGGAGAAGCGATCCCGCTGGAGGATCGGCGTGAACTGCTCGAAGGCACCCGCGATGAAGCCGAGCGTCTTGATCGTTATATCCAGAATCTGCTCGACATGACCCGCCTCGGCCACGGCGCCTTGAAGCTGGCGCGGGACTGGGTGTCACCGGCCGATATCGTCGGCAGTGCGCTCAATCGCCTGCGCGCAGTCCTTGCGCCGCTGCAAGTCAGCACCGACGTGCCGGCCGAGTTACCGCTGCTGTATGTGCACGCCGCGCTGATCGAACAGGCATTGGTCAACGTGCTGGAAAACGCCGCGCGGTTTTCGCCGCCCCACGGGCGTTTGCAATTGCGCGCCGGGGCCGACGACGGTGAGCTGTTCTTTTCGGTCAGCGATGAAGGCCCGGGGATTCCGGAGGAGGATCGGGCGAAGATTTTCGACATGTTCTACACCGCGGCACGAGGTGATCGGGGTGGGCAGGGGACCGGGCTGGGGCTGGCGATCTGTCAGGGCATGGTTGGTGCCCATGGCGGGCGCATCAGCGTCGCCGACGGCATCGAGGGGCGTGGCACCTGCATCACGTTGCACCTGCCGCTACAGGCTCAGCCGGGATACGAGAGTGAAGCCTGATCCTGCTTGCGCTAATCTCTTGCCACTTCTTTGTGTTGATGTGAACTCATGAGCCAGACCGCGACCATCCTGGTCATCGACGACGAACCGCAGATCCGCAAATTCCTGCGCATCAGCCTTGCTTCACAGGGCTACAAAGTGCTGGAGGCCGGCACGGGCAGTGAAGGCCTGGCCCAGGCAGCATTGAACAAACCGGACTTGCTGGTGCTCGACCTCGGCTTGCCGGACATGGACGGCCAGCAGGTATTGCGCGATTTTCGCGAGTGGTCGACGGTGCCGGTGCTGGTGCTCTCCGTGCGCGCCGGTGAAGGGCAGAAAGTCGAGGCCCTGGATGGCGGCGCCAATGACTACGTGACCAAGCCGTTCGGCATCCAGGAATTCCTGGCGCGGATTCGTGCGTTGCTGCGCCAGGTGCCCGTGGGCGAAGCCCAGCCAGCGGCGCTGAACTTCGGTCCTTTGACGGTCGACCTGGCGTATCGCCGGGTGCTGCTCGACGGTAACGAAGTCGCCTTGACTCGCAAGGAATACGCCGTGCTGGCGCAACTGGCTCGGCATCCCGGGCGGGTGATCACCCAGCAGCAATTGCTCAAGGACATCTGGGGGCCGACGCACACCGAAGACACTCACTACCTGCGCATCGTGGTCGGGCACTTGCGCCAGAAACTGGCGGATGACCCGACCCAGCCAAGATTCATCGTGACCGAGGCGGGGGTGGGGTATCGGTTGTTGAGTGAGTAGTTTTGAAATTTTGTGGTGACAGATCTGGCGCTTTCGCGAGCGAGCCCGCTCCCACATGGGATTTTGTGTACACCAAAGATTCACTGTGGGAGCGGGCTTGCTCGCGAAGAGGGCATTACATTCAATCGAGAACTTTCAGGCTTTCAATTCTGCTCATTCTCATACCGATCCAGCGTATCCCGCGCAATCTCCCGTCCCAGCGCGATCAGCTCCGGCGCCTTGTAGAACTCGAAAAACCGGCACACGCGCTTGGGCACGTTGATCAGGATGTCCGGCGGATACCCGGCAATCTTGTACTGCGCCAGCGACGTCTGCATCACCTCGAAACTCTGGTTGATCAAATCGAGCAAGGACGCCGGTCCGACGTTATCGATGATGAACGAGCCGGTGGCGGAGCGGGGCGCGCCACTGGCTTCCGGAGCAGCAGCGGGTTGCTGGGCTTCGGGTTCGGCGGACTCGATCCACGGATTGAAATCCGCCCCTTCGGCTTTCAACGCTTCCTGCTCCAGGATCAACAATTGCTCCGCCTGTTTACGCCGGAACGGCAACTTCGAGCCGACAGAGCTGATCAGGTTGTCGAAGCGGGTCTTGAACGCGGCAGGGCGCTGGATCACCGGCAATTGATAGTGGCGTTGGTTGGTGGAGTTGAGGTTGACCGCGATGATCAGGTCGCAATGGCTCGACACCACGGGCACGATCGGCAGCGGGTTGAGAATGCCGCCATCGACCAGCATGCGGTTGCCCTGCATCACCGGGGTGAACAGGCTGGGAATCGCTGCCGAGGCGCGCATCGCCTGGTGCAGGCAACCTTCCTGGAACCAGATTTCCTGCTGGTTGGTCAGGTCGGCGGCAACGGCGGTATAGGGGATGCGCAAGTCTTCGATGTTGATTTCGCCGACGATCTTGCGAATCTGCCCGAACACCTTCTCGCCACGAATCGCCCCCAGTCGAAAACTGACGTCCACCAGGCGCAACACGTCGAGATAATCCAGGCTCTCGATCCAGTCGCGGTAATCGTTGAGTTTGCCGGCGGCATAGATCCCGCCCACCACCGCGCCCATGGAGCAACCGGCGATACAGGCAATGTCATAGCCGCGCCGTTCGATCTCTTCAATGACCCCAATATGTGCGTAACCTCGGGCTCCACCCGAGCCTAATACCAGTGCGACACGCTTTTTCATGAATCGCCCTCGTTTGAATGCTTCAACAATGCACCCATCGAGGGGCATGCTTCAATCGTCATGGTCGTTCGAGGGGACAAGAGCGTCGTATTTTCGACACTCCATGGTGGCACAGGGTTGTTCGCGTCAGCGCTATAGTTCGCACTGCGGACCAACGGCACTTTTCAGCTGCCACACCGTCTTACCTGCATGACTGTTGACCTATTTTTGAGGAGTAAGTGATGAAAGCCTGGATCTGCGTGCCATTGATTGCCCTGGCGCTCGCCGGTTGTGCCGGCAAAACCGCCTATCGCGACAGTTGCGGAAGTAACCTGGATGCGGCATGGCATGAACTGGACCTGGCTAAAGCCGAAGGTTTCGCCGGGACCGTCAGCTACTCCAAGGCCCTGTCGCTGTTGACCGCGGCCAAGACCCAGCAGCAATTCGAAGGGTTCGAAGGCTGCACCCACAAGGCCGAGAAGGCTCGTTTCTATATTCGTGAGTCGCGCGCGGGGCGTTGAAGGCAAAAAGCAGCTGCAGCCTCTAAGCTACGAGTTGCAAGACTCTTCGGGCTTGCAGCTCGCAGCTTGCAGCCTGGCGCTGTTTACGGAGTAACCCCCCATGATCGATCGGCTGGTGGCTCATGTCCTGGGCCTGGAAGTTCGTCTGCTGGCCTGTCAGGCCCGCTTGAAAGAGCGTACCGACCCTGAAGCTTTACACGATCTGCGCACCACCATGCGTCGGTTACGCAGCCTGTTGCGACCCTTGCAAGGATTACCCGGTGTCGAACAACTGGAAGCGGCCGCCTCACGGGTGGGCGATCTGACCACGCCGTTGCGTGATCGCGAAGTGCTGGCGGCGTACCTGCTTGAGCACGGTCAACCCCGAGCTGCACAGTGGCGCATGGCGCAAATGGCCGAAGCCTATCCGGCCGTGGCGACCAGTCCCGAGCTCGCACAATTGCTGATCGTCCTCGATGCGTTTCCGCGTTTTCTGCGCGCTGCCCAGCGCCAGGGATTGCTCAAGGGCCTGCGCAAGCGCATCGAAAAACGCCTGGGCAAACAGTGGAAAAAACTCGACGAAGCACTGCACGACCCGGCCCACGACCGTCATCGGCTACGCCTGCTGATCAAGCGCGTACGCTATGGCATCGACGCTTACCCCGAGCTGGACCGTTTGCCGAAAGCGGCCATGCCCCGATTGAAATCGGCCCAGGGCGCACTGGGCGACTGGCACGATTGCGTGCAATGGCTGGCCATGGCTGAGCAGGAGGCGGATTTGCAGCCCTGTGTTGCAGTGTGGAAAGCCACTATGGCCGAGGCTGAACAGTGTGCAGACCGGGTGCTGGAAAAACTCAGTCGCGATTGTTTTAAATCCTGAGAACACCACCGAACAAATGTGGGAGCGGGCTTGCTCGCGAAGACGGTTTGTCAGTCACCATCAATGTCAGGGCTGAGGGCCTCTTCGCGAGCAAGCCCGCTCCCACAGGGTTTTATGTTCGACATGAAACCTGCACGGCTCATCTGTCAGTCAATTTGGCCGGAATGGGTGCTGTATAGCCATCGCTGGCTGGTTAAGATCCCTTCATCTTTTTCCGATCCCTGAGGTTTTCATGCGTTTTTCCGAACTGCTTGACGCTGTCCGTAGCCAGCCGCTGGAGATGTCCATTCCGGCCTCCTGGGGCCAGGGGCGCGCCAGTTTCGGTGGCGTGGTGGCGGCTATGCAGTACGAAGCCATGCGTGCCCGGGTGCCGGCGGATCGCCCGGTGCGCTCATTGGCGATCACCTTTGTCGGCCCGGTTGAGCCTGAGGTTCCAGTCAGCTTTGAAGTCGACGTATTGCGCGAAGGCAAGGCGGTCAGCCAGGTGTTGGGTCGGGTGATGCAGAAGGGCCAGGTGGTGACGTTGATCCAGGGGAGTTTCGGCGCTTCACGCCCTTCGGTAGTGGCCGTGGCCGCTGAACCGGCACCTGAAATGAAGCACTGGGACGAGTGCCAGGAATTGCCTTTTGTCGAAGGCGTCATTCCGGAGTTCATGCGGCACCTGGCGATGCGCTGGAGTGTTGGCGGGCTGCCGTTCAGTGGTAGCACATCGCGGCAAATGGGTGGTTGGGTGCGCTTGCGCGGCGATGTCAAGGAAGAGGCCATCGGCGAGGCGCATATCCTCGCACTGGTGGACGCCTGGCCGCCGGCCCTGATGCCGTTTTTGAAGAAGCCGGCGATGGGCAGCACGCTGACCTGGACCATCGAGTTCGTGCAACCGCTGCTGGAGTTGACCACCCTGGACTGGTGCAAATACCTCGTCGAGACCGAGCACGCCGCGGATGGTTACGGCCATGCCGCCGCGAAAATGTGGAGCGCCGATGGCCGGTTGATCGCCATGAGCCGGCAGACGGTGACGGTGTTCGCCTGATTCAGTGACGACGGTGGCGCTCACGCCAGGCGCGCCACCAGCCACCACTGAGGAAGAACCGCGGAAAGGTCAGAAACTGCTCGACCAACAGGCGCGATATTGCATCCTTGCGGTCACTGAACGGCTCGGCGGCTTGCGTCTCCATGCTGTGGCCGTGGCGTTGCAGGGCCAGCGCTGCAATCACGCCGATCACGCCAATGGCGATGTTGGCCAGGCTCAGGCTGAAGACCCCGGATACGATCAGCAGAAATGCCACGATGAACAGCGGCACCGCGATCAGGTGCAACACCAGATTGGTCGGGTGCTGATGATTGTTCGGGTACGCTCGCCATTGCCAGGCGGGAAGGTTGGGGTGACGTTTGCCCATGATGCTGATCCTCGATCCATGTTGAACACATGTAATGAAGAATAGGCCCGGTCAATGCCGGCGGCGAATCAAGGCTGGCTATTGGCTTGATAGGCGTCATGTTCAAGTTTGATGTGGGTTCGACTGACGCCTTCGCGAGCAGGCTCGCTCCCACAGGGGCATGCATTTCAACTGTGGGAGCGAGCCTGCTCGCGAAAGGGCCCTCAGAGTTTGAGCTGACCTATCGCCTTGCTCAACTCTCCGGCCAGCGCCGCCAGTTCATTGCTGGTCGTCGCCGAAGACACCGTCTGCTGCACCGTGTTCTCAGTCACGTCACGGATGCTCACCACCGCCCGGTTCATCTCTTCCGCTACCTGGCTCTGCTGCTCGGCCGCCACGGCGATCTGCGTGTTGCTTTCACGCATCTGTGCCACTGCGCCGGTAATTTCGGCCAGGGCCGCGCCGGCCTCTTGCGCTTGTCGTACGCAATCATCGGCCTTGAACGAGCTCTCTTGCATGAAATCCACGGCGTCCCGCGTCCCGGCCTGCAACGCCGAGACCATGATCGTGATTTCATCCGTGGAGGTTTGCACGCGTTTGGCCAGGTTACGTACTTCATCGGCGACTACCGCAAAGCCGCGCCCCATCTCGCCGGCCCGGGCCGCTTCGATGGCGGCGTTGAGCGCCAGCAGGTTGGTCTGTTCGGCGATGCTGTGAATCACGTTGACCACGCCGTTGATCTTCTGGCTGTCCTCGGCCAGGCGTTGAATCATCTCGGCGGTCTGCTGCACGCCGGTGGACAGCCCGGCAATCGAGCGCTGCACCCGCGTCACCACTTCCTGCCCACTACCGGCCAGGGTATCGGCCGATTGCGAAAGGTCGCGGGTGGCGCCCGCGTGCTGGGCGATGTGATAGACCGTGGCGGTCATTTCATTGATCGCCGTGGCGGCCTGGTCGGTTTCGCTTTGCTGACCGAGCATGCCGTGGCGCACTTCATTCATGCTCGCCGCCAGCCGTGCAGCGCCGGTGTCCAGTTGCCGGGCGGTGCTGGCGACGGTGTTGACCACCCGTTGATAACCGGCCTGCATGGCGTTGAAGGCGTTGGCCATCTGCCCGACTTCGTCGCTGCAAGCCAATGGCACGCGGGCCGACAGGTCGCCGGTTTTCTCCACGTGCAACATGACGTCTTTCAAGGTGTTGAGCTGGCTGAGCAGGAAACGGATCAACAACTGCGATGCGCCGAGCATGGCCAGCATCAGGATGAACACCGCCACCGCGTAGTGGGCGAAGCGCTCGCTGAACACCTGGCTCAGGCTTGGACCCTGGGCGATTACGGCGACCCGCTGCCCGTCGGCGCGCGCGAACACTTCGGCACCCATCAACGGGTTGTCACCGAACAATGGCATCGGGTTGATCTCGACCCAGCCATTGGCGTCGGCCAGTTCTTGCACGGGGCGCTCATTGAGCGTGGGGGCTTGCCCGCGGCTGAACACCAGCAGGTTGTCGGCGTGGGGCAGCGGTTGCCCGACGGGCCAGGCTTCGAGCAATCGCGCCTGGGCCTGGGCCGAAGCCTGGGCCGCGTGACTACGAGCCTGCTGTTCAAGCTGCACCGCGTACAGCACCAGCAACAGGGTGGTGACGAACGCGACGGCGTTGACCGCCCAGAACTTGTATTTCAGCGAGATATTGCTAATCCAGGCACCCATGGAGGTCTTCTCTGATAGCGGAAACAGTTTTGGCAAGGTGCCATTATTGTGCCGCTACTCAGGTGGCTGGTTCTTGATGCAGATCAATTTCAAACCTGTGGGAGCGAGCTTGCTCGCGATTGCGGTTTGTCAGTCACATCCGTACCGAATGTGTTGCCGCCATCGCGAGCAAGCTCGCTCCCACAGGGATTTATGGTGAACAGGAGATCAATGGCAGGCCATAAAACGCGCGTGCACAGGCTGTGGTGTGCGCCGCCAGTTCCTCCTGGCTTTCCCCGCGATGCAGTGCCACTTCGCGCAATACTTCGGTCAGGTACGCCGGCTCGTTTCGCCCGTTTTTCGGCTTGGGGCGCAGGCTGCGCGGCAGCAGGTACGGTGCATCGCTTTCGAGCATCAGGCGTCCGCGCTTGATCTCCTTGACCAGCGGATGCAAATGCGTGCCCCGGCGTTCGTCGCAGATCCAGCCGGTAATGCCAATGTGCAGGTCGAGATCGAGGTAGCTGAACAGTGCCTTCTGCTCCCCGGTGAAGCAGTGCACCACCGCGGCCGGCAATTGGTCGCGGAAGTCGCGCAGGATCTCCAGCAAACGCTGGCTGGCGTCACGCTCGTGCAGAAAAACCGGCAGCTGCAATTCGACGGCCAAGGCCAGATGTTCTTCGAGGACCTTTTCCTGCTGCGGGCGCGGCGAGAAATCACGGTTGAAATCCAGCCCGCATTCACCCACGGCCACCACATTCGGCTCGTTGAGCAAGCTGCGCAGACGGCGGGCGCTGTCGGCGTTCCAGTCGCTGGCGCAGTGAGGGTGAATACCGGCGGTGGCAAACAGGCGCTGATTGCTTGCGTCCAGTTGCCGGCACAACTCAAGGGCCTGTTCACTGCCCTCGACGCTGGTGCCCGTCAGCACCAGTTGGCACACGCCGGCCGCGTAGGCGCGATCGAGAACGGCCTGGTGTTTGTCGGCAAAACTGGCGTTGGTCAGGTTGACGCCGATATCGATGAGTTGCATGGTGCTACCTCGGCTCAAAGGCCGGAAAGCATATCAGAGCCGTGGATTTATAAGAAAAGCCAAGAACTACAACAGGTTAACGCTGTCTCTTGAGCCTCGGACCTGGCTGGGTTGGTAGTTTTGCCATCATTGTGCCAGTCTTTCGTGCGTTGTCAGCGCCCTGGGCGCCCTGTTTTTGTCGCCGCGCGTCATTGAAGCGGCCTCATATTCTTTCCGGAGAGTGGATGATTCGTCCCTCGGTTTTGCTACTGCTGTGCTGTTCGCTGCTACTGCCGATGACGGCGGTCGCGCGTCTGCCCGGGCCGCTGCAAGCCGTACCGGCCAGCGAGGTGCGCGACCTGGCGCAGATTCGCAGCAGTCGTGTGCTGCGGGTGCTGGTCAACCAGAGCCGCAACAGTTCCGGCGAAGTCCAGGGGCAGGCGATCGGGGTTGAATACCATCGCCTGAGAGCATTCGAGCAATACCTCAACGGCCACGCCCGTGACGGTCAGGAAATCACCCTCAAGATCATTCCCAAGGCCAAGGATCAACTGCTTGGCGCCTTGCAGCGCGGGGAGGGCGATCTGGTGGCGCCAGGTGAGTTGCTCGACCTGCAACCGGGCTTCGCCGTCAGCAGCAGTGAGCCGATTGCCAGCAACATCCCGCTGGTCCTGGTGGGCATCAAGGGCGAACGCCGCTACACCCGGCTTGAACAGCTCTCCGGCAAGACCCTGGCGCTACCCGCCGGCAGCGCCGCCGGGGATGCCATCAGCCAGATCAATCAAAAGCTCGCCCTGCACAAGCTGCCGCCGGTCAACATCGAGTGGGTCGATCCGAGCCTTGCCGTCGAGGACGTACTGGAGATGGTCCAGGGCGGAATCTTTCACCTGACCATCGTCGAGCAACCGATTGCCGAACGCTGGGGCAAGATCCTGCCCAAGCTGCGTTTCGACAAGCAGGTTGTCATCAGTGAGCCGGGCGAAGAGTTCTGGTTCGTGCGCCGCGATGCGTCGATGCTGCGGGCCAGCATTGATCGCTTCCTCACCGTCTACAAAAAACCGTCGGATCAGGACGCTGCATTCCTGCGCATCTATCGTCGTCTCTATCAAGTGCACTATCCACTGGCCAAGGCGGACCGCCAGCGCCTGGAAAAACTCCGCCCGGTGCTGCAGAAACACGCCGATGCCCAGGGCATGGACTGGCTGAACCTGGCGGCACTGGCCTTCAAGGAGTCAGCGTTGCAGCCCACCGCCCGCAGTGGCGGCAGCCCGACCGGCCTGATGCAGATCACCCCTTCTGCGGCGCAGCGGGTGGGAGTCAGCAATATTCAGGACGTAGACGGCAATGTGCAGGCCGGGGCCAAGTACCTGGCGATGATCCGGCGCAAGTTCTTTGCCAGCCCGAAACTCAACGAACGCGAACGCATGGCCTTCGTGCTGGCGGCCTACAACATCGGGCCGGAGCGGGTTCAGGGCATGCGCACCGAAGCCCGGCGGCGAGGCTTGAATCCCAACCAGTGGTTCTTCCAGGTCGAACGCGTGGCCATGGAGCAGGTGGGTATGGGGCCCGTCAGCTATGTTAATAGCGTGAACAAGTATTACCTGGCGTTCGATCGGGAGCGGGAGTCGTTGGAGCCTCAGGGACAAAAGGTTGTTTCTCGCAAATGATCAACTAATTTGATTTTAATGGTGGGTTTTTTCCGCTTTTAACATGTGATTTATTGATTAATATGGCGCCCAACCCCCACACACTGACAAGGATAGAAACAGCATGAGCACTATGATCAACAAGGTATTGTTTACCCGCGCCGGTTACGGCCTGACCGTTCTGCGCATCGTGGTCGGCATAATTTTCGCCGCTCACGGCTCGCAAAAACTCTTCGGGGCATTCGGTGGTCATGGTCTGGCCGGAACCGCACAGTACATGGAAAGCCTCGGACTGACGCCGGGTTACCTGATGGCGGCACTGGCGGGCGGCACCGAATTCTTCGCCGGCCTGGCATTGATCATCGGCTTGCTGGTTCGCCCGGCTGCATTGGGCTTGATCTTCCTGTCGCTGGTCGCGATTTTCTCGGTGCACATCAGCAACGGTCTGTTCATGGCCAACAATGGTTATGAATTCGCCCTGGCCCTGCTCGGTGGCAGTATCGCGGTATTGATCGAAGGTGCGGGCAAACTCTCGGCGGACCGTGTCATCGCCGGTTGACCGCTCTGGCTCAACAAAAAAGGCCCGCATCGTGCGGGCCTTTTTTGTTGAGCGTCATTCTTGACACTGTCCAGTCAGCTTCTCTAGGATGTTGCTCATGCGCCGATTTAAACAGCTACTTGCGGGGCGCCAGGTGACTCATCCAGTTGCCGATAGAAGCCGAAACAGGCTTCGAAATACCGCTAAAGCGCTGGTTCGGTGTTGCCTCTCACCTGCCATGCAGACTTTTGAGGCAGAGACACGACACAATGAATGCACTAAACCCGGTTGTACGTCCCGCGCCGATCACGGCACATCTCACCCAGCGCAATCCAAAAATCCTGCTTGGCGGCAAACATCAGCCGACGCTCTTGCGTTATCTCGATGGCTGGCCACGTCGTACCGGCGGTCCCGCTGCCTTTCTGATCCAGTTTGTCGAAGACGGTGAGTCGCTCGCGCGTTTCGCCGACGACAGTTTTGATCTGGCAGTGATTCAATCTCCCAGCCTCGAAGACGCTCCCGAGGTAATCAGGCAACTGACCCGCGTTGCCCGGCAAGGGCTGATCACCCGCCCTTGAGTTTTACGGGTAGTCGATCGCCACGATATAAACACACTGCTCACCGGTCGGTGTCTGGACCCGGACTTCGGCGTCCAGTGCCTTGCCGATCAGGGCTCGGGCCAATGGCGAGTCAATGCTGATCAGGCCTTGTTTGAGGTCCAGTTCATCCGGTCCGACAATGCGGTAGCGCGACTCCTTGCCATCCTCGTCCTCGATCGTGACCCAGGCGCCGAAATACACCTTGTTCGGATCGCTGGGTTTTTCGCTGACAACCTTGAGCGCTTCCAGGCGTTTGGTGAGAAAGCGCACGCGGCTGTCGATCTCTCGCAGCATCTTTTTGCCGTAGGTGTACTCGGCGTTCTCCGAGCGGTCACCCTGTGCCGCGGCTTCGCTGACCGCCTGGGTCACCTGGGGGCGACGCACATGCCACAGCTCATGGAATTCGGCGCGCATCCGCGCTTCACCCTCGGGGGTGATCAGCGCGGTGCCGGCGGTGCGGGGAGGGCGGTAACGGCTCATGGCAACTTCTTGTGGTGGAGACGGCTGGAGTCTATCAACCCTCGCGCAAGACTGTCAGCGGGCTGGCGTTCAATGCCCGACGAGTGCCGAACACCCCGGCACCGCCGATCAGCACCGCGCCCAGCAGGGGCAGCAGCAACAGCCATGGATGCGGATGCCACGGCAGGTCAAAGGCATAGCGGTAGAGCACCAGGCTCACCAGTTCCGAGCCCAATGCCGCCAGCAAACCGCTGACCGCCCCCAGCAAACCGAACTCGATGCGTCGGGCCTTGACCAGCAGTTGTCGTTCGGCCCCCAGCGCCCGCAGCAGCGCGCCCTGGCGAATGCGTTCGTCCAGCGTCGCCTGCAGGCCGGAAAACAGCACCGCCATCCCCGCCGCCAACACAAACAGCAATACGTACTCCACCGCCAGGGTGACCTGGGCGAGGATGCTGCGCAATTGTTCCAGCAAGGCTTCGACCTGCAGGATCGTCACCGCCGGAAAGGCTCTGGACAGGTCGACGATCTGTTGGTCATGTCCTGATGCCAGATAGAAACTGGTCAGGTAAGTCGCCGGCAGATCCTTGAGGGTGCCAGGCTGGAAGATCATGAAAAAGTTCGGCTGGAAGTTGTCCCAGTTGATCTCCCGCAGGCTGGTGACTTTCGCCTCGCGATTGACCCCGCCCACGCTGAAAACCAGATGATCGCCGAGCTTGAGTTTCAGGCTCTCAGCAACCTTGCCTTCCACCGACACGCCGGGAACATCGTCCGGCGTTTGTTCGTTCCACCAATTGCCCGCCGTGAGCTTGTTGCCCGCCGGCAGGTCCGCCGCCCAGGTCAGGCTCAGGTCGCGCTGGATTGCCCGGTCGCCGGCCGATTCCTTGGTGACGATCTGCTGCACCGGTTCGCCGTTGATGCTGATCAAGCGCCCCGGCACCACCGGGTACAAGGGTGCCGATTTTGCCGACACGGCGATCAGGTGATCGGTGAAGGCCTGTTTATCCGCAGGCAGGATGTTCAGGGCGAAGTAATTGGGGGCGTTTTTCGGCAGCTGGTTCTGCCAGGTATCCAGCAATTCACCGCGCAGCAGCGCAATCAGCGCCATCGACAGCAGGATCAGGCCGAACGCCAGGGACTGTCCTGCGGCAGCGAGCGGATGACGCAGCAATTGCCCGAGTCCAAGGCGCCAGGGCAAGGACGCACGCGCGAGCAAGCGCCGCAGGCTCTTCAACAGCAGCAGCAACAAACCGCCCAGCACCAGCGCTGCAATCACGCCGCCACCGAGCAGGGCAAAGGTCAGCACCAGGTCCAGGCTCAGGCGCCACATGATCAGGGCGAGGGCGCCCAGCGCTGCACCGTAGACCATCCAGGTGCTGGAAGGGATCGGCAGCATGTCCCGGCGCAGCACGCGCAATGGCGGAACCCGGCCCAGAGCCGCCAGTGGCGGCAAGGCGAAACCGGCCAGGGCCACCAGTCCGGTGCCGATCCCGGCGACGGCTGGAAACAGTCCGCCCGGAGGTACGTCGGTCGGCAGCAAGTCGTGCAGCAGGGCAAACAACCCCAGCTGTGCGAGCCAGCCTAGGAGGGCACCGCTGATGCTGGCCAGCAGCCCGAGCACGGTCAGTTGCAGGCTGAACAACACCAGGGTTTCCCGGCGTGACAGGCCGAGGCAGCGCAGCAAGGCACTGGCATCGAAGCGGCGGGTGGCGAAGCGGGTCGCCGACAACGCCACCGCCACGCCGGACAGCAACACCGCCACCAGACTGGCCATGTTCAGGTAGCGTTCGGCCTTGCCCAGGGCGCCGCCGATCTGCCGGTTGCCATCCCGGGCGTCCTGCAAGCGTTGGTTGGCGGCGAGCCCCGGTTTGATCAGTTGCCGGTACGACTCGAGTGCCTGGGCATTGCCTCGCCATAATTCGCGATAGCTGACCCGGCTGCCGGGTTGCACCACGCCGGTTGCTGCAAGGTCGTCGAGATTGATCAGCACTCGCGGCGTCAGACTGTAGAAATTGCCGGCGCGGTCGGGCTCGTACGTCAGCACTCGCGCCAGTTTCAGGGTTTTCATGCCGACATCGATGCTGTCCCCGATTTTCAGGTCCAGGGCGGTCAGCAGGCGGGCCTCGACCCAGGCTTCACCGGGTTGCGGTCCGCCACCGGCGCTTTGCGTGGCGAACGGGGCGGGCGCGCTTTTCAGTTCGCCGCGTAGCGGGTAGGTGTCATCGGCCGCCTTGATGCTGGACAACTGGATGCCGTTGTCTGTGGCGATGACGCTGGAAAACTCCACCACCTGCGCATGTTGCAGTCCCAGGTCTGTGCCGCTTCTTATCTGTTCGGGGCGCGCGGGCGAACTGCCTTCGAGGAGCAGGTCGGCACCGAGAAACTCAGTGGCGCGCAGCATCATGGCGCCATTCAGGCGGGCGCCGAAATAGCCAATGGCAGTGCTCGCGGCCACGGCCACCAGCAAGGCAAAAAACAATACGCGCAATTCACCGGCGCGGGCGTCGCGCAGCAATTGGCGGATGGCGAGACTGAACAGGCGCAACAGCGGCAGGCGTGCCATCAAGGCTCCACAGGGGCGACCAGCAGGCCGGCTTCAAGACGGATCAGGCGCCGGCACCGATGGGCCAGGCGTTCATCGTGGGTCACCAGCACCAGGGTCGTGCCGCGTTCCTTGTTGAGTTCGAACAGCAGGTCGCTGATGCGCTCACCGGTGTGGCTGTCGAGGTTGCCGGTCGGTTCGTCGGCGAACAGCACATCGGGTTCGGCGGCAAACGCGCGGGCAATCGCCACGCGTTGTTGCTCGCCCCCGGAGAGCTGGCGCGGCGAATGCGTCAGGCGCTGGCCGAGTCCTACACGCTGGAGTAACTCGGTGGCGCGTTCGCGGGCGTCTTTGCGGCCATCGAGCTCCAGCGGCAGCATGACGTTTTCCAGGGCATTGAGGCTATCGAGCAGCTGAAACGATTGAAAGACAAAACCCACGTGCTCGGCGCGGATGCGCGCACGCTGGTCTTCATCGAGGTTGCTCAGGCCCTGCCCGGCGAGGGTGACTTCGCCACTGCTCGGCAGGTCGAGACCGGCGAGCAGGCCCAGCAGGGTGGATTTGCCGGAACCGGAAGCGCCGACGATGGCCAGGCTGTCGCCCTGGTTCAGTTCCAGGCTGAGTTCGTGCAGGATGGTCAGTTCACCTTCCGCGCTGGGAACCACTTTGCTAAGGTCCTTCGCGATGAGAATGCTTGCGCCCATGGAGAGTCCGATGCGTGTCTGGTTTTTGAGTGCTGGCCTGGCCTTGATGTGCATGGCCCAAAACGCAGCGGCGGGTACAGTCCTGATCGTTGGCGATAGTATCAGCGCCGGTTTCGGACTGGATACCCGGCTGGGGTGGGTGTCGCTGCTTGAACAACGGCTCAGGCGCGAAGGTTTCGACGACAAAGTGATCAATGCGTCCATCAGTGGCGACACCAGTGCTGGAGGCCAGGCGCGCCTGCCCGCGCTGCTTGCAGAGCATAAACCGGAACTGGTGATCCTCGAGTTGGGGGGCAATGACGGCCTGCGCGGCTTGCTGCCAACTCAATTGCAACAAAATCTTGCCTCGATGATCGACAGCTCCCGGGCCAGCGGTGCCAAGGTGCTGTTGCTCGGCATGCAACTGCCACCCAATTACGGTGCGCGATACACCAAGGCGTTCGCCGAGGTCTACAGCAACCTGGCCGATGAGAAAAAGATCCCGCTGGTGCCGTTTTTCCTCGACGGCGTGGGCGGTCATCCGGAGTTGATGCAGGCCGACGGCATACACCCGGCCGCCGGGGCCCAGGACAAGTTGCTGGAAAATGTCTGGCCTACTCTAAAACCGCTGTTATGACACTTTTCTAGACGCAGGCTTTCGGCTAAGGTGGCGCCCCCGATTTGGAGCCCCCGATGCCGCGTCCCGCCTGGTCACTCTTTGCCTATCAACTGATCGAGCCTGACGAACAGCTGGATCTGTTCGCCTGCCAGGAAGTGCGGGTGCATCTGGTGACCCGTCAGCTGGAGTTGGGCGGCTCGGCGGACCGGACCCTTTGCGGCAGCCTGTTGCCGGCGCAACCGCGCTGGTCGAGTGTTGATCGCCGGGTGTTTCAGGATCAGCGGCTGTGTTCGTTGTGCAGGGCCATTCTTGAGTCGCAGAAGCGGGGGACGTCGCCGATCTGGCCTGAATTGCGGTTTGAGCTTTAGTCTGTCGTCGCGCACCAGCCCCGTTGTTTTGTGTACATATCCGTTGTTGAGGTAACGGCGGCTTATGGTTTCACCCTTGCCGCGGGTTACTTTTGGCAAGCGCCGACCCACTGTAGGAGCTGCCGCAGGCTGCGATCTTTTGATCTTGATCTTGCGCCCCTTCGACATTGTCACAAATCAAAATCAAAAGATCGCAGCCTGCGGCAGCTCCTACAGGGAAACACGCACGCATCAGGACCACGTTCCGAGCGGCCATTACCGCCTTGCACTGCCTGCAATCGGGCCATCTCCCCGAAATAACGGGCGGCAGTGTACAATCGCGTCCTTATACCCTCAGTTGATCATGCGAAGGATTTTCCGGATGTTGCCGCGCTTTCCTGCCGTCACCCGCTGCCTGACCCTTGCCGCCCTTTTTGTGGCCGGTCCTGTTGCAGCATTGGAGTTTCCCCTGCCACCGCCCGGTGAGGACATCATCGGGCAGGTGCAGGTGATCAAGGCCAAGTACGAAGACACCTTCGCCGACCTTGGTACTGCCTATGACCTGGGCTACACGGAAATGGTCGCGGCCAACCCGGGTGTCGATGCATGGTTGCCGGGCGCCGGCACGGAAATCATTCTGCCGACCCGCTTCATCCTGCCACCAGGCCCGCGTGAAGGCATCGTGATCAACCTGGCTGAATATCGCCTCTACTACTACCCGAAAGGCAAGAACGTGGTGTACACGTTCCCGCTGGGTATCGGTCGTGAAGGCTGGGGCTCGCCGATTGCCCACACCAGCATCACCGCCAAGACGCCTAACCCGACCTGGACGCCTCCGGCGTCGATCAAGGCCGAGCACGCGGCAGACGGTGATCCGCTGCCCAACGTCGTGCCGGCAGGCCCAGACAACCCGCTGGGCCCATTCAAGTTCACCCTGGGCACTCCGGGCTACCTGATCCACGGTTCGAACAAGAAGTTCGGTATCGGCATGCGCACCAGCCACGGTTGCTTCCGCATGTTCAACAACAACGTGCTGGAAATGGCAGGCATGGTGCCGGTCGGTACCTCGGTACGGATCATCAACGACCCGTACAAGTTCGGCATGAGTGGCGGCAAGGTCTATCTGGAGGCGCACACGCCGCTGGACGACAAGGGCAACCCGTCGGTGGTCGACAAGCACACAGCGGTCATCAATGCGATGCTCAAGCGTGAAGACATCACCAACAACCTGCGCATGAACTGGGATGTGGTGCGGGACGTGGTGGCCGCTGAGGACGGTCTGCCGGTAGAGATCGCAGTGCCGGGCAACGGCGTCGCGCCGATGGTGTCGAGCACGCCGATCGATCCGCTGCAGTAACGCTTGCAAAGAGCCCGTCGACGCAGACCGCGTCGACGGGTTTTTTATTGCCTGGAGAAACGCCGGGCAATAAAAAAGCCGACCCAAAAAATGGGTCGGCTTGATAACAATCCCGAGGGATTATTACTTGCGGCTAGCTTTGTCCAGCATGCGCAGAGCACGCTCGTTAGCTTCGTCAGCAGTCTGTTGTGCTTTTTGAGCAGCAGCCAGAGCTTCATCAGCTTTACGGTAAGCTTCGTCTGCACGAGCCTGGGAGCGAGCAGCTGCGTCTTCAGTAGCGGTCAGACGTGCTTCGGTTTCTTTCGATGCGCTGCTGCAACCGGTAGCCAGAACTGCGGCCAGAGCCAGAGCAGAGAATTTCAGAACGTTGTTCATCGTGTTCCCCTTCAAGGACTTTCTATTAAGTAGCTATCTCCTCCGATTGAGGAAATAGCCGGCGTACATACTACCCATTACTTGTAGTAAGTAAAACTGACGTGAAGCAAGAAGCAAAAAAAATTGTAGGCGTTGATTCTTTTTCGAGCAACTTTTAACTGAATTGTTTAAAAAATATCCAGCTGCAAGGCCCGTGGCTGAGCGAACTGCCGAGAAAAAGTTCCTTCGGCACAGCGCTCTTTTTCCCCGGCTGGCTAAAGTCCGCCTATATGGATTCGTCTACACTTTTGTTCGGCTTTTGCGTGGCGCCTCTCACTATCTTTCTCGATGTTCAGGTGACTTTAACAACGGGCGCTCGTCTTAAGTCTCAACATCCGGCAATGTTCAGGCTATCGACCCGGAGTGACCTTCGGTCGAGCCATTCCTGCGTGATTACGGAGCAGCACCCGCCAACGGGCATGATGACGAGCGTACCTTGAGCATTTCTGTCAATGGTGCCTACTATTTGTACGTGCTCGGTAGCGCGAGATCGGTGCAGCTCTTCTCGGTGTCCATTCAGGCACGGGGTGGCGTAGATGTTCCTTCGCCGGAAAAACATCGGTAAGGTAGGGGTCGGAATTCCAGACCCGCGAGGAGTAGTGATGAGCGAGGCGTTGTCCATCCACCATGACCAGGCTGGTCATCAGTTCGAGACCAATGTGGACGGTCATCGTGCCTATCTGACCTATATGGATCTGGGGAAACAGACCCTGGATATCTATCGCACCTTCGTGCCCAACGCATTGCGTGGTCGCGGTATTGCGGCAGCCTTGACCGAGAAGGCGCTGGAGTACGCTGACGAAATGGGCTACACCGTCATTCCATCGTGCTCCTACGTCGAGCGCTACATGGAGCGTCACCAGCGGCATGCGGCCAAGCTGAGTCAGTGACTTTCAGGCAAACGAATGCATAAAAAAACGCCGGGTTCTACCCGGCGTTTTTTTGTGTGCGCTTTTTGAACAGGCCGTCAGGCGATCAGCTGCGATCGCGTTTAGGCAGCACATCCTTGAGCTTGGCATGCATGCTGCGCAAGGTGTTTTCGGTCGCGGTCCAGTCGATGCAAGCGTCAGTGATCGACACGCCGTACTGCAGGTCGGCGAGGTCTTTCGGGATTGCCTGAGCGCCCCAGTTCAGGTGGCTTTCAACCATCAGGCCGATGATCGACTTGTTGCCTTCGAGGATCTGGTTGGCGACGTTTTCCATCACCAGCGGTTGCAGGGCCGGATCCTTGTTGGAGTTGGCGTGGCTGCAATCGACCATGATGTTCGGCTTGATCTTCGCCTTGTTCAGCGCCTGCTCGCAAAGCGCAACGCTGACCGAATCGTAGTTCGGCTTGCCGTTGCCGCCGCGCAGCACCACGTGACCGTAGGCATTGCCCTTGGTCGTCACGATGGAGACGCCACCTTCCTGGTTGATGCCCAGGAAGCGGTGCGGGCTGGAAACCGACTGCAGGGCGTTGATCGCCACGGTCAGGCCGCCGTCGGTACCGTTCTTGAAGCCGACGGCCGAGGACAGGCCGGACGCCATTTCACGGTGAGTCTGGGATTCGGTGGTGCGCGCGCCGATGGCCGACCAGCTGATCAGGTCCTGCAGGTACTGAGGGGAGATCGGGTCGAGGGCTTCGGTGGCGGTCGGCAGGCCTTTTTCGGCCAGGTCCAGCAGCAACTGGCGACCGATGTGCAAGCCATCCTGGATCTTGAACGAGTCGTCCAGGTAAGGGTCGTTGATCAAGCCTTTCCAGCCGACGGTGGTACGCGGCTTCTCGAAATACACGCGCATGACCAGATACAGGGTATCGGACACTTCGGCAGCGAGAACCTTCAGGCGCTCGGCATATTCGTGGGCGGCCTTGATGTCGTGGATCGAGCAAGGCCCGATGACG
Source organism: Pseudomonas sp. B1(2018) (assembly GCF_003097365.1). NCBI lineage: Bacteria > Pseudomonadati > Pseudomonadota > Gammaproteobacteria > Pseudomonadales > Pseudomonadaceae > Pseudomonas > Pseudomonas sp. B1(2018). The sequence goes on from NZ_PYUK01000003.1 coordinate 299,005, forward strand.
ACGAACAGGCGGTGGTCGGTGCCATCCAGAATGTTGCGAATGACTTCGCGGCCCTTGGTGACGGTGCGCAGTGCGGCGTCGCTCAGGGGAATATCGCGCTTGAGCTGGTCAGGAGTGATCAGCGTCTCGTTGGAGGCGACGTTTAGGTCGTTGATCGGTAAATCAGCCATCGTTTACTCGTCAGGTCACGGGTGCCGGCCGCCAGCGAACCCGCGCGGCGGAGCACAGCAAATTAAGCGCGTCGGGGAGCCGAACCTTAGCGCGTTACACCGTGGCTCGACAATGGGCAGACGCCGGTTTGGTGGGCTTTCGCAGTCAGTTTCCCTGCCGTGAGGGCCAAACCGATCAAGTACGCCCCTATTCCGGCACCGGCTGCGCAAAAGCCTTGCGCACCGATTCGTGGGAGAACTCGTCGGCATGCTCCTGGACCCATTCGAGCGCCAGGGCCTGAACATCCTGCAAGTCTTCGTGGGACTCATGCAGGCGGCAGTAGCGTTCGATCTGGCACACCTGCTCACCCATTCGGGCGCTGAACAGCGTTTGTTCGTCGACGAAAGCGATGCCCACCAGATAACCGCGTTTGCGCCGCAGGCACCAGGCGACATAGCCCAGGTAGCGCATGTCCGGGTTCACGGTCGGCATGCGTACTTCCAGCGCCGTGCCGTAGCGCCACGCGCGGTGATAATTGCAAGCCATGCCCCCGAGGCTGATAGTGTGCAGCTGCCGTCGCGAAATACACTCAGGTTTGAGCAAGGTTAATTCGACAGGCACATCGTCAGGGTGAGGAATGAATCGTCCCATGAACACAGACTCCATGTGTCGGCCATCTGACATTGTTTCCCCCAGTATAGTGGTCGAATTGGAACTGACCGATTTTGACGCCGACCAACGGCTACTGGCGATGAGCGGTGTTTCGCTGGTTATTTTCACCAGTGTCGGCTGCGCCAGCTGCCGTTTTGCCCGCGAGCAATTACCGACACTCGATCTGGCCGTCGATCGACTGTGCTGGATCGATGCCGGCAATAACGGCGGGCTGGTCGAGCGTTATCAGGTCTTTCATTTGCCGGCGCTGTTTGTCGTTCGCGACGGCGAGTTTTTCGGAGCACTGAAATCGCGCCTGACCGACACAGAGCTCAATCGAGCCGTGCGCCAGGCGTTGAGTCGAACAGCAGAGGAGTTGCCATGATGGGGACAGTTGCCAGGCCGACAATCGGCATTATCGGGACCGGCGCAATCGGCGGTTTCTACGGGGTGATGCTGGCGCGTGCCGGTTTTGATGTGCATTTTCTGCTGCGCAGCGAGTTTTCCGCCGTGGTCGAGCACGGGTTGCAAGTCGATAGTGCGCCCCACGGTGCGCTGAAACTGAACCCGGTACAGGCTTACTCAAAGGCTGAAGACATGCCGCCCTGCGACTGGCTGCTGGTGGGCGCGAAAACCACCAGCAACGCAGATCTGGCACCGGCCATCCTGCAGGCGGCGGCACCGGATGCCAAAGTGCTGCTGTTGCAAAATGGCCTGGACGTCGAAGACAGCCTGCGCGAGTTGCTCCCCGATTCGCTGCACGTGCTCGGAGGACTCTGCTACATCTGCGTCCATCGCGAGGCGCCGGGCGTCATCACCCATCAGGCGCTGGGCGCGGTGCACGTGGGTTATCACAGCGGTCCCGCCGATGGGCCGACACGCACTGCGATAGTCGAGGAGGGTGTCGACCTGTTCCGCAGCGCGGGCCTCGATTCCCAGGCCATGGCGAATCTGCATCAGGCGCGCTGGCAAAAACTGGTCTGGAATATCCCTTACAACGGTCTCTCGGTTTTGCTCGGGGCGAGCACCACGCCGTTGATGGCCGATACCGACAGTCGCGAACTGATCAAGGCGCTGATGGCTGAAGTGGTGCAAGGCGCAATTGCCTGCGGGCACGACGTACCGGCAGGGTATGCCGAACACCTGTTCATGGTGACCGAAAAAATGCCCGACTACTGGCCGAGCATGTACCACGACTTCCTGCACAAGCGGCCGCTGGAGCTGGCCGCGATCTACGCTCGACCACTGGCGGCCGCCAGGGCCGCGGGATGTGAAATGCCACGCATCGAGGCTTTGTATCGCGGCTTGAGTTTCATTGATCGACGCAACACCTGAGTCGACCGACCTGAGGGGGAAGGGCATGCCAAAGGCAATTGACGACAAGCTGGTGCTGGCGATTTCTTCGCGGGCGCTGTTTGATTTGAGCGAAAGCCACAAGGTCTATCTGTCGAGCGGCGTCGAAGCCTACCGGCAGTATCAGATCGAACACGAAGACGAAATCCTTCAGCCCGGCGATGCTTTTCCGTTGGTGCAGAAACTCCTGAACCTCAACAATAGCCTGGGCCGCGCCCGGGTCGAGGTGATTCTGGTGTCGCGCAACAGCGCCGACACCGGGCTGCGGGTATTCAATTCTATCGACCACTACGGACTGGCGATTTCCCGTGCGGCATTCGTCGGCGGGCGTAGTCCGTATCCCTACCTCAAGGCCTTTGGCTGCGATCTGTTTCTCTCGACCCACGCCGAAGACGTACGCAATGCCCTGGACGCCGGATTCGCGGCGGCGACCATCCTGTCTGGCGGTGCCAGTCGTGCGGCCAGCGACGAGCTGCGCATTGCTTTCGACGGAGACGCGGTGCTGTTTTCCGATGAGTCGGAGCGCATTTATCAGGCCGGTGGTCTGGAGGCGTTCCAGGCCAGCGAGCGTGAGGCCGCTCGCGAGCCGTTGCGCGGCGGGCCGTTCAAGGGCTTTCTCGCGGCCCTGAACCTGTTGCAGCGTGAGTTCCCGGAGGACGCCTGTCCGATTCGTACCGCGCTAGTCACGGCGCGATCGGCGCCCGCCCATGAGCGGGTGATTCGCACGTTGCGCGAGTGGGATATTCGTCTCGACGAATCGCTGTTCCTCGGCGGCCTGACCAAGTCCGCCTTTCTCGAAGCCTTTGCGGCCGATGTGTTTTTCGATGATCAGGCCGGCCACTGCGAATTGGCCCGTGAAGTCGTCGCCACCGGTCATGTGCCCCACGGCATAAGCAACGAGCAAAAGGTTTAAGCCCGCCGTTCAATGTGTTGCGCCGGACGTCGTAGTCGCCAAGGCACTGCTAAGCTGAATCAAATGTCCGCCATGTTGGCAGTCGAGGAGGTCATATGATTCGTTCGATGCTGTACGCCACTGACCTTGGCCTGTACGCGCCCGTGGTGATGCAGCATGCCCTGGAGCTGGCCCGCACCTTCAATGCCAATTTGTACGTTGTGCATGCGGTTGAGCCCATGGGGTTGTTTGCCGAATCGGTGCTGCAAAGTTATCTCGATGAACAGGCGCTGAACGAGTTTCACAGCCAGGGCCTGAACACAGTGATTGCCAGTATCGAGCAGCGGGTGCTCGACAGTTTTCGTGAGGAGCTGGGGGAGGAAGGGGAACACGACCTGGAACGGATTCAGGCAGTCAGGGTGCTGCAGGGCGACCCCTCGCAGGTGATTCTGGACCAGGCGCAGAAACTCTCCGTGGATTTGTTGATCGTAGGAAGTCACAGCCACGGTGCGGGTGCGGAAACGCCTTTGGGCCGGACCGCCGCCCGTGTGTTGCAACTGTCCAAGGTGCCGGTCTATCTGGTGCCGCTGGTGCAACGTCGTCGTCAAGGGGACCGCTAGGACACGAATAATGGCAATCTGATAAAAAAGTTCTAGATTTATTCTTCGAACCATTAATATAGTTATATATCGTCGCTGATGCCCGTGGCGTCTACCTGCTTTGAGGGATTCATATGAAGCTTCAACAATTGCGCTACATCTGGGAAGTGGCGCACCACGACCTCAACGTTTCCGCTACAGCCCAAAGCCTCTACACCTCTCAACCGGGCATCAGCAAACAGATCCGCCTGCTGGAAGATGAACTGGGCGTCGAAGTCTTTGCCCGCAGCGGCAAGCACTTGACCCGGGTCACCCCGGCCGGTGAGCGCATCATCACCACCGCCGGCGAGATCCTGCGCAAGGTTGAAAGCATCAAGCAGATCGCCCAGGAATTCTCCAACGAGAAGAAAGGCACCCTGTCGATTGCCACCACTCACACCCAGGCGCGTTATGCGTTGCCACCAGTGATCAGCAATTTCATCAAGCAATACCCGGACGTTGCCCTGCATATGCACCAGGGATCGCCGATGCAAATCGCCGAAATGGCCGCTGACGGCACCGTGGATTTCGCCATTGCCACCGAAGCGCTCGAACTGTTCGGTGATCTGGTGATGATGCCGTGCTACCGCTGGAACCGCTGCGTGGTCGTGCCTCAGGGCCACCCGCTGACCAAACTGTCGAAACTGACCCTCGAAGCGCTGGCCGAATACCCGATCGTCACTTACGTGTTCGGTTTTACCGGCCGTTCGAAACTCGACGAAGCGTTCAGCCATCGAGGCCTGACGCCGAAAGTGGTGTTCACCGCCGCCGACGCCGACGTGATCAAGACCTATGTTCGCCTGGGGCTGGGCGTGGGCATCGTGGCGAAAATGGCCGTCGACACCAAACTCGACAGCGACCTGGTCGTACTTGATGCCAGCGAACTGTTCGAGTCCAGCGTGACCAAGATCGGCTTCCGACGCGGCACCTTCCTGCGCGGCTTCATGTGCGACTTCATCGAGAAGTTCGCACCGCACCTGACCCGCGAAGTCATGGCCAAGGCCATTCAATGCCACAACAAGCAGGAACTGGAAGAGCTGTTCGAAGGTGTCGAACTGCCAGTCCATTAAGCCCGTTTAAACGACCTCGGTGACAGCGAACTGTTGCCGAGCGCCCGCCACCGTGATTTCCACCTCGTCGCCCTCGAACTTGCCCAACAGGCTTTTGCCCAGCGGTGAGCGCGGGGTGATGACGGTGATCAGTTGCCCCACCAGGTCGACTTTCAACCCGGCTGCATCAGGGGCGAGGAACAGCCATTGTTCGCGCCCCTTTTCATCTTCGAGCCCGAGCAGCGCGCCGACTTCGATGCCCCGCTTTTCGTCATACGGGCGCAGGGCCAGGTTCTGGCAGAGGCTCAGTGACTGGCGGATTTCCTCGACCCTCCTGGCTTGCCCCGCCGCGAGATAGGACGCCTCGAGCCCCAGGGTGTCGTATTTGTTCTCAGCGATGTTTTCTTCGTGGGTCGCCGTTTCGTAGGCGGTTTGCGCGGCCCGTTCGGCGATGTCGAGATCGATCTGCAGCTTGTCGAGAATCAGTTGGTGGACGGTGTGCTTATTCATGATCAATCGCAGAATTGCAGAACGTTGGCGCGACTTTTTTCGCTGGGTGCAGTCCGGTCCTGTTGCAGCCAGAACTGACAGTTCGGGTTGGCCAGGTTGCGAGTGCTGCCGCGTGCCTGATCGAGCCGTTGTGCCTGCTCGTTCTTGCGCAGGTTTTCTTCATACTGCTCGAACAGCGGGCTCTGTGGCGGGATGTCCGGCACCGGTTGAGTCACCACCGGTGGCTTGGCCAATTGCTCCACAGCTACTGCTACGGGTGCCAATTGTTCGCTGAAAAGCAGGCGTGAAGCGAGCCAGCAGGTCAGCACGATGGCAATGAATCCCAGCCACATGCCGAGGGCGATGCTGCCGGTCAGTTGCAGGGCATTGAGGCTGATCGGGAAGGATCGGCGCGGAGCGGGGCGGTGGGGCATGGTTGCCTCCTGGCGAAAGGTCACTGGCGAGTGGCGATTGTCGCATGAAGAATAATCGTCGTCGGCTCTTCTGCACGGGGTAATTTATGCGGACAATCGGCGCCTTTGCCAACGGGAGCCTGCAATGCCTGAACTGAAAACCCGCTGGGATATTTTTTGCACCGTGGTCGACAATTTCGGCGACATCGGCGTGACCTGGCGACTGGCCCGGCAACTGGTGGCCGAACATGGACTGGCAGTGCGTCTATGGGTCGATGATCTGCGAGCGTTCGAGCGCCTGTGTCCGCCAATCGACATCCACGCTGCGCAGCAATGGCAGCAAGGCGTCGAAGTGCGCCAATGGCCAGCCGAGTGGCAACGGACCGAAGCCGCCGATGTGGTGATTGCTGCATTTGCCTGCCAATTGCCGAGCGCCTACATGGACGCCATGGTCGAGCGGGAAAAGATTCCGCTGTGGATGAATCTCGACTACCTGAGTGCCGAGGACTGGGTGATCGGCTGCCACGGATTGCCCTCGGTGAAGTACAAAAACGTACAGAAGTTCTTTTTCTTCCCGGGTTTCCAGAAGGGCACTGGCGGATTGTTGCGTGAGCGCGGGTTGCTTGAGCGTCGTCGGCAATTTCAGCAGGACCCGCAAGCTCAAAGAGAATTCCTGCACGGTTTAGGGATTGATCCTGCACCCGGCGCACAGTTGATCTCATTGTTTGCCTACGAAAATACCGGGCTGGCCAGTTGGCTCGATGCGATGGCTGGCGATTCGACGGCCACTCATCTGCTGGTCCCGGAAGGGCGGATTCTCGGCGACGTCGAGTGTTGGCTCGGTGTGCAGGGCTTGGCGGCCGGTGCCGTGCATGTGCGTGACGCCTTGACCGTGCAAGTGCTGCCATTCGTCCGCCAGGACCAATACGACGGGTTGCTGTGGTGCTGCGATTTCAATGCCGTGCGTGGCGAAGATTCCTTTGTGCGCGCTCAATGGGCGGGCCGGCCATTTCTCTGGCACATCTACCGGCAGGAAGAAGATATCCATCTGGACAAGCTCGAAGCCTTCCTCGAACTCTATGTGAAGGGGCTATCGGACCCTGCGCGGGAGGCGATCAGCGGTCTCTGGCGGGCCTGGAACGCCGGTGAAAAAATGCCCGACCACTGGCAATCCACCCGTAAACACTGGCCAGAGCTGGAAAAACACGCCGAGGCGTGGTGTCTGGAACAGGCCTTGCAGGCCGATCTTGCCACGGCGCTGGTACAGTTTTATGGAAATTGGATATGATACGCGGCCTAGATTTTTGTAAATCCCATCCAAATTCGGATATTCGCAATGAAAACTGGTAAAGAACTCAAACCCGGTACCGTGATCCGTATCGACAACGATCCTTGGCTGGTTCAGAAAGCTGAATTCACCAAGTCCGGTCGTAACAGCGCGATCATGAAGACCAAGCTGAAGAACCTGCTGACCGGCTACAAGACCGAAACCGTATACGGTGCGGACGACAAGCTGGACGACGTGATCCTCGACCGCAAGGAAGCGACCCTGTCCTTCATCAGCGGCGACTCCTACACGTTCATGGACACCACCGACTACACCATGTACGAGCTGAACGCCGAAGACATCGAAAGCGTTCTGCCATTCGTGGAAGAAGGCATGACCGACGTTTGCGAAGCCGTGTTCTTCGAAGGCCGTCTGGTTTCCGTAGAGCTGCCGACCACCATCGTGCGTCAGGTTGACTACACCGAAGGCTCCGCTCGCGGCGACACTTCCGGCAAGGTCATGAAGCCTGCCAAACTGAAGAACGGTACCGAACTGTCGGTTGCTGACTTCATCGAAATCGGCGACATGATCGAGATCGATACCCGCGAAGGCGGTTCCTACAAAGGCCGTGCCAAATAAGCACTGCTTGAGGAATGAAAAAGCCCGACCATTGAGTCGGGCTTTTTTGTGCCTGGAAGATCAAGGGATCGCAGCCTGCGGCAGCTCCTACAGGTTTGATGTACATGAACACCTTCAAGGTAGGAGCTGCCGCAGGCTGCGATCTTTTGCTTCTATTTCAGGTGTTGCTTGAGCTCTTCAGACGCCTGCAACATCGCCGAACGCACCGCTGGCACCTGGCTCACCACGTTGAGCAAACCGTAGTCGTGGATCATGCCGTTGTAGCGCACCGAGGTCACCGGCACGCCGGCTTCATCGAGTTTGCGGGCGTAGGCTTCGCCTTCGTCGCGCAACACGTCGGCACCGGCGGTCTGCACCAGCGCTGGCGGCAACCCTTTCAGCTGGGCGGTGGTGGCGCGCAGCGGTGAGGCATAGATCTCGTTACGCTGGTTGGCGTCGGTGGTGTAGTTGTCCCAGAACCACTTCATCGCATTTTTGCTGAGGAAGTACCCTTCGGCAAACTGGTTGTAGGACGCGGTTTCGAAGTTGGCATCCGTCACCGGCCACAGCAATACCTGGAACTTGATCGCCGGGGTTCCCTTGTCCTTGGCCATCAGTGCAACCACGGCCGCCATGTTGCCGCCGACACTGTTGCCGGCTACTGCCAGGCGCTTGCCATCGACGTTGATCTCTTTACCGTGCTCGGCCACCCATTTTGTCGCAGCGTAAGCCTGGTTGATCGCCACCGGGTAATGGGCTTCCGGCGACGGCGTGTAGTTCACGAACACGGCCGCTGCCCCAGAACCGGTCACCAGGTCACGCACCAGCCGCTCGTGGGTCGGGAAGTCCCCCAGTACCCAGCCGCCGCCGTGGAAGAACATGAACACGGGCAGCTCACCCTTGACCCCGGCCGGCCGGACGATGGTCAGGTTCAGCGGTTGGCCGTCGACTTGAATGGTCTTCTGGCTGACATCGGCTTTTGGCAGTGTCAGTTTCACCCCAGCCTGCGCGCCCGTCAGCACGGCGCGGGCGTCTTTCGGGCTGAGTTGTTCAAGCGGCTTGCCGGTACCGGCATTCAGCACATCGAGGAACGCCTGGGTGTTGTGTTCAACCCCGTCACTTGCGAACGCACTGTTGATCGACAGAGCGAGAAGGGTACCGGTCAAGACTTTGCTGAGAGTGTTCATGTTCGTTTCCTGTTCGGGCCTGGGAAGTCGGCGCTTAGACGGTTACGTGCAGGCGCACATCGACGTTGCCACGGGTGGCATTGGAGTACGGGCAGACCTGGTGGGCAGCGTCGACCAGTGCCTGGGCATCGGCTTGTTCAAGACCCGGCAGGCTGATGTGCAGGTCGATGTCCAGGCCGAAACCGCCAGGGATCTGGCCGATGCCGACATGGGCGGTGATCGAAGCGTCGCTCGGGATGCTGCGCTTGGTCTGGCTGGCGACGAATTTCAGGGCGCCGATGAAGCAGGCGGAGTAGCCGGCGGCGAACAGTTGCTCAGGGTTGGTGGCTGCGCCGCCGGCACCGCCGAGTTCTTTCGGCGTGGCGAGTTTGACGTCGAGGATGTTGTCGCTGGAAACCGCACGACCGTCACGGCCACCGGTGGAAGTTGCGATTGCGGTGTAGAGAGTTTGCATGGTGAAAGCCTCTTCGGGGTTTGATTTGTTTGCGCTAAATATTTGCGCGCTAAGTAAGTGCGAAATGAATGTATCGCGCTAATGTTTAGTGCGCAAGATAAAAACAAAATAAATTTGCCAGGGCCGACGAGCGGTTGAACGATGTTGGCTGAAATTATTGAGTTAGAGCGGATGGAGGTTTTGCGGGCGATTTTTTGTGGGAGAGGATCGGATTCTATGGCGCCGCACAACGCAATTGTGGGAGCGGGCTTGCTCGCGAAAGCGGTGTGTCATTCGAAATTTACGTCGACTGACACACCGCTTTCGCGAGCAAGCCCGCTCCCACACTGGTTTTGTGGTGGTCTTGAAATTACAGGCTGTCTTGCAGGTGACGACGCAGCGCTTGCAGCTCCGCTTGCAGGTTTTGCAGGCGCTCCAGTGTCATCCCGCTGGCGCCGAGGATGCATTGGGGAATGTCACGCGCCTTGTCGCGCAACGCCCGGCCCTGTTCGGTGAGCTCGACGATCACCACGCGTTCATCTTCGCGGCTGCGGGTTCGGCTGAGCAGGCCTTCGGCTTCCAGGCGCTTGAGCAGCGGCGTCAAGGATCCAGGGTCGGTCAGCAATCGAGTGCTGATTTCGCCTACCGTCAAACCGTCCTTTTCCCACAGCACCATCATCGCCAGGTATTGCGGGTAGGTCAGGCCCAGCGCCTGCAGCAGGGGCTTGTAGACCTTGGTCATCATCAGCGAAGTGGAGTGCAGGGCGAAGCAGGCCTGGTTATCCAGCAGCAGGTTGTCGCAGTTGTCCGGGGTGTTGCGCTCGGTGCTCATGTCGAAGCCTTGATCTGTGATCTTTGGAATCTAGCGGGCGAATCTTTAATGCGCCAGATAATTTTGATCAGTGCCGTTGCAAATGGGTTTGCAACAGCAGATCCCAGGGCGGCACCGGGCTGAAGCGGGTTTTCAGGTACTCCAGCAACAAGCGGCTTCGGGAGTTGGGTTGTTGTTCCAGGCGCAAGGCATAGATGCCGGCGTTTTCCGGTTTTGGCAGGTCGCTGTCGCAGAACAGCGGCAGTAACTCACCCCGCAACAGGTACTCGCTGGCCAGCCAGGTCGGCAGGTGCGCGATACCCAATCCGGCCAATGCGCCGCATACCAGCGCCTCGGCATTGTTGGCGCTCATGCGCACCCGCGCCGGCCGATGCAACTGCATTTGCCCGTCCCGTTCGAAACGCCAGGCGAAGGGCGGGGCCAGGCCATCCCAATCGAGTCCGTCGTGTTCAATCAGCTGCGACGGATCGGTCGGCACGCCGCGTCGGCGCAAATAGTCAGGACTGGCACAGGCAATACGCACCATGCTCGCCAGTGGTGTGGCCACCAGCCGGGTGTCGGCCAATTGCCCGGCGCGCAGCACCAGATCGACCTTGCCGAGGTTCTGGCCCTGCATGTCGACGAAACTGTCGATCAGGTGCAGTTGCACATCGAGTCCCGGATAGAGCATGAGGAAATCGGCAATCACCGGTGCCAGGTGCCGGCGCCCAAAGGCTGCTGGCGCATCGATACGAATGAGGCCTTCCGGCGCGCTGCTCAAGGACACGGCCTCGGCCCGGGCCAGACGCAATTCGGCGACGATCCGCCGTGCTCGCTCGGCGAAGGCCAATCCTGCCGGGGTAGCGCGCACCGCATGCGTGCTGCGGATGAACAGCTGACTGCCAACCGCGTTTTCCAGGCTGTCGATCCGCCGTGCCACGGCCGAAGGGGTCATCGGGTGACGGCGCGAGGCGGCGGAAAAACTGCCGGTTTCCAGTACGTCGAGGAATAAAGCCAGTTGGTCGGTCAGTTGGTTGGGGTTCATGGCAATCTGCGCTTGTGCGAATTTGGCACAGCCATTGTGCGTCGCTGTGCGTTTCCGTGCCATAAGCAACTGCGTAGGATCATTGGCGTGATGTGAGGAGAAATCGGCCGTGATTGAGTTTCTGATGTACCTGGTGTTCGGTGCCGCCCTCGGCACCCTTGGCGGTTTGTTCGGCATCGGCGGTGGCCTGATTGCCATTCCGCTGTTGGGCGTGCTGTTCGGGCTCGACCAGCAGATTGCCCAAGGCACGGCATTGGTGATGGTCGTGCCGAACGTGATGCTGGCGCTGTGGCGCTACCATCAGCGCAACCGGATCGAGCTGCAACACGCGCTACCGTTGGCCATCATGGGGTTCTGCTTCGCCTGGCTCGGGTCGATCTGGGCGGTGGGCATCGATGCGCGAACCATGCGCATAGGTTTTGTTGCGTTTCTGATCGCACTGTCGGCGTACAACCTCGTACGCATGTTCGCCGCCAACGCCTCGGCGGCGTCACGGATGAACTACTCATGGCCCTGGCTGGGCGTGCTGGGCGCTGCATCCGGCACGATGGGCGGATTGTTCGGCGTGGGAGGCGCAGTGGTGGCGACACCGGTGCTGACCAGTCTGTTCGGCACCAGTCAGGTGGTTGCGCAGGGGTTGTCGTTGGCGCTGGCCCTGCCGAGCACGGGGGGGACGCTGGTGACTTATGCCGTGCACCATCAGGTCAACTGGGGGATCGGCTTACCCTTGGCGGTCGGTGGGCTGATGAGCATCAGTTGGGGCGTGAAGGTTGCCCACGCTTTGCCGGAGCGGCTGCTGCGCGGGCTGTTTTGCGGGTTCCTGGTGTTCTGTGCGGTGACGCTTGCCTTTAAAGTTTGAAGCCATCAATGATGTGTTCGGCCAGGCACTCGGTGATCGGTGACGGGTTATGCAGGTTGCGCACGAGCATGATGCTGGCCTCGGGCAGCAACGGCAGATCCTCGGCTTCACCCAGAATGCGCATGTCCGCGGTGATCAGGCTTTCAAGCTGTGCGGTCACTGCCAGGCCGGCGCTGACCACGGCCATGATCGCTGACAGGCTGTCGCTGTTGTACGCCACCCGGTAATCGCGCCCCCGGGCATCCAGGGCATTGCAGGCCCACTGGCGGCAGAAGCAATCGCTGTTGAACATCGCCAGCGGCAGCGGCGTCTGTTCGTGGGCGCTGTAGCATTGCGCCTCGGCCCAGACAAAACGTTCCTTGCGCAACAACTGGCCGATTTCGCTGCCCGGCTCGCGGGTCACGATGGACAGGTCCAGGTCCTGGCGCATCAACAGCTGTTTCGATGATTCGCAGTGCACTTCGATCTGGATCAGCGGATAGGACTGGGCAAACCGGCGCAGAATCCCCGGGAGAAATCGCATCACATAATCGTCCGGCGTACCGATGCGCACCATGCCGACCATGTCGGGTTCACGCAGGGTATTGAAGACCTCGCTGTGCAGCTTGAGGATCCGCCGCGCATAGCCCAGCAGCACCTGGCCTTCGGCCGTCAGCCGCACCTGCCGTCCGTCGCGCTGGAACAGCTGGCGCTGCAGCACATCCTCTTCCAGTCGCTTCATCTGCATGCTGACGGCTGACTGGGTGCGGTTGACCATTTCGCCGGCGCGGGTAAAGCCGCCCTGGTCGGCGATGGCGACGAAGGTGCGCAGCACTTCGGTATCGATACTCGGGTAGGCCGACATTCATCAATCTCCGAGATATGTGACATCAGAAACATTCGTTGGATTGATCTTAGACCCGGCGCGAGACTGGAGCCATCCAAACGGAGGGCAACAAGATGAAAGGTCAACATGAGTTCCACGGTGCGGAAAAACACTCCATTCACCTGATATCCGATCTGCTGCACAAGGTCGGCCGCTGGTACGAACTGCATCGCGAGCGCGAACTGCTGGCGAGCTTGAGCGACGAAGCGCTCAAGGACATCGGCATGAGTCGTGCGGATGTGGAGAACGAGTCGATCAAGCCGTTCTGGAGCGACCCGATGCATAAATGATCCGATCAATAAATGATGAATCCCACGCTACACAAACCCCTTACCGGTGAGGTAGGTTGCGAGCAGACAAGGAGATGCCCATGCCCGCAACATTGTCCTTTACCCTCAAACAGGCTCGGCGTCTGGCGCTGGCCGCCCAAGGGTTCAACGGGCGGCAGTCGCCAGCGGCGATCAAGGCTGTTGCGCTCAACCGACTGATCGAGCGGCTGGGCATTTTGCAGATCGATTCGGTCAATGCAGTGGTGCGTTCGCACTACCTTCCGCTGTTTTCCCGCCTCGGCCATTACTCCTCCGACTTGCTCGACCAGGCTGCCTGGAGCCAGGGCCGGCGTCGGACACTCTTTGAGTATTGGGGCCATGAAGCCTCGTTGTTACCGCTTTCACTGTACCCGCTGATGCGTTGGCGCATGCAGCGGGCGAGCCGTGGCGAAGACATCTATCAGCAACTGGCGCGTTTTGGGCGAGAACAGCAAGACACGATTCGTCGCGTGCTGGCGTCGGTCGAGCAGCAGGGCGCGCTGGGTGCCGGGAGTCTGTCGACCCGTCAGGAGCGTGCCGGGCCCTGGTGGGACTGGAGTGCGGAAAAGCATGCGCTGGAATGGTTGTTCGCTGCCGGTGAAGTGACCGTCGCCGGACGGCGCGGGTTTGAAAGGCTCTACGATTTGCCGGAGCGGGTGATTCCCTCGGCGGTTCTTGCGCAGCCCGTCCTCGATGAAGCTGACGCCCAGCGCGGCCTGTTACGGCATGCGGCAACGGCCTTGGGTGTCGGTACGGAGAAGGACTTGCGTGACTATTTCCGCCTGAACCCTGCGGACAGTCGTCCACGTTTGGCGGAGTTGGTCGAGGCCGGTGAATTGCTGGCCTGCGAAGTCCAGGGCTGGCGACAAGCGGCCTATTGTCTGCCCGAGCCGAAGGTGCCGCGCAAGGTCGCGGCCAGTGCCTTGCTCTCGCCATTCGATTCGCTGATCTGGGAGCGCAGCCGTACGGAGCGGCTGTTTGATTTCCGTTATCGGCTGGAAATCTACACGCCGCAGGACAAGCGCGTTTACGGCTATTACGTGCTGCCGTTTCTGCACAACGAACGGATTGCCGCACGGGTCGATCTGCGTGCCGAGCGGGCGGCGGGTCGTTTGGCTGTGCATGCGGTGCATGAAGAGGAAACGGGGCTGGATGAGGAGGGGATGCTGGCGTTGGCGGTCAATCTGCGGCAGATGGCGGGTTGGCTGGGGCTGGCGCAGGTTCAGTTGAACTGCCCGCGGGCGAGTGCGGCACGGTTGCGGGTGGCATTCACACAATTTGAAGGTGACTGAAGCCCCGCTTTTGTAGGAGCTGCCGCAGGCTGCGATCTTTTGATCTTGAAAAATCAAAAGATCGCAGCCTGCGGCAGCTCCTACGGTTATCGTTTATCGACGGACCTGCTTCAGGGTTTCAGCAATCAAAAACGCCAGTTCCAGCGACTGATCGGCATTCATCCGCGGGTCGCAATGGGTGTGGTAGCGATCCGACAAACCGTCCTCGGTAATCGGCCGTGCACCACCGATGCACTCGGTAACGTTCTGCCCGGTCATTTCGATATGGATACCACCGGCATAACTGCCTTCGGCTTCGTGCACCTGGAAGAACTGCTTCACCTCGCCAAGGATCTGCGCGAAGTCGCGGGTCTTGTAGCCGCTGCTGGCCTTGATGGTGTTGCCATGCATCGGGTCGGAACTCCACAGCACCTGCTTGCCTTCTCGCTGGACGGCACGGATCAGTCGCGGCAAGTGATCGCCGACCTTGTTCGCGCCCATCCGTGCGATCAGGTTCAGGCGGCCCGGATCGTTGTCCGGGTTGAGCACATCGATCAGGCGAATCAGGTCGTCGGGGTTCATGCTCGGGCCGACCTTGACCCCGATCGGGTTGTTCACCCCGCGCAGGAATTCGACGTGGGCGCCGTCGAGCTGGCGGGTGCGGTCGCCGATCCACAGCATGTGCGCCGAGCAATCGTAGTAATCGTTGGTCAGGCTGTCGCGACGCACGAAAGCTTCTTCGTAGTTCAGCAGCAGCGCTTCGTGGGCGGTGAAGAAACTGGTTTCGCGCAGCTGCGGCGAACTGTCCATGCCGCAGGCGCGCATGAACGCCAGGGTTTCATCGATGCGATCGGCCAGGTGGCTGTATTTTTCCGCCAGCGCCGAGTTGGCGATGAAGTCCAGGTTCCACTTGTGCACCTGATGCAGATCGGCAAAACCGCCCTGGGCGAACGCGCGCAGCAGGTTCAGGGTGGCGGTGGACTGGTGATACGACTGCAACAGGCGCTCGGGGTCCGGCACGCGGCTTTTTTCGTCGAAACCGATGCCGTTGACGATGTCGCCACGGTAGGCGGGCAGTGTCACGCCATCGATGGTTTCGTCGTTGGCCGAACGCGGCTTGGCGAACTGCCCGGCCATGCGCCCGACCTTGACCACCGGACAACCGGCGGCAAAAGTCATCACGATGGCCATCTGCAGCAACACCTTGAAGGTGTCGCGGATTTTCGCCGCGGAGAACTCGGCGAAGCTTTCGGCGCAGTCGCCACCCTGCAGCAGAAACGCGCGGCCCTGGGTCACCTCGGCAAACTGACGGCGCAACTCACGGGCTTCACCGGCAAACACCAGCGGCGGATAGCTGGCCAGGGTCTGCTCGACCTGCTGCAAATGCGCGGCGTCGGGGTATCGGGGTTGTTGCTGGATCGGCAGGGCGCGCCAGCTGTCAGGGCTCCAGGGTTGGCTCATCACGGTCTCTAGTGTTTTCGCTCGGACGCCCATGTTATCAGCAAATTAGTGCGTGACCTGTTCCCGTCGCATCGCTGACAATCTCGCCTTTGCCGCTCTCTACACGCGGTGTTATTGCGTTGCCGGCCCCGGCGACGGTCAGGAGATGAAATGACTGAGGAACGCGTCGAGCATCTGCTCGCCGAGGTACAGGACGAGTTCGGTGTGATTCGTGTGCTGGAAGTGGCCGATTACCGTTTTCTCGAGTTCGGTGATGCCATCGAGCAAAGCTGCGTGTTCACCGCCGATCCGAGCTGGCTCGAGTACGACTATACCCGGGCGATGCTGATCGGCGCGCTGTGCCACGAGCAACCGGAAAGTGCGCTGTTTCTCGGTCTCGGTGCCGGTACGCTGACGCAGGCCTGCCTCAAGTTCCTGCCGCTGGAAGATGTCGAAGCCATCGAGCTGCGCCCGGATGTGCCGCGCCTGGCCATTGAATATCTGGGGCTGGATGACGATCCGCGTCTGTACATCCGCGTTGGCGATGCGCTGGAGTTGCTGGATAGCGCAGAATCGGCGGACCTGATTTTCGTCGACCTTTATACCGATGTCGGCCCCGGTGTCGGGCATCTGGCCTGGAGCTTTCTGGAAAACTGCCAGAAGCGATTGAATCCGGGTGGCTGGCTGGTCATCAATCAGTGGGCGACCGACGATGGCAAACCCCTGGGCGCCGCCTTGTTGCGCGGTTTGTATCACCGCCACTATTGGGAACTGCCGGTGAAGGAGGGCAACGTGATCCTGATCGTGCCTTCGGAGCTGGATCAGGAGCTGGACATGGACGGCCTGATCAACCGCGCCGAAGCGCTGGCGCCGCGGCTGGGGTATTCGTTGCAGTCGTTGATCAAGGCGATTCGCCCGGCGACCTGATTAATTGATTGTCTGGACGGGCCCCTTCGCGGGCAAGCCCGCTCCCACAGTGGATCTTTGGAGCTCGCCGGACTCTGTGGGAGCGGGCTTGCCCGCGAAAGGGCCATCAAAGCCAATATAAAAATCAAAGCCCTTTGAAGACCCCAGGCCGCCGCTCCACCATCGACCGCACACCTTCCTTGACATCCTCGCTCGCCATCAACTTCTTCACCAGCAGCGGCAATGCCTGTGCCGCTGCGGTTTCCCCTTCATAGCGGGCCTGTCGCGCAGACATCAGTGTCGCTTGAACGCCGAGCGGCGCCTGACGGGCGATCCGCTCGGCCAGTTCAATCGCCCGGGGCAGCAAGTCCTCGCTGGCCATGACCTCCTGCACCAGACCCAGGTGCAAGGCGTCGCGGGCGTCGAATTCATCCCCGGTCAACAACCAGCGCATGGCATTGCCCCAGCCGGCCACTTGATGCAGGCGCAGGGTGGCACCGCCGAACGGGAAGATCCCGCGTTGCACTTCCATCTGCGCGAACCGGGTGTTGCTGGCGCACAGGTTGATGTCGGCGGCCAGCATCAGCTCGATGCCGATGGTCAGGCAATAACCCTGGGCGGCGACAATCACCGGTTTGCTGACCCTGGGGCCGGCGAACACCGCCCACGGATCACAGCCGCCGGGCGGAACCTGCCAGCCATCTGCCAGTGCCACGCTGGCATTGACCAGATCGAGCCCGGCGGTAAAGTGCTCGCCATGAGTGAACACCACCGCCACCCGCGCCTCGCTGTCGGCCTCGAACTCGCCATAGGCCAGGCTCAGCGCGTTGAGCAGGTCGAGATCGAAGGCGTTGCGCTTGGCCACCCGATCCAGACCAATCAGGAACACATGGCCGCGCCGTTCGCGGCTGACTCGACTGGAACTGGGCTGATTCATGGAGCGGTCCTCGGGGTAGGAGAGGCGTGCGGGGACCTGCGGTCTGCACGGTAAGGGGTGAACCGTTTTAGCGCCATCACCCGCAAGGCCGGGCCTTTGAAAAATAGACGGCTGACCGATTATTCGCAAAGCCTGTGACACAACGGTGTATCCGGTGGATTTCCGATAAAAAAAGCTCCCTTTTTTGACGAATTCCGGTATAGTGCGCGCCGGCCTTTAACCGGGCCGCGTTTAGGTAGCGCAATTCCCCGAAGCCAGCTTCGGCTGCACGTCCGCCCAGCGGACTCTTCCTTGACGATTCTTTTCATTCATTCGTTTTCGCAAATCCCCGCCGACAAAGCTGCCAGGGCGACTCTTGAGTCTCAACACGGCATGTGCAGCTTTGGAGCATGGGTCTTTGCGGATGCACTTAGAGGCAGACCCATGACCCAGGAAATCGGCGGCTTCGCCGCTCTTGAACTTCATCCAAATATTGTCGCTGCAGTAGTCGCTACCGGCTATGAAGAGCCTTCGGCCATTCAGCAGCAGTCGATCCCGATCATTCTCGCCGGTCACGATATGATTGGTCAGGCGCAAACCGGTACCGGTAAAACCGCTGCCTTTGCCCTGCCAATTCTGCACCGCATTGATCCGTCCAAGCGCGAGCCGCAAGCTCTGATCCTGGCCCCAACTCGTGAGTTGGCGCTACAAGTTGCAACCGCTTTCGAAACCTACGCCAAGCAAATGCCGGGCGTGACTGTTGTGGCTGTCTACGGCGGCGCGCCGATGGGCCCACAACTGAAAGCAATCCGTAATGGCGCACAAATCGTTGTCGCCACTCCGGGCCGTCTGTGCGACCACCTGCGTCGCGACGAAAAAGTACTGGCGACCGTGAACCACCTGGTTCTCGACGAAGCCGACGAAATGCTCAAGCTGGGCTTCATGGACGACCTGGAAGTCATCTTCAAGGCCATGCCGGAAACCCGTCAGACCGTACTGTTCTCGGCAACCCTGCCTCAGTCGATCCGTGCCATCGCCGAACGCCACCTGCGCGATCCGAAGCACGTCAAGATTCAGAGCAAGACCCAGACCGTTACCGCGATCGAGCAGGCTCACCTGCTGGTTCACGCTGACCAGAAGACTTCGGCCGTTCTCAGCTTGCTGGAAGTGGAAGATTTCGACGCCCTGATCATGTTCGTGCGCACCAAGCAAGCGACCCTGGACCTGGCCAGTGCCCTGGAAGCCAAAGGCTACAAAGCCGCTGCGCTGAACGGTGACATCGCCCAGAACCAGCGCGAGCGCGTGATCGACTCCCTCAAGGATGGCCGCCTGGACATCGTTGTGGCGACCGACGTTGCCGCTCGTGGCCTGGACGTTCCGCGCATCACTCACGTGTTCAACGTTGACATGCCGTACGATCCTGAGTCCTACGTTCACCGTATCGGCCGTACCGGCCGTGCCGGTCGCGAAGGTCGTGCACTGCTGCTGGTGACTCCGCGTGAGCGCCGCATGCTGCAAGTGATCGAGCGTGTAACCGGTCAGAAGGTTGCTGAAGTTCGCCTGCCGGACGCTCAAGCCGTTCTGGATGCGCGCATCAAGAAACTGACCAACAGCCTGTCGCCGCTGGTGGCCGAGGCCGAATCGACCCACGGCGATCTGCTCGATCGCCTGACCGCCGACATCGGTTGCAGCCCGCGTGCCCTGGCCGCAGCCCTGCTGCGCAAGGCAACCAACGGTCAAGCGCTGAACCTGGCCGCTATCGAGAAAGAGCGTCCACTGGTGCCGAACAATGCACCTCGTGGCGATCGTCCAGAGCGTTCCGGTGATCGTCCTGAGCGTGGCGACCGCGAGCGTCGTGCTCCGATGCCACTGGGCGAAGGCCGTGCACGTTGCCGTACCGCGCTGGGCGCGCGTGACGGTATCGCTGCCAAGAACCTGCTGGGCGCCATCCTCAACGAAGGTGGTCTGGCGCGTGAAGCGATCGGTCGCATCCAGGTGCGTGACAGCTTCAGCCTCGTCGAGCTGCCGGAAGATGGTCTGGAGAAGTTGCTGACCAAGCTGAAGGACACTCGCGTTGCCGGCAAGCAGTTGAAGCTGCGTCGCTACCGCGAAGATTGATCCGCTCTCGAGCTGATTGATCGAACATGAAAAATCCCCGACTGGTTCGGGGATTTTTTTGCCTGTAAGAAAGATCGCAGCCTTCGGCAGCTCCTACACGGGATCGCATTCCTCCGTAGGAGCTGCCGAAGGCTGCGATCTTTTGCTTTATTGGTCAGCCGAAACGATAGATGTCCATACCTAGTGCGCCCATGGTAAACCCCTGATGGGCAATGCTGAACGGCCCACCGGCGGCACGGGCAAAGTACAGCGGCAACAGGTGTTCGTCGCTGGGGTGGTTGCGTACGGCATGCGGTGCCTGAGCGCGATAGTCATGCAGTGCGGCTTCGTCGTTCGCTGCGAGTTTCTCGACCATCCAGTCGCGAAACGCCAGCGCCCAGGGCTCAACGCTCTCGGGGCCGGCGTGCCAGTCCAGCTCCCGCAGGTTGTGAGTGATGCTGCCGGAGCCGATCAGCAGGACGCCGTGCTCGCGCAGGCTGGCCAGCGCGTGGCCAACGCGGGTCTGCAGAGCAGGGCCGGCCCGGGTGGGCAGAGAAACCTGGACAATCGGGATGTCGGCTTGCGGGTACATCAGCGATAAAGGCACCCAGACGCCATGGTCGAAAGGCCGATTGCTGTCGATGCGCGCAGGAAAACCGGCGGTTTTCAGTAGCTCGGTAACCTCTGCGGCGAGTCGAGGGTCGCCGGGTGCCGGGTACTGGACCTCGAACAGGGCTTTGGGGAATCCACCGAAGTCATGCCAGGTTTCAGGCTGCGGATTGCCGCTGACCAGCAGCTCATTGCTTTCCCAATGTGCAGACACAATCACGACGGCTGTGGGCCTGGGGATCTCGGCGGCCAGGCGGGCGAGTGCCGGTCCGCTGGCACCGGGTTCCAGGGCGAGCATGGGGGAGCCGTGGGATATGTACAGGCTGGGGAACATGAATGAGCTCCTGAGAGTTAAGATGCAACATCTTCAGTCAGATCATTGATCTAAATCTAATATAAGTTTTAGGGTGTTTTGATCGAATTTTCGGGGTTATTTATGCAGCCGGAGTTTTGGCACAAGAAATGGGCGGCGAATCAGATCGGCTTTCACCTGCCGCAGGTGAACCCTCATCTGAAGCGGTTCTGGCCAGCGTTAAGCCTTGAAGAGGGGGCGCGCGTGTTGGTGCCCTTATGTGGAAAAAGCCTGGATTTGCTTTGGCTCGCCCATCAAGGCCATGAGGTCCTGGGAATCGAACTGTCGGAAAAAGCCATCGAGGAGTTTTTCAGTGAGCATGGCTTTGATCCGGCCGTCAGTGAGCAGGGGCCGTTCAAGGTCTATCGGGCAGGCTCCATTGAGCTTTGGTGCGGCAATTTCTTTGAGCTGACGGCCGGTGACACGGCTGATTGCTCCGCGCTCTATGATCGCGCCGCGTTGATTGCGTTGCCGCCGAAGATGCGTGAGCAATATGCCGCGCACCTGAATCGGATTCTGCCGAAAGAGTGTCGCGGATTATTGATCACGCTGGACTATGACCAGGTACAGATGGACGGACCGCCGTTTGCCGTGCTCGATGATGAGGTGCAGCGATTGTTGGGCGGGTCATGGTCGCTGAAGGTGCTGGAGGATCAGGACGTACTGAGTGAGAGCGGGAAGTTCCTGGAGGCGGGTGTGACGCGACTTGAGGAGCGGGTGTATCGGGTTTCCAGTCAGTAATTAGTTGTTAGTCCAGGCCTCTTCGCGGGCAAGCCCGCTCCCACAATGATCTGTGGCGTTCACAGATCCTGTGGGAGCGGGCTTGCCCGCGAAAGGGCCCTGAAAAACACTGAAGCTTTTGAGCAGACAAAAAAAGGCCCGCATCGCTGCGGGCCTTTTCATTTGCGGTGGAACCTATTAGCCGCGGCGACGAGCCAGGGCGTCGATACGCTCTTCCAGTGGCGGGTGGCTCATGAACATGCGGGCGAACCCTTGCTTGATGCCACCATTGATGCCGAAGGCGTTCAGAGTGTCGGGCATGTGCACCGGCAGGCCTTGTTCCGCACGCAGGCGCTGCAGGGCGCCAATCATTGCGGCAGTGCCGGCCAGGTTTGCACCGGCTTCGTCGGCACGGAATTCGCGCTTGCGCGAGAACCACATGACGATGGCGCTGGCCAGGATGCCCAGAACCAGTTCGGCGAAGATGGTCGCCACGTAGTAGGCAATGCCCTGGCCTTCTTCGTTCTTGAAGATCACCTTGTCGACGAAATTGCCGATGATCCGGGCGAAGAACATCACGAAGGTGTTCACCACGCCCTGGATCAGCGCCAGGGTAACCATGTCGCCATTGGCCACGTGGCCGATTTCGTGGGCCAGGACGGCTTTCACTTCATCCGGTGAAAAGCGCTCGAGCAAGCCCTGGCTTACGGCGACCAGTGCGTCGTTCTTGTTCCAGCCGGTGGCGAAAGCGTTCGCCTCGTAGGCGGGGAAAATACCGACTTCGGGCATCTTGATCCCGGCTTCGCGGGACAGTTGCTCGACGGTTTGCAGCAGCCATTGCTCGTGACGGGTGCGTGGCTGGGTGATGATCTGGGTGCTGGTGCTCATCTTCGCCATCCACTTGGAGATGAACAGCGAGAACAGTGAACCGGCAAAACCAAAGACCGCACAGAAAATCAGCAGCTGATTGAGGTTGAGGTCAACCCCATTGGCCGCCATGAACCCGTTGAAGCCGAAAAGGCTCAGGGTGATGCTGGCAATCAGCACGACCGCCAGGTTAGTGGCCAAGAACAGCAGGATGCGCATCATGGTTGTAGAAATCTCCTCATGCTAAAGATGTAGCGTACTGCGGGGTATATAAGGTGCTGCACCGGGGTATTCAACCGGGTGACTATTTCAAACTGTGTCCTACGGCAATAGTCTAGCTGCTTGCAGGGCGTTTCCGACGCGAGTGCAGGAAGTGTTTGTCAGTCAATTCATGTCGAAGGCCCCGCCTTTGTTAGGCGCGAGCAGGCACGGCGTTGTCCGGCAGCGGGCAAGACGACTGCGTGTGACGCAATGCAAACAAATGTTGCCGGATGAAAATCACCGTGCGACGGTCAGGCGTGTCGCACGGTGACGGCTCGCTTACTGGCGGTAGGACTTGAGGAAGCCGCCGATGCGTCCGATGGCCATCTCCAGGTCATCGACACGTGGCAGGGTCACGACGCGGAAGTGGTCTGGCCATGGCCAGTTGAATGCAGTGCCTTGAACCACCAGCAGCTTTTCGGAGAGCAGCAGGTCGAGGACGAATTTCTCGTCGTTGTGGATCGGGCAGACTTTCGGGTCGATGCGCGGGAAAGCGTATAGCGCGCCCATCGGCTTGACGCAGCTCACGCCCGGAATGTCGTTGAGCAGTTCCCAGGTGCGGTTGCGCTGTTCGAGCAGGCGACCTTGCGGCAGCACCAGGTCATTGATGCTCTGGTAGCCACCCAGGGCGGTCTGGATCGCATGCTGGCTCGGCACGTTGGCGCACAGGCGCATGTTCGCCAGCATGTCGATGCCTTCGATGTAGCTCTGGGCGTGGTGTTTCGGACCGGAAATGGCGATCCAGCCGGAACGGAAACCGGCCACGCGATAGGACTTGGACAGACCGTTGAAGGTCAGGCACAGCAGGTCCGGCGCCAGGGAGGCGGTGCAGATGTGCACGGCATCGTCGTAGAGGATCTTGTCGTAGATCTCGTCGGAGAACACCACCAGGTTGTGCTGGCGGGCCAGTTCCAGCATGCCCAGCAGCACTTCCTTCGAATACACGGCGCCAGTCGGGTTGTTCGGGTTGATGATCACCAGGGCCTTGGTGTTCGGGGTGATCTTGGCCTTGATGTCGGCCAGGTCCGGCCACCAGTTGGCTTGTTCGTCGCACAGGTAATGCACCGGATTGCCGCCGGACAGGCTCACGGCGGCGGTCCATAGCGGGTAGTCTGGCGCAGGCACCAGCACTTCGTCGCCATTGTTGAGCAGGGCCTGCATCGACATCACGATCAGTTCGGAAACACCATTGCCCAGGTAGATGTCTTCAATGCCGACGCCTTCTACCTGCTTTTGCTGGTAATACTGCATCACGGCCTTGCGCGCACTGAACAGGCCCTTGGAGTCGCTATAACCCTGGGCGGTCGGCAGGTTGCGGATCACGTCCTGGAGGATCTCATCCGGCGCTTCGAAACCAAAAGGCGCCGGGTTGCCGATGTTCAGCTTGAGGATGCGATGGCCTTCCTCTTCCAGGCGCTTGGCGTGCTTGAGCACCGGGCCGCGAATGTCGTAGCAGACGTTGGCGAGCTTGTTCGATTTGCTGACCTGCATGGCGATGTGTTCCCGAAAATGAACGATCCAGACGGCGTTTGGACAGCCGTGCTGGGAATCCTGCGTATTCACACAGGCCCGGCGCCTTGAGATGCAGCACCCATATTTCCGTTTGAATGCGCGTGGTCTGGCTGCCAGACTGGCGTTTGACGAGGCGCAATCATACGTGCCGCCCGATCCGTGGAAAAGGTACAGATCGGGCTTTTTCAGCCGCTGAGGTGTGATGATGGAAAAGTTGGAAAAAACCCTGGAAGAATGGAAGGCGATGCTCGATCCAGAGCAGTACAACGTGTGCCGCCTCAAAGGCACCGAACGTCCGTTTTCCGGTAAATACAACGCCACCAAAACCGACGGTGTCTACCACTGCATCTGCTGTAGCGAACCGCTGTTCGATTCCAGGACCAAATTCGATTCCGGCTGCGGCTGGCCGAGTTTCTACGCGCCGATCGGCGACAGTGCCATGACCGAGATCCGTGATGTCAGCCACGGCATGATCCGCACCGAAGTGGTCTGCGCCAAATGCGACGCGCACCTGGGGCATGTTTTTCCTGATGGTCCGCCGCCGACTGGCCTGCGTTATTGCATCAACTCGGTGTGCCTGGACCTCGTTCCCCGCGACTGATCCGAAGCGAGCGGACCATGCGCTGAACCTGTAGGAGCTGCCGCAGGCTGCGATCCTTTGATCTTGATCTTCTGCGATCCGGAAAAAAAATCAAAAGATCGCAGCCTGCGGCAGCTCCTACAGGGTTGTGTATCGGACAGCTGATCTGACCTGATTAATAGATTGCACACAATTCAATTGCTCGCTATTTTGTTGGCTCTGGCATTCACTCGGAACCTCAAACATGAGCGACAACCTGCTGAGCATCCCTTGCACCACGATCAAGGGAGAGCAAAAGACCCTGGCGGATTTCGCCGGCAAGGCCGTGCTGGTGGTCAACACGGCCAGCAAGTGCGGTTTCACTCCGCAATACAAAGGCCTGGAGGAGTTGTGGCAGACCTACAAGGACCAGGGCCTGGTGGTGCTCGGTTTTCCCTGCAATCAGTTCGGCAAGCAAGAGCCGGGCAATGAAGGGGCGATCTCCGAATTCTGCGAGCTGAACTTCGGTGTCAGCTTCCCGCTGTTCAAAAAGATAGAAGTCAACGGCGCCGGGGCCCATCCCCTGTTCGTGCAGTTGAAAAAGCGCGCTCCGGGTGTACTGGGTTCCCAGGGCATCAAATGGAACTTCACCAAGTTCCTGATCGGCAAGGACGGGCAACTGGTCAAGCGCTTCGCCCCGGCGACCAAACCGCAGGACCTGACCCGCGAGATCGAAGCCCTGCTCAAATGAACACCTTGTCCGTCGATTCCCTGAAGCTCGACAGCCAGCTGTGTTTCAAGCTTTACGCAGCTTCCCGTGCGGTCATTCGCGCCTACAAGCCAATGCTCGATCAGTTGGGCCTGACGTACCCTCAGTACCTGGCGATGCTGGTGCTGTGGGAGTGGCAGGAAGCGGCCCCCGAGCAACCGACCGTGAAGGCATTGGGTGAGCGTCTGGCCCTGGATTCCGGCACGCTGACCCCCTTGCTCAAGCGCCTCGAACAACTGCAGCTGGTGCAGCGTCAGCGTTCGGCGCGCGATGAGCGTGAAGTGCACCTGAGCCTGTCGCCCGCCGGAACGGCCTTGCGCGATCAGGTCGGGCCACTCAAGGCGCGGTTGTTGTGCGACAGCGGGGTCGGCCTGAATCGTCTCAACGACTTGCGCGATGGTCTCGACCACCTGTTGGGACAGATCAGGGCGCTGTCGTAGCGGGGATCCACAAGTCCAGCAGGGCGGCCAGTTCTTCGCGCCGGAAGGGTTTGGCCAGGTAGTCGCTCATGCCCGCGGCACGACAGCGTTCGCGCTCCTCCGACATGGCGTTCGCCGTCAGGGCGACGATGGGCAGCTGGGGCCAGCGCCCGCTGCGGCGGATCTGCCGGCTGGCTTCATAGCCGTCCATCACCGGCATGTTGCAGTCCATCAGCACCAGGTCGAACTCCCGTTGTTCGAGTTGATCCAGGGCCTCGGCACCATGGGCCGCGGTGGTCACCTCGCAGCCGAGTTTGCCGAGCATGCCCTTGGCCACCAGTTGGTTCACCGGGTTATCTTCCACCAGCAGCACGCGCCCGCGGCGTAGCGGGCTTTGCGTTTCGTGCCGGACATCGTTGATCGGCTGGGGCTGTGGTTGCAGGATCCGCCGCAAGCTCTGATACAGCGTATTGCGGGCCAGGGGGCGTGCCTGTTGTTGCAGGGGGGCGAGGGCGTTTACCTCTTCGCTGGGCATGAAATTGCCATACGCGGTGATCAGCAGGATCGGCGCGCTGAGGGCGGGGCGCAAATTGAACAGGCATTCGGGGCAGTCGGTGATGAGCACGTCGGCTGCCAGGCCCAGCAGTGAGTCATCCATGGAGCGCCGTTCATAGTCCAGCCCCCAGCCAGGCAACAGGCTGTTCAGCAGTTCACCCAGCCCGCTGCTGGCGGCCGTGATGGCGACGACTTTGCCATTGAGCGCAACAGCAGGCATTGCGCGGGTATGGCTGGGTAATGGCAGATCGGCGCAGAACTGACTGCCAAAACCCGCTTCGGAGCTGATCGTCAGGCGCCCCTGCATGGCTTCGCAAAGGTTGCAGGTCAGCGCCAGGCCCAGCCCGGTGCCGCCAAATTGGCGGGTAATACCGGCACCGGCCTGGGTGAAAGGCTGGAAGATCCTGGCCTGGGCTTCCTGAGGGATGCCGATGCCGGTGTCGCACACTTCGATTCTGACGCCGTCCCCGAACGTTGACAGGCGCACGTCGACACGCCCGAATCGGGTGAACTTGAGGGCATTGGACAGCAGGTTACTGACGATCTGCCGTACCCGGGTCGGATCGCCGAGCACCAGTGCCGGGAAATGCGGATCGATCAGGCAGGTCAGTTCGACGCTGGGGGCGGCGTTCTGCGACAGCAGGTTGGCGGTGTCCTCGATCAGCGATCCGAGATCGAAGGGGATGTGCTCGAGCTCGAGCTGACCGGCATCGAATTTCGATAAATCGAGGATATCGTTGAGCAGTTCCACCAGTACCTTGCCCGAGTCGTGGGCGATCGACAGCTGTTGCTGTTGTTCGGCATTCAGCGGTCCGTCGAGGGACAGCGCGATCATCCCGAGCAAGCCATTGAGGGGCGTGCGGATTTCATGGCTCATGTTGGCCAGGAACACCGAGCGGGCTTCGGCCATGTCGAGGGCGGTGCTGCGCGCGGCTTCCAGTTCCTCGTTGGATTGGCTCAGCCGGGCGTTGATCGCCTTGAGTTCGGCGGTGCGGGCCGAGACGATGTTTTCCAGCTGGCCAAGATATTCGGTCAGGCGGTTTTCCGCGTTGCGCCGCTGCCGGATTTCGGTGGCGATGTTTTTGAATTGCTGGTTGGCAACCTTGACCAGTACACCGATCTCATCGTTGGCGTGCCCGGCGGGACACTCCAGCGACGTCGGTTCGGTGTTGCCCGGGTCGCGACCGCTGAGTTCTCGGATCACCCGCACCAGGGGTTTGGTCAGCATCACATAGAACAACGCCAGCAGGATGCCGGACAGCAGCAGGCTGCGGGCGAAGCCATTGATCAGGGTCACTTCGGCCCGGCGCAGGAACCGATTGCCGAAGGCATAGGTATCGACCTTCAGCCGCAGCGTACCCAGAGATTCGTTGGGTAAATGATCCAGGTAAAGCCGGTCTTCGAACTGTCGGCTTGCACCGAACAGGAAGTCACTGAGCATCCGGTAGCCGTTTTGCACCTCGGGTCGCTTGGCGTTGGCCAGCACGGTGCCGTTGTTGTCGGTCAGTTTCGCGCCGATGATCGCCGGTGAGCGCAGCAGGCCCTGGGTCAGCTCCTTGGCGAGTTCGGCGTCGATGTTGTAGGCGATTCGCGAGGCCGGGTTGTGGCTGATTTCCAGTAATGAAAGGATTTCACGATTGATGGAGGCGTCTTCACTGGCATAATCGATGCCTATTTGCAGCAGGCTGAGCAGCGTGCCCAGAATGAAACCGACCAGCACGGTCAGCCGGGCTTGCTTGAATGACAGCCGGTTGGTGAATTTGATGTCCATGGGAGGGTGAACCACTTCCGTTTCCTTTCGCTGCTCAAGCATAGTCGATCATGCCTGCCTGTTGATGTTCTCGCGAGGCCTGTACCGCGGGGGCAGCCGCTTGTGTGACGCTGTGTTTCGTCGCTGTATCACCATCATTACTGTGAACGTGCCCGAGGAGAAGTCGTGGATTCCCGATTGAATGCTTTTCTTGAACGCGCCGATGCCGTTCTGGCCCGTATCGAGCCGTTGCTGCCGGCACCCCGGCCAGCCATCGACTGGACGCAATGCCTGGCGGCGCGCTGGCAGCGTGAGTCTCGCGGCGGTTATCTGATGCCGCTGCAGGTCAGCCTCGACATGCGCCTGTCGGATCTGATCGGCGTCGACCGGCAAGTTGAGCAGCTTGGGCGCAACACCCAACAGTTCCTCGATGGCATGCCCGCCAACCACGCCTTGCTGTGGGGCTCGCGCGGCACCGGCAAGTCGTCGCTGGTGCGCGCCTTGTTGGCCGAGCACGCTCAAACCGGTTTGCGTCTGATCGAGATTGAACGCGATCACCTGGCAGACCTGCCGCGCGTGGTCGAACAGATCGGCAAACTGCCCCAGCGTTTCGTGCTGTTTTGCGATGACCTCTCGTTCGAGTCGGGCGAGGGCGATTACCGAGTGCTCAAAAGCGTACTCGATGGCTCGCTGGAACAGGCGCCAGATAACGTCCTGCTGTACGCCACGTCGAACCGTCGCCACCTGGTGCCGGAAAAGGAAAGTGACAACGAGAACTGGAAGCGGGTCGATGGCGAGCTGCATCCGAGCGAGGCGGTGGAGGACAAGATCGCGCTGTCGGACCGCTTCGGCCTGTGGCTCTCGTTCTATCCGTTTACCCAGGAACACTTCCTCGACGTCGTCGAGCACTGGATCGGCCAGTTGGCCGGCAAGGCCGGACTGACATGGCAGCGCAGCGAAGAGCTGGACATCCTGGCGGTACGCTGGGCCACCGGCAGAGGCAATCGCAATGGACGTTGCGCTTATCAATTTGCCCGTTACTGGGTCGGGCTGAAACTGTTGGAGCACAAGGCATGATCGATTTACAAAAGAGCGGCCAGGGCCTCGAAGGCTACGGCATGCTGCACGCGCAGCTGGAGTCCTTGCTGGCGGACGAGCGGGACTTCATCGCCAATGCCGCGCAGTTCTCGGCGTTTCTGTTCAATCAGCTCGATGACCTGAACTGGGCCGGTTTCTACCTCAACCGCAATGAGGAGTTGGTGCTGGGCCCGTTTCAGGGGCAGATCGCTTGTGTGCGGATTCCGTTCGGACGTGGCGTCTGCGGAACGGCAGCCGCTACCTTGCAGACCCAGTTGGTCGAAGATGTGCACGCATTCCCAGGTCACATTGCCTGTGACAGCGCCTCGAACAGCGAACTGGTAGTGCCGCTGGTCAAGGACGGCCGATTGATCGGCGTGCTCGATCTCGACAGCCCGAAACTGGCGCGGTTCACCCCGCAGGACCAGGCCGGTATCGAGCAACTGGCGGCGATTTTCCTGCGCCTGACCGACTGCTGATCAAGACGCCAGGCCCGCCTTGGCCAGCAGGCCCGGTGCGTCCACCGTATCGATCTGCGCAGGGTCGAGGAAGCGCCTGGCGTACTGCAAATAGATCTGTGCCCTGATGAACAGCCCGAACAGTTCCGGGTCGATGTGGGCATCACGGCACATGAACGCCATGATGCCCAGCGCCTCGCTCAAGGTCTTGGCTTTTTTGTAGGGGCGGTCGGCGGCCGTCAGCGCTTCGAAAATATCGGCAATCGCCATCATTCGCGCCGGCAGGCTCATGTCTGCTCGCTTCAAGCGTTTCGGATAACCACTGCCGTCCATTTTTTCGTGATGCCCGCCGGCTATTTCCGCGACGCTGCGCAGGTGCCCGGGGAATGGCAGATGGTTGAGCATCAGGATCGTCTGAACGATGTGGTTATTGATGACATAACGCTCCTCGCTCGTCAGGGTGCCCCGGACAATGCTCAGGTTGTACAGCTCGCCCCGATTGTATTTGTGGGGCGGAACGTCGAGTTTGAAACCCAGGGGATTGTCTTGCGGTATCACTTCGTTTTCGCTGCGTTCGAACAGGTGCTCGGGTTTGTCCGCCAGTAAGGGTTCGCTGACGGGCAGGGTGGGGGCGGGTGTTCGGGCCTGACGCCGGTTCTCTTCCCAGGACACGCCCAGCCGGTCATCCAGGGTCCGGGTCCAGGTGCGTTCAGCCACGCTGCGCAGCCGGTGCAGATCAGCGTCGGCCATGGCTTCGCCCCCCAGATTGCAACGGGCAATGAAGGCGAAATCATCATCCAGTCGGGCCAGGCTGGCATCACGCAGGTCTGCCAGCGTTTGCTCGTCACCGCCCAGGGCAATGGCCTGCCAGTAGCTGATCCAGGCATCGCGCTTGAGTACCTCGAAGCGGGTGCGGATTTCGTGGATGCGATCGGTGAGGGTTTCCAGCTTCGTGGCTTTGTCGACGACGTATTCCGGTGTGGTGATCTTGCCGCAATCGTGCAGCCAGGCAGCGATGTGCAGTGCCTCCCATTCATCGTCGGTCGGCCGATAGGCGCTGAAGGCGGGGTCCTGGCTGGCCGCCGCCGCCCGGGCAAGCATCAGGGTCAGTTCCGGCACGCGCTGGCAATGGCCGCCGGTATAGGGACTTTTGGCGTCGATGGCACCGGCCAGCAGTTGAATGAAGGCGTCCAGCAACTGTTTTTGTCGGGCTTGCAGACGCTGGCTTTCGATGCACACGGCCGCCGCGCCGGACACCGCCTGGAGAAACGCAATGCGGTCCGGCCGCAGTTTTTCCAGATCGCTTTGCTCGCCGCTGTCGGCCAATAGCAACACCAGCAAGCCCACGGTTTCGTTGTGACGATTATGCAGGCGGATTCCGATCAGATGGACCCGGGGACTTTCCAGCGCGAGCAAGACTTTCTGCAGATCGCCCGCTTGCTCGAACCCCAGGTTACTGACGATGTTGTCGACGTTTGCCAGCTGCTGCAGCCATGGGGGGCTTTGCGGGTTTTCCAGTGAGTGTCCGCGGATGTCGAAGGATTGCAGGTTTTCGGTGGTGTCATTGATGACCAGTCCGTGGGGTTCCATATGCCCGCCATCACCTTCGCGCAGATAGATCAGGCCGGCCCGGGCCTGACCGATTTTCACGGTTTCAAACAACACGCGTTCCAGCAGGGGGGCGAAACGGGTTTCGGCGCTGAGGCTGTCAGTGATCTGGAAGAAGCTCGCCAGCGTGTCTTTCATCCGTGCCATCGACACGCTCAGTTGGTCGACTTCGAGCACCGGCGAGCGACGGGAAAGCGGAAAATTGAAATCGAAACTGCGAATCGCATCGGCCTCCTGCACCAGGGCGCGCAAGGGTTTGACCAGGACTCTGGAGGTCAGCCAACCCAGCGGCACGCATAACAGCAGCGTTGCCAGGGTAATGAGCGCACCTTGCCAGCGCATCCGGTAAGCATCGACGAGCAACTCGTCTTCCGGAACCAGCAGCGCCAGTTGCAGGCCTTGGGGGCCGCCTTCCTGCATGCTGCTGCGGGCCACGATCCACTTCCGGCCGTTGGCATCCAGGCGATTGCCTTCAGAGGAGTTGTTGAGCAACGCACCCAGGCTGGGGCTCAGGTCCGCGGCCTTGATCAGGCGGGACGTCTGATCATCGATGATCAGCCTGCGGCTGTCGGGGTAGGCAATAGCATTGCCTTCGGCATCGAACAGCACGATTTCGGTATGAGGGGTCACGACGTGCTTGGCCAGGGTCGCGCTGAGTTCGGCCAGGGTCAGGTCGGCGGCCAGGATTGCCTTGTCGCCACTGCGTCGTGCCAGCGTCGTGCCAATGTCATGGGTGGAAAAAAAGATATAGGGTTCGGTCGTAATCTGTTCATTGTCGCTACGGGCGCTGGTAAACCAGGCACGGCTGCGAGGGTCGTAGGTGTCGTTCAGGTTGTCCTGGCGACTGACGAGGGCCAGGTTGCGGTCGAAAAACAAAGACTGGGAACGAGCCTGGCCGCTGCTGTCGTGCTCAATGCTCCAGACCTGGTAAGCCGCCATGTCCGGAGCCTTGACCAGGGCTTTGACCTCTGGGGTATGCAGCGGGCGAACCATGAAAAAGTCGCCGTTGTCGTAGCCCAGGTACAGCGACGCCAGATTGGGGTTGTCCTCGAGTGACTGGCTGAACGGTTCGAGCAGTGCCAGGCGGTGTTCCAGATCAGCGGACTGGCCCGCCGGATTGAGTGCCAGCAGGCTCAACAGGTGGCGAATGGGTTGATAGGTGGCGTGCAGGTCCAGCCGGACATCCTGCTCGATACGGTTGAAGAGTTTTTCACTGCTGGACAGTATGATCTGGGTCGTTTGCCGGTAGTTGAAAAGACCCAGCAGCACTCCGGTCAGCAACAACAGAAAGGTGAACATCACACTGATATGGACATGCAGTGGAAACCGGCGTGGATCCGTGCGCAGTGGGTCAGGCATTGCGGGTTTCTCCATGAGGGTCAACACCCTGCCGAGGGTCCAAGCATAGTTAAGGCTCTGTCATTTTGCCTTCGTCGTAATGCTTGATCTGACGTAGTAACGCGTCCTCCAGCTCAAGCATGGTGCGCTCCATGGATTGGCAGCATCCGGCCACTTTTTCGCGATCGAAATCCTCATGGCAGGCGGCTTCAAGCGCCTCGCAGCGGTCGATCAGGGGTGATGCTTGCACTATTCGGGCTGCGCCTTTGATTTTGTGGGCAATGTCCTGCAGCGCCTGCGTATCCCCGAAGCTGGATAGCGACAGCAGCGTTTGCAGATCCTGGCGGTTGCTGTTGACCAACTCGTTGAGCAATCGGCGGTTCAATATGGGGTCGCCTCCGGTCAGCAGTTTCAGCCCGTGCAGGCTGAACGCCGGGGCTGCATGGGTGGGCTCAATGTTTTCCATCCACTGACTCAAGGCTCCGAGGCTAAGGGGTTTGAACAGACAGTCATCCATTCCGGCCTGTTTACAGCGTTGTATTTCTTCCGGTTGGGCGTTGGCGGTGAACCCGAGTACGGTGCAGGGAGGGCGATGATTTTGACTTTCATGCCGGCGAATGGCACGGGCCAGCTCGTAACCGTTCATGACCGGCATGTTGCAATCGGCGATCACCAGATCAAACGGTTGGTCTTTCCATGCCTTCAATCCCTCCTGGCCATCGGCCGCGACAGTAAATCGATGGCCTAGAAACTCCAGTTGCTGGCAGGTGAGCAAACGATTGGCCGAGTGATCGTCGACGACCAGAACATTCAGTGGGGTTGTGTCGACGACAATTTGCGTCTCGGCCAGCTGGGCAGGTTGTTGCATCGGCAACGCTTCCAGGTGCAGCAATACCTCCACTTGAGTGCCGACCCCCGGCTCGCTGCGCAATTGCAGACTACCGCCCATCATCTCGCAGAGATTGCGGCTGATGACCAGCCCCAGCCCTGCGCCCCCCCTGGCCGATTGAACGGCGTTGTCGGCCTGGGCGAAGGGTTCGAACAGCCGGTATTGATCCTGTTCGCTGATCCCGATACCACTGTCGTGAACCTGCACCCGCATTTGCACACGATCAGGCTGCATTGCTGGCTGCAGGTCGACAATGACCCGGACCTGGCCTTGCTCGGTAAACTTGATGGCATTGCTGATCAGGTTGGACAGCACCTGCTTGAAGCGCAAAGGGTCCAGCAACACATCGAAGGTCGGGTTGGCCGAAGAAAACTCCAGCTTCAGTTCGAGTTCCTTCTGTCGGGCAAGGCCATCGAAAATCCGTACGACCGAGGCCACCAGTTCACCCGGATTAACGCGCTCCGGGCTAAGGCTCAAGCGCCCGGATTCGATTCTGGCAATGTCGAGGATGTCGCCAATCAGTTCCAGCAACCCTTTCGCCGAGTTGTACGCGACATCGATGGCCGGACGCTCCGGGTGCCGATGATCAAGACGCTTGAGTGTCAGTTCAAGCATGCCGATGATTGCATTCATCGGCGTGCGGATCTCATGGCTCATCGTGGCCAGAAACGTGCTTTTGGCGCGGTTGGCGTTATCGGCGTGTTCTTTCGCGCAGCGCAGATCATCGAGCAGTTGCCGACGTTCGCTGATGTCGATCCAGCCACCGATAATGCCTTGCACTTTCGCGCTGGAATCTCGGTAGGGGAGAATCCAGTGATAGATCGTCAGCCGCCGGCCACCAATGTGCAGTTCGCGATCGACGATCAACGGTCTGCCCTCGGTCACCACACGCTGGTAGTCAGCCTGGTACTCCCGGGCTTCGAACACATTGCTCATCGACCCCTGCATGACGCTTTTGCCGATGACATCTTCACGCCTGGCGCAGAACGCTTGCAGGTAACTGTCGTTGCAACTTTGCAGTAGCCCCTGGCGATCACGTACGTAGATCGGATGGGGCGTGCCATTGACCAGCGATCGCATGAACTCGAACTGATCGTTCAATGCACGCTCGGCGGCCTTGCGCTGCTTGATCTGGCGTCGCATGTAGTCGTTCCACGCAATGGAAATCAGCAATAGCGCACCGGCACCGATGACGATTTGGTAGAACAGTCTTTGATAATTGCGCCAGGTGCTTTGCGAGGACGCCGAATAGCCGCGCCATCGACTGTTGATGATGCCCAGTTCCTCCGGCGAGATGCTCAGCAGCGCCTTGTTCAGAATGGCGTTCAGCTCTTTGGCGTCCCGTGCAGTGGCAAGGGAGAACGCTGCCTGCTCGGTACCGATGGTGGTGCTGATTTGCAAAGTGTGTTCGAACAACCGCGACGAAATGAAGTAGTTGGCAATGACCAGTGAGTTCACCACGCCTTCGGCCTGACCTTCGGCAAGCATCTCTACGGCGCTGAAAGTGTCCGGGGTTTCGATCAGCTTGATCCGGGGAAACTCTCTGCGCAGGTAATCCCTGAGTGGATTGCCGCGGGCAATGGCCAGGCGCTTGTCCTGCAACTGCTCGAGGTTGGTTGGGCTGTCGGCGGCTTTACGGGTCAGCAGGACGTAGGAATTTTCCAGAAATGGGCGGGTAAAGTTCAGCTGGGACTGACGTTTGGCGCTGGGGAGCAACGCGGCGATCACATCGGCCTGGTTGTTTTTGATCTGTTTGATCATCTCGTCATCGTTTCGACTGCGCTGGATGTCAAAGCGCAAGCCGGTGCGCAGCCTGATCAGCTCGAGCAAATCCGCGCTGACCCCGCGAAAGTTGCCATTGCTATCGAAAAACGTCAGTGGCGCAAAGGCTTCGTTGACGACGACGCGCACTATCGGGTGTTGGGCCAGCCAGCGTTCTTCCCGGTCAGTGAGTTGCAGCTTTTGATCGGTCAGCAGAATGTCGCTGCCGGCGCTCCAGCGTTTGGCGATGTTTTCTCGCTCACTGGAGGGAATGGCCTTGATCATCGCGTTGATGATGCTGAGCAGCTCGGGGGCGTTCCTGTTGACGGCAAAGCTGAAACCGTGGGCTTCATGTTTGCCGAAGTTGGCCATCCGGATGTTGTTCAAGTACCCCTTGTTGATCATGTAGTGAGTTGAAATCGTGTCACCGAGAAACACGTCCGCCTGATCGAAGGCAACGGCATTGATCGCATTCTGGTAGGACGGATAGGACGTGATGATCGCCTTTGGGTACAACGCCTTGACTTCCGCCAGCGGCAAATAGTGATACACCATGCTCAGGCGCAATCCGGCCAGGCCATCGGTGAGAGATCGGGTTTCCCCTTCGCGGGTCACCAATACGGGTTGGTCGACGGCATAGGGTATGGACAGTGCAATCCCGGCAATGCCAGCCTCGAATCCATTGGCAGTGCCAAGCAGATCGACATCGCCGTTCTGTAGCGCAGCGATCGCGGCCCCTCGGGATTCGAAACGCTGAACCTTGACCGGCAATCCGGTTGCTGTTTCCAGAAGGCCAGCGTAATCGGCGGTAAAGCCTTCATAGTCCTGACCACTGGTGGTCAGGTCGAAAGGGGGGTAGTCCGGGGCCGACGTGCCGAGCGTCAGTTGATTTTTGTTGTTTATCCATTGTTGCTGGGATTCATCCAGTCGAATCTCCAGCGCGCCGACCTTCGAGCGACTGAGCAGCGTGTAGAGTTCATTGCCCGGTGCTCCGAACAACGACGTGCTCACACATAGACCTGCGGTCACTTGAATCAGATAGACCTTCAAACGGCTGGGCATCCAGGTTCTCACACGAGTGCGTTACGTTTTGCCATCTCGATCAGTTCAACCAGGGATTTGGCTTTGAGTTTCTGCATGAGGCGCTTTTTGTAGGTGCTCACGGTCTTGTTGCTCAGAAACATGCCCTTGGCGATTTCCTTGTTTGTGCGACCTTGGGCAAAAAGTTGCAGGACCATCAGTTCCCGGTCGTTTACGGACTTGAACAGTTCCAATTCGATGCAACGTGTTTCATCTCCGTGGATGGGGTTCAAGGCCTCACTCGGGAAATAGTTGTAACCTGAAAATACCGCTTTTATGGAACTCACCAGTTCACTGATGTCCTCTTGTTTGCAGACATAACCCGAGGCTCCGGATTGCATGCAACGAATACCGAAGAGTGTCGGGCATTGTGCGGTCAGTACCAGTGTTTTAGGAGGATTACTCATTGCGTTGAACCGGGACAGCACTTCCAGGCCATCCAGTTTTGGAATGCTGATATCGAGAATGACCAGGTCCGGCATACATTCGCGAACCATTTGCATGGCGTCGACCCCATTGTCAGTTTCGCCGACGACTTTGTAACCTTCGTGTTCCAGCAACATTCGAACGGCAAGGCGGATAACCGGGTGATCGTCGACAATAAAAACGGAGTTCATAATCAAGTCCCATGCGAGCTCAAATAAAGCGCGCACCTTAGCTCAGTTACTTGAAGGGACGCATGAACGGACCGGGCTGTAGCAGCAATATAGGAGAAATCCTACAAATTAAGAGGAATGGGACTACGTATTAACTAGGTTTCTTGTTAGGAAGTCCGGGGAAGTCCGGCGGTTTTGTGCACTTTTCAAGGAAATTGTTTGTAGGTTTTACGCTGTGCATTTTTCGGTTTTTATATGTGCTTTTTGTTTATGTTGGTGCCAGGCTCAACAGGTCTCTAAATTCAGAATGTTTCAATGGTTTTATCAAGTAACCCAATAATGGCAGGCCGTGTTCGTTGGCCGTTTTTACAAGTTCATCCAGTTCAGACGTCGTCAGGCTGCTCAGTATGATCGCCTGCCTGATCAGCCCTCGCTGACTGGCGAACCGGACCAGATCGAGTCCTGTGAGATCGGGCAGGCATTGATCGCATAAAAGGATGTCGAATGGCTGTTTAACCCCGAGCATCTGCTGCATGGCGCTTCTGGCGCTGTCGGCGGCAGTCAGTCGGGTGAAGCCATAACTTTCCAGCAGGCATTGAGTGGCTATCAGTTGGAAGGGGTGGTCCTCCACCACGAGGATTCGTAGATCGTCTTCGGCCATGGTGCACACTTCGTCTGTCGAACAGAGGGAGGGCGATTGTTTCGCGAGAGCGTCGGACAGGCGATCAGTTCGCTCGCCATGTGTTGTAGGGCGATTCGACGAGACTTGAGTGCTGTTGGAGGTTGAAGGGGGATCAGCCAAAACGAACGCCGTAATGGCTGATCAAACGAAGCACCTCAGTGGCTGGCACGGCCCGTCAT
Organism: Pseudomonas sp. B1(2018); assembly: GCF_003097365.1. Taxonomy (NCBI): domain Bacteria; kingdom Pseudomonadati; phylum Pseudomonadota; class Gammaproteobacteria; order Pseudomonadales; family Pseudomonadaceae; genus Pseudomonas; species Pseudomonas sp. B1(2018). The sequence goes on from NZ_PYUK01000003.1 coordinate 336,704, forward strand.
TTCCAGGGCCATGTCACTGGCATAGCTGTCGGTCATGCCGGCGATGAAATCAATCATGCGCAAAAACGACGTGTGCAGCGGGCCGTGAGGATCGGGTGCATTGTTACCCAGCAGATCAAGGATGCGGCGGCTTTTGAATGACGGGGTCCGACCGTTGTGTTGCTCCAGTGCTGCACCGCAAAAGGCGTTGAGGAGGATTTCCAGCGTGGTGTAGGCGCCAATCTCGTGCAGGGTCTTGCGCTTGTCCTGGAAGATTTTCTTGCGGGCCATGTCCTTGGCGTTCAGCACGCAACGCTTGGCGGGCCCGTGCATGTGCTCCACCAGGTCACCGGGCAATGTGCCGGCCAGCAGCGCGTCCTGTTGCTCGACGAAGGCGCGGGCCGCGGCATTGGTCAAGTGTTCGATGGCCTTGCCGCGCAGGATCGCCAGTTTGCGTCGGCGCGAATCGCCGGGACCGAGCTGGCGGTAGGTCTCCGGCAAGTCGTCGCCCACCAGGTCCAGCAGCAGGGACTCGACTTCGGCGTATTCCAGCAACTCCATTTCGAGGCCGTCTTCCAGGTCGATCAGCGCATAGCAGATGTCGTCGGCGGCCTCCATCAGGTACACCAGCGGATGCCGCGCCCAGCGTTGCTCTTCAAGTTGCGGCAGGCCGAGTTTATGGGCGATCTGCTCCAATAGCGGCAACTCGCTCTGATAACAGCCGAACTTGTGCTTCTTGTAGCCCAGCGAATCGGCGTGCCTGGCCGTCCATGGATACTTCAGGTAGGTGCCCAGGGTTGCATAGGTCAGTCGGGTGCCGCCGTCGAACTGGTGATACTCCAGTTGCGTGAGCACCCGAAAGCCCTGGGCGTTGCCTTCGAAATTCAGGAAGTCATTGCGCTCGGCTTCATTCATCGCATCCAGCCAGCCACGGCCGGCGGCTTGCTGGAACCAGTGCCGGATCGCATCTTCACCGGAATGTCCGAAAGGCGGGTTGCCGATGTCGTGTGCCAGGCAGGCCGATTGCACCACCATTCCCAGGTCGCTGGGTTCGCACCAGTCGGGCAGGGCGTTGCGGATGGTTTCGCCGACCCGCATGCCCAGCGAGCGCCCCACGCAACTGACTTCCAGCGAGTGGGTCAGGCGCGTATGAATGTGATCATTGCTGGACACCGGATGGACCTGGGTCTTGCGCCCGAGGCGGCGGAAAGCCCCCGAGAAAATGATGCGGTCGTGGTCTTTGTGAAAAGGGCTGCGGCCGAGTTCTTCAGGGCTGTGCAGAGGCTTTCCGAGGCGTTCGCGGGTAAGCAGGGTGTGCCAATCCAAGGCGGGACTCTCCGTCAGGTGACTGATGGCCTAGCTTCCCGTTTCGCGTCATGACCTGCAAGCGGAACTACAACCCGGCGGCGTCGATATCGAGGTCACCTTGCAAGAACTTTTTTCGCAGGGGGGCTCAATTGACCGGATAGGCGCACAGGATTGCCCCCTCGATAGAGGGGGCAATCCTGTCGACACTGCAGAGCGTAGCCAGAAGGAAACTGATCAGTCTTTGCGCGAAGAGCCCTGCATGATCAGTTTGATCAGCGGCCCCAGTGTGGTGCCGAGACGGATCAGCCGGGTCAGGCTGCTGAGGCCGCCACCGTTCTTGGCGCCCTTGCCGGTCAGAAAACCCAGCAAGGTGACGACGGCCACGCCCCAGAGTGGCGCGTGTTTGATGCCGAAACCGTCCTGCAGGTTCTGCGTCATCCCGCGCACGCGTTTCAACGGTTGCAGCAGTTGCGCGGATTCGTGGCGGATTTCCTGGCGGTGCATTTCCATGCGCAGGCGAATCAGCGCCTTGCGCATTTCCGTGCGTGAGCTGTTGTGTGGCAATTCAGGCAGGTTCATGGCAGCAGGCGCTCCCGATCGTTGGCCAGCTCTTCCAGCGTACCGTGGAAGGGCGAGGACTCATCGAAAATCGCTGCCCTCAAACGCATCGCGCAGAATAGGGCGGCGAGGGTGTAGAACACACAGAGCCCGATGATGGCGGTCAGGCGATAGGTGTCCCAGAACACGATCAGCACCAGCGTCGACAGCCCTACCAGCAGCAGCAACGCAAACACCAGCGCCAGACCGGCAAACAGCAACAGGCTGACGGTGCGGGCTTTCTGTTCCTGCAACTCGATGCCGAACAGTTCGACATGGCTGTGCAGCAACCCCAGGAAGGCAGCACCCAGGCGCCGCGATGAGGAGCTTGTTCCCGTCGCAGACGGGTCGGATTCACCGATCGACATATCAGCGCCGGCTGGCCAGCAGGCCGATCAGGAAACCCACGCCGGCCGCGATCCCGACCGATTGCCAAGGGTTGGCCTGGACATAGTCTTCGGTGGCGGTGACAGCCGCTTTGCCGCGTTCGCGCAGGGAGTCTTCGGTCAGCTTCAGGGTTTCACGGGCACGCAAGAGACTGTCGTGAATCTGCTCGCGCAACTCGTCGGCCTGGTCGCCGGCCAGGGTCGCGGTGTGCTCCAGCAACCGTTCGGTGTCACTGACCAGTGTCTGAAAGTCGTTCATCAGGATTTCTTGAGCAGTCTTTGCCTGGATGCGGGCCATGGTGGATCTCCATAAGTGGCTTTCTGATGCGTTCGAGTATGAGCCTTCGGCGAAGGTTCAGTACAAATGACTGGTACAACTTTTGCTGTGTCGTGGTGCGCCGGTCCGCACCATTGCGCTATAGCCGGGCATGATTTCAGTAAAACCGTAGGACCAACAATCAAAAACTCGCGCAAACGTCCGGGTCACGTTTTTCCCGGACGGTGTCCGTGCACCAAGGCGGTTCAACGAGATCAGTCCTCTGATGCTTCGAAGCTGCAACTTGGTGCATGGGCAGTCATCGCGAACTGCTTTGGTGCTTTTTTCTGCCATAAGGTCTGCCCATCCCATGGAAAATCTGCAAAGCGCCGTGGACACCCTGGTCCATAGCTCCAACACGCTGTTCATTCTGATCGGTGCGGTCATGGTCCTGGCCATGCACGCCGGTTTTGCCTTTCTCGAAGTCGGAACCGTGCGACAGAAAAACCAGGTCAATGCCTTGTCGAAAATCCTCAGCGACTTCGCCGTATCGACACTGGCCTACTTCTTTATAGGCTATTGGATTTCTTATGGCGTGACGTTCATGCAACCGGCGGCCGTGCTCAATGCCGACCATGGTTATGGACTGGTGAAGTTTTTCTTCCTGCTGACCTTTGCCGCGGCGATTCCCGCGATCATTTCCGGAGGAATCGCCGAGCGCGCCCGGTTTGTCCCGCAGCTGTGTGCAACCGCGTTGATTGTCGCGTTCATCTATCCGTTCTTCGAAGGCATGGTCTGGAATGGCAACCTGGGTTTGCAAGCCTGGCTGCTGGAGCGCTTTGGCGCCGGTTTCCATGATTTCGCAGGTTCGGTGGTGGTGCATGCCATGGGCGGTTGGCTGGCACTGGCGGCGGTGCTGTTGCTCGGGCCGCGAAATGGCCGCTATCGCGACGGTCGGCTGGTGGCGTTCGCGCCTTCGAGCATCCCGTTTCTGGCGTTGGGCTCGTGGATCCTGATTGTTGGCTGGTTCGGCTTCAACGTCATGAGCGCGCAAACCCTGCAAGGTGTCAGTGGACTGGTGGCGGTGAACTCATTGATGGCCATGGTGGGCGGTACGGTGGCCGCGCTGATCGTCGGGCGCAACGACCCCGGCTTTCTGCACAACGGCCCGTTGGCTGGACTGGTGGCGATCTGCGCCGGTTCCGACCTGATGCATCCGGTGGGGGCGCTGGTGACCGGCGCCGTCGCGGGGGCGTTGTTTGTCTGGTGCTTTACTGCCGCTCAGGTCAAATGGCGTATCGACGATGTACTGGGTGTCTGGCCGCTGCACGGCTTGTGCGGCGTGTGGGGCGGTATTGCCTGCGGCATTTTCGGCCAGAGCGCTTTGGGCGGGCTGGGTGGGGTCAGCCTGATCAGCCAGTTGATCGGCACGGCACTGGGCGTCACCGTGGCACTGGCCGGCGGGTTCACCGTGTATGGCGTGATCAAGGCTCTGCATGGATTGCGCCTGAGTCAGGAGCAGGAGTATTACGGCGCGGACCTGTCGATCCACAAGATCGGCGCCGTGAGCCAGGACTGACACAGGTCTCATCATCGTCGGTGGCATCAGGCAGGAGACTCAATGGCTCGACGGTTTTTCGGAGCAGGCCTAGAATGGTCACTTCATTTTCTGGTTGAGCGCTCATGCTTCCCGAATGTCAGCTGTTCGGCACCCTTGGATGCCATCTCTGTGAAGTAGCCGAAGCCATGTTGATGGAGTTTGTCGAGCGCGGTCTGCTGGTGGAGCTGGTGGATATCGCCGACGATGAAACCTGGTTCGCCGCCTACAGCCTGCGTATTCCGGTGTTGCGGCGGGTCGACACCGGCGCTGAACTGGGCTGGCCGTTCAGTGCCGATGAGGTGGTGGCGTTCTTGCGTTAAGTGGCTTTTGCACCGATGTTACTTCCCGCCTGTCGAACTTTGCGATTGATCCCCTTGGCTTATCCGGTACTGATCGGATACTGTATGCGCATACAGTTATTCGTGGTGCCTGCATTGCCGCTGCTGATTTTCGGCAGCGAGCAGACAAGCCCGGGCGTGAGAGGGATGAATCGTGGTCAATGTCGAACAGTTGAAGAACAGCGTGAACCGGATGTCTGCAGACGTCGTGAGTGAAGCCGTTCTTGAGTTGCGTCTGGATGGACTGGTGACCGAGGGCAAGACACCCTTCAACAAAACGCATTTCAATACCTGTTTCGCAGAAATCGAAGCCTTGTTTCAACGCGCGGGGTATCACCGGCAACTCGATGTCGTGGGTTATCAGGGGTTGTTGTACGCCCTCTATGACCCCGCTCGCTGGGAGGCGGTCGATGTATTGCGCTGGCTCAAGGAATACACCGAAGCGGCGGCGCGCAGGCAGATCCCGGCTTGAGGAATCTTAGGGGGCGTTCTCAATTGGTTTTCACGCCGGGAAAACTAATTGGGAGCGCCCCCTAGGTTCAATCCCCGTGCTGTTGGATAATGCCGCCCTGCACTGAGGTTAGAGCTTTCGTATGTCCACTTCTTCTTTTTCCGCGGCACACAGCCAGGCCAGTACGCTGTACTTGCCACCTGGTCCGTGGCAGACCGTTGTCGATTGCCTGTGCGAGCATTTCAGCGCCATCGCTCGTGAACAATGGCTGGACAGAATCGCCCGTGGCCGGGTCCTCGATGGGCAGGGCATGCCGATAGCCCTCGATCTGGCCTACAGGGAAGGTTTGCGGATTCATTATTTTCGCGAAGTGCCGGATGAAAAGCCGATCCCGGTGATCGAGTCGATTCTGTATGCGGACGAGCATCTGGTGGTGGCCGACAAACCGCACTTTCTGCCGGTGACGCCGGCTGGCGAATACGTCGAACAGACGCTGCTCAGGCGCTTGATCCGTCGCCTGGACAATCCGCATCTGGTGCCATTGCATCGCATCGACCGGCATACCGCAGGGCTGGTACTGTTTTCCGCCAATCCGCAGAGTCGTTCGGCTTATCAGTCGTTGTTTCCAACCCGGCAGATCGAAAAGCGCTACGAGGCCATCGCAGCGGCATTGCCTGAACTTGCTTTCCCGCGGGTTCATAAAAGCCGGCTGGTTGATGGCGAGCCGTTCTTCCGCATGCAGGAAGGGCCTGGGGCCTGCAACACCGAGACGGCGATCGAAGTCAGGGAGAAGCAGGAGAAGCTCTGGCGGTATGCTCTTTACCCGGTGACGGGCAAGAAACATCAGCTGCGGGTACACATGGCGGCGTTGGGCGCCGCTATCTGCAACGACCCGTTTTACCCCGAGGTGCTCAAGGATGCGCAGGATGACTACGCCAATCCTTTGAAACTGCTGGCTCAGGGGTTGAGGTTCATCGACCCGGTCACGGGCCTGGCGCGTGAGTTCGAGAGTGAAATCACCCTGCAATGGTGATCCTGAACGGCGCCCCTGAAGTGCTGTTCTTCAGGCATGAAAAAGCCCGCATCAAGCGGGCTTTTCTGTATCCGGCGGCACCCGGTTACAGCTCCTTGACGGTACGCACCTGATCTTTGTTGATGCGGGTCTGTTTGCCATCGAGCTGTTCGAATTCGTAGAAGCCGGAATCCTTGTCGAACTCTGGCGTGTCGACGGCCTGGATTTCGCGACCGTCATTCAAGGTGATCACCGTAGGCGACGCGCAACCGGCGAGGGTGGCGAGGCCCAGTGCGAGCATGAAAGTGGCGAGGGTCCGTTGCATCATGAGTGTGTCTCCGAATAAGAATTCTTTGGTTAGTGAACTTGAGACGTGAACCGTCCGCGCAAGTTCCTGATCAATGTCAGTCTGACACAGTGTCATGACCGCTTACATGACCGCTTAATAGTTCCGGCGTATTGAGGTTGGCCAGCCGAGGGTCCTTGTCGGGGCATTGCAGCGCGGTCGCGCCGAGCTTGCGCATCAACCGGCCAGGGCTGCGCTCACCCTCGTTCCAGGCCTTTTCAAAGGCTGCCCGGTGCAGCACCGGAATCACACACAACAACGGCTCCCAGTGGTCATCGTGCCGCACCATCAGCGGCTTGTCCGGATTCAGGTTGGCGGTCTCGCGCATGGTGCCGATCAGCGCCGCATCGATGCCCGGAACGTCACAGGGCAGGACCAGCATATGAGTATGGCGAGCGGCTTCCAGGCCCGCCCGAATTCCCGCCAGGGGGCCGGGGAAGTCACCTTCATCGTCGTGGACCAACTGGTCGGCGTAGGGCGCATACTTCTCAAGGTTGCGGTTGCAGGAGATGATCAGGTCATCGGTCAGCGGGCGGGTCTTGCGATGCAAGTGAGCAATCAGCGGTTCGCCGCGCCAGTCCAGCAACCCTTTGTCCCGCCCCCCCATGCGTTGGCCGCGACCGCCCGCCAGGAGCAGAATGGAGCAGGGTGGCAATTGTGAATTCATGGTCATGGCAGGTCTCCATGGGAGCGGCGAAAAAACGGAGCGCTGTGATATAACACCGGGCTGTTTCTCCTACAACTGGACGAGCCTATGAAAGCCAAGGCTGATGTACCTTTCGCACCGCTGAACATTGCAGTGCTGACAGTCAGTGATACCCGCACGCTGGACACCGACACCTCGGGCCAGCTCTTTGTCGACCGTTTGACCGCTGCCGGTCATTACCTGGCCGCCCGGGTGTTGCTCAAAGATGACCTCTACAAAATTCGTGCGCAAGTCGCCAACTGGATTGCCGACGATGTCGTGCAGGTGGTGCTGATCACCGGCGGAACCGGTTTTACCGGGCGTGACAGCACACCGGAAGCTGTCAGCTGCCTGCTGGACAAGCAGGTCGATGGATTCGGTGAGCTGTTCCGCCAGATCTCGGTTGCCGATATCGGCACCTCGACCGTTCAGTCCCGGACATTGGCCGGTCTGGCCAATGGCACGCTGGTTTGCTGCTTGCCGGGTTCGACCAATGCCGTGCGCACCGGTTGGGACGGCATTCTGGCCGAACAGCTGGATTCGCGGCATCGCCCGTGCAATTTCGTGCCTCACCTGAAACAGGCAGCGCCTTGTGAATCCCGTGGGTAAGCCGGGCAAGACCGGCAGCCTGATGCCCGTCGAGGAGGCATTGGCACGCTTGCTGGAAATGGCCGAGGCCACGCGGATTGTCGAGCGGGAACGCTTGCCGTTGGCGCAGGTGCAGGGGCGTGTACTGGCTGAAGACCTGCTGTCGACCCTTGATCTGCCGCCCTGGCCCAACAGTGCCATGGACGGGTATGCCTTGCGCCTGGCTGACTGGACGGGAGAGCCGTTGGTGGTCAGCCAGAAGGTGTTTGCCGGCCAGGCCCCCGATCCGTTGCAACCTGGGACCTGTGCACGCATTTTTACCGGCGCGCCTGTACCCGCTGGTGCCGATTGCGTCGAAATGCAGGAAAACGCCGAGGTCCAGGCGGATGAGCGAGTGCGTTTCACGCAAGCCTTGAGCCAGGGCCAGAACATCCGCCCGCAAGGCCAGGAAACAACCGTCGGCGAGTTGATTCTGCCGGCAGGCACGCGCCTGGGGCCGATCGAGCAAGGACTGGCTGCCTCATTGGGCTGCGCCGAGCTGGAGGTCGTTCGCAAGGTCCGTGTGGCGGTGCTGTCGACCGGCGACGAATTGATTGAACCGGGCCAGCCTCTGGGTCCGGGACAGATCTACAACAGCAACCGGGTGTTACTGTGCAGCTGGTTGCAGCGTCTGGGCTGTGAGGTCGTCGACGCGGGCATTCTCCCGGACGATCTGCAAACTACTCGCTCCCGATTGGGTGAGTTGAAAGATGTCGACCTGATCCTCTCGACCGGTGGCGTGTCGGTGGGAGAAGCTGATTTTCTGGGTATCGCCTTGCGTGAAGAAGGCGAGTTGACGCTATGGAAACTCGCCATCAAGCCCGGCAAACCTCTGACATTCGGGCATTTCCGCGGTGTACCCGTGATCGGCTTGCCGGGCAATCCGGCATCGACCCTCGTGACCTTTGCCTTGTTGACCAGACCCTATCTCCTGCGTCGTCAGGGTGTAAGGGAAGTCGATCCGTTGAAGGTGCAGGTGCCTGCAGGGTTTGACTGGCCCCAACCTGGCAATCGGCGGGAGTATTTGCGAGGACGGCTGGAAAACGGCAGGGCGACGATCTACAAAAACCAGAGCTCCGGCGTACTGCGCAGCGCTGCCTGGGCTGATGGACTGGTAGAAGTCCTGGAAGGTCGCACGCTGGTTCAGGGCGATAGCGTTTTCTTCATTCCGTTGAGCGAACTCCTGAGCTGACCGCTTCGGCGGATTAGCCAAGCAAGAGCCCGGTTGATTGAACCGGGTTTTTGCTTGATGGCACATTCAATGTGCCAGGAACAATGAAATGACCTGTTCGAAACGGCTATTGGCGATCCAGCCAAGGAGACCGAGGATCACGACTGTTCCGCAGGCGGAGTAGGCGAGCCTGTGCTTGATGGATTTGACGTCACCGCGGATGTCGTCCAGGTCCCTGCGTATGTGCTTGATGTGTGTTTCCAGCTCGGTGACGCGAGGTTCCATATCATTTTCTCCCGTGGCTTTTGTGCTGGCCGGTGATCCAGGGTTTTGGCCATGCATGGCACGTCCCTGTGATGTCCTGCGCAAGCCCCAAGGTCTACCCATTCGGATTTCCGGTCAATTGAGCAGATTCCTCATGTTTTGTAAGAAAAATCCCGCAGTGGGGGTTCAAGTTGCCTGACTGGAAATAATTGGTTTTCTGGCGACCTTTAACGGCGCCTGCGCGGTCAACATCTCCCAGATGCCATCCAAATCGGGGAGTGAAGTAATGAGCGATCGCAAGGCACTGTTGATTCTGCATGGCAAACAGGCACTCAACGAGGCGGTTCGCGCCGCCGTCGAAAGCCGGCGTGAGCAAGGCTGGGAGCTGGCTGTTCGATTGACCTGGGAAGCCGGCGATGCGCAGAGACTGGTGGGCGAAGCGTTGGCGGCCGGTTATCGACAGATCATTGCCGGTGGCGGTGATGGCACCTTGCGCGATATCGCCGAGGCCATGGCGGAGCACTCGAAAAAAGCCAGCCTGGTACTGATGCCGCTGGGCACCGCCAACGATTTTGCGCGTGCGGCGGGCGTACCCCTGCAGCCTGATCAGGCGCTGGCCTTACTTGATACCGCGCCGACCGCCATTGATCTGGGGGAAGTCGACGGGCAGATATTCCTGAACATGGCGACCGGTGGGTTTGGCAGCCATGTCACGGCGAACACCCCGGAGGACTTGAAGAAAATCCTCGGCGGTGCGGCGTACCTGTTCACCGGCCTGTCACGCTTCAATGAGCTGCATACCGCCTACGGTGAGTTGCAGGGACCGGATTTCCACTGGAGCGGCGACCTGCTGGCACTGGGCATCGGCAACGGCCGGCAGGCCGGTGGCGGGCGGGAATTGTGCCCACAGGCCCTGGTCGATGATGGTTTGCTCGACATCAGTATCCTGCCGGCACCGCAGGAGGTGGTCGGTACATTGAAAAACCTGCTGACCGAAGGTTTTGGCATCGACAGCATGTTTGTCCGTGCGCGCCTGCCCTGGGTCGAGATCAAGGTGTCGGAAGGGTTGTACATCAACCTGGATGGTGAACCGCTGGAAGGGGACAACCTGCGTTTTTCGGTGCGTCCAGCGGCGTTGCTCGTGCATCTGCCTGAGGATTCGCCGCTGCTACGGGCCAGTGAAGTGTCTAGTCATCAAGGCTGATGATGTGTTCACGCACGGCGAACAGCACCAGGCCGGCTACATCGTAGATCTGCAAACGCTTCATGATCTGCGAGCGGTGGGTTTCGACGGTCTTGACACTCAAACCCAGGCCGTTGGCGATCTCTCGGGTGGATTTGCCGCGAACGATCAACCGCAGGATTTCCAGCTGGCGTGCCGTCAGGTTGTGCGAGTCGGCAGGTTCGGCCTGGTGCTTCTGATTTCGGCTCAGGGCCTGGGTGATCACCGTGTGGGCAATGGCCGGGCTCAGATAGCGTTCGTTGTTGCGCAAGGCGTCCAGCGCATGCTCGAGTTCGGTCGCCGTGGTGTCCTTGAGCAGGTAGCCGTGGGCGCCGGACTCCAGGGCCTGCATGATGAGGGCCGGGTCGGTGTGCATCGACAGGATCAGGACCTTGCTCTGCGGGCGCACCCGCTTGAGCTGTTGCAAGGCTTCGAGGCCGCCGGTCTGGCGCATCGAAATATCCAGCAGGACAATATCCGGGGACAGATGCCCGACCATTTCGAGCAACTGCGAGCCGTCATTGGCCTCACCGATGACGGCGTAGCCGGGCAGGTCCATTACCAGGGCGCGCACGCCAGCCCTGATCAGCGAGTGGTCATCCACCAGTAGTAAATTACAAGTCAATGCATAACCTTATTCGAACTGGCCCGTTCGAGCGCACGGGGCGCCCAGGGAAATAGAGCTTCGATTTGCGTGCCTTTGCCCGGTTCGCTGGTAACGGTCAACGTGCCGCCCAGTTGATCGATCCGTTCCGACATCCCGGCCATACCCCGTTGCCCCTCGCGACCTGGGTCCGTTGCGGGGGCGAAGCCCTGACCATCATCGCTGATCTGCAACCTCAGGCCTTGGGGCAAGCGCTGCAGGCATATCAGCAGGTTCTTGGCCTGGGCATGTCGCAGGATGTTGGTGACCGCTTCCTGGGTAATGCGAAAAGCCGCCACCGCCATTTCCTCCGGTATGCCGGTCAAGCGTTGCTGGCATTCCAGGCTCCAGTGCACCGGGGTGTTGGCCAGGGTCTTGAGCAGGTGTGCCCGCAGACTGGCTTCCAGCCCGAGGCTGGTCAACTGCCGGGGATTGAGAATGGCGGATACGTCACGAACTTTGGCCAGGGTTTCTTCCAGCGTATCGCACAGGACCGTGCATTGTCCCCGGAGCTCTTCGGGCATCCGGCGTTTGAGCCAGTCACTTTGCAACTTTGCGGCGGTCAGCAATTGACCAATGTCGTCATGCAGTTCGCGGCTCAGTCGGTGGCGCTCGTTTTCCTGGACCTGCAACAGCCGGTCGGCCAGCTCCTGAGGCTGGAATTTGATCGATTTGCGCGAGAGGCAGTACTGCACGGCAACACTGGTCAGCGCTGCAATGTTGAGCACCAGCAATGACAGGGGCAGCGGAATGGACAATCCATGGACCAGCAAACTGCCGAGGGTCGAGCAGGCGCATAGCAACAGCGTGAATCTGCGGGCATTTTCCCGGGAGGGTGGCCACTTGGCGATTGACTTGAGGCTGGCGTACATAGCGGATGGAGCCAATGGATGTTCGCTGCGGGCTGACCGGTCATGCTGGCTGACAGGCCCCTGTTTTTTATGTGGAGCGCCGACGAGTTCGACTGCGATCACACAGCCATAAATTGGCGTCAACTAACAGGCGGCATAGTAGCACTTAAGATACCGTTGGTCGCGTCCGTATAGATGTCCGAAAAGACAGGAATCAAGTCGTTTAGACAATGCTTCCCTAATGGAAGGCGTTGGCTGTTGCCATCGCAAAATGCCGATAGCCCAGGGGAGTTGCTGTTGATTCCAGGCAATACCTGATCAAGGCGGGTGCGCAATTGTCGATGAACAATAGTGATTGTTTTAAGAATGTCGCTTATAGCTATGAAATATTCATTTGCGACATATGCGCACTCAAGTAACAGTGCGGTACTGATAACCAAACCACGCCATACGGCATCGTTGGATCAGTTCAGGCCCGTCGTTCCGAATAGGGCACGAGGGTCAGTGGCCTGGAATTGACCGGTGGCTGAAACCGGCTTTGCCCGACCTGGAAGGCAAAGGCTTCGATAAGGGTGACCTGCTCGCTGTCGTCTAGGCTGAGCTGCCCGGTGGTCTGGTCGATGAGTTCGAGTTGCCAGGCGATCAGGGTCAGACAGTCTTTCAGGGCGCTCAGCGCCTCGTCGTGCAGGCTCATGGTGTGCTGCGCGTGGTTCAGCAACCCATGAATATGCAGCGAAAACTCAGACACGGCCGCCAACGCCAGGGCATCGGCCTTGTTGGCCAGCTTGAGCAGCGTGCTCAGCATGCAGTCGATGGCGTCCTTGTCATTGCTGATCAACTGCAGATGGCTCAGGCATTCCTCGGTCTTGGCCAGGAGTGTTTCAGCCTCGACGAGAAACTCCGGGAGCCGCTGGGCCCACTCTTTACGGTCGTTCGGCATACTTATCTCCACAACGTCATGTCAAATGAGGGGATAGCGTGTGTGTCGACGAGGGCGTTCGGAACCCCGGCATTGCCGAGTCGTCGGGCGAACGAACGGCGGCTGGCCCGGAGACAGGCTGGGAAACCGAGAAGGTGGTTGGCCACTGGCTTGCGATCGCACACAAAAGCCTGACTCCGTTCATGCAATGAGAATGGCGTCACATTAATGGCTATTGGATATTGCGAATATCAGGTTGCACCTGATTGTTGATAGGGGAATCCCTTACGCAGCGGAACCTTTCGCAAGAACCGGGGTCGCGGCGCAGAAGTGCAGCAGATCTAATCACACCGCCAGTAAAGCATGATGTTAATGTGACATCAATGCCTGTGCGTGGCATTTTAGAGAGGGTCAAGCTTCGGCGAAAACAGCCGATAACCTTCTCTAAGTGAATTCATCCGAACAAGACCAGGAGTCATTGATGGCCGGCATTCTCGACACGGTAGACCAACGCACGCAACTGGTGGGTGAGAATCGCCTGGAAATTCTCATGTTCCGGCTCGCCGGACGGCAATTGTTCGCGATCAACGTCTTTAAAGTGCAGGAAGTCCTGCAGTTGCCAAAGCTGACGCTGATGCCACAGCGCCATCCTTTTGTCTGCGGCGTGGTCAATCTGCGCGGCCAGACCCTGCCGGTAATCGACCTGTCCCAGGCCATCGGCATGCGTCCGTTGGTGCCGGGGCCTGGCAGCACGATTATCGTCACCGAATACAACCGTTCGGTTCAGGCCTTCCTGGTTGGTGGCGTGGACCGGATCGTCAACATGAACTGGGAAGCCATCCTGCCGCCACCGAGCAGTGCCGGTCGCCAGCATTACCTGACCGCCATCAGCAAGGTCGATGATCAACTGGTGGAAATCATTGACGTCGAAAAGGTCCTGGCCGAAATCGTCCCGTACAACGCCAAGGTCTCCCGTGACAAGCTCGAAGATCCGGTGCTGGAACGCGCCCGTGGCCGTGAGGTGCTGCTGGTGGATGACTCCAACGTGGCCCTGGCGCAATTGCGCGATACCCTGGGACAGCTGGGCGTGAAGATGCACATCGCCAGCGACGGATTGAAGGCCTTGAACATGCTCAAGGCCTGGGCCGACACCGGCGTGGACATGACCGAGAAACTGCTGATGGTCTTCACCGATGCGGAAATGCCGGAAATGGATGGCTATCGCCTGACCACCGAAATTCGCAACGATCCGCGTCTGCGTGGCTTGTACGTGGTGCTGCACACGTCTTTGTCCGGCAGCTTCAACGATTCAATGGTGAAAAAGGTCGGCTGCGACAATTTCCTTTCCAAATTCCAGCCGGACAAACTCGTCGACGTGGTACGCCAGCGCCTGATGCTTGACGAAGTACCGGCCTGAGCGGGTCTGCACAACTGTGGGAGCGGGCTTGCTCGCGAAGTGGGAGTGTCAGTCGATGACTGTGCCAACTGTCACACCGCTTTCGCGAGCAAGCCCGCTCCCACAAGGATTGTGGTGTTTGGTTGTCAGTCTTTGATTCGATCATCAAGCTCGTATAGGGTGGCGTTTTGCCTGACAGGGAGCTGGCCATGTTGCGTCTGAGCGCGCTGTATCGTTATCCGTTGAAGTCCGCCAAGGGCGAGACGCTGCAACAGATCGGTCTCGATAAACTGGGTCTGGACGGCGATCGCCGCTGGATGCTGGTGGATGAAGCCAGCGGTCGTTTCCTGACCCAGCGTGCGGTGGCGCAGATGAGCCAGTTGTCGGCGTTGTGGAATGCCGAAGGCGGCTTGACCCTCCGTGCGCCGGGCCATTCGCCAATCGACATTGCCTTGCCTGGTAGCGATGCAGAACTGCGTGGCGTGACGATCTGGCGCGATACCTTGCGGGTCCCCGATGCAGGCGATGCAGCCGCAGCCTGGGTCAGCGAATTTATTGGTAAACCGACACGCCTGGTGCAAGTGCCGCTGAATCGGGCGCGGATGACGGAGGCGGGCTACGGCAAGGATGACGACCAGGTGGCGTTCGCTGATGGCTATCCGCTGTTGCTGATCGGCCAGGCCTCTCTCGAGGACTTGTCGAAACGGGTCGGGCGTCCGTTGGAGATGCTGCGTTTCCGGCCCAACCTGGTGATCGAAGGCAGTGAAGCCTTCGCCGAGGACGGCTGGAAGCGTATCCGCATCGGCGATGTCGAGTTCCGCGTGGTCAAGTCCTGCTCACGTTGCATCCTGACCACCATCGACCCGCAAACCGGCGAGCGCAGCGACGACCGCGAACCCCTGGCAACCTTGCAGAAATACCGTTCGCAGGCGGACGGCGCGATGTTTGGCCAGAACCTGGTGAACGACGGCAACGGTCGACTCGAGGTCGGCATGCCGGTGGAGATCCTCGAATAATTTTGCGCAGAGCAAAAAAATGCCCGTGTCGAAAAACACGGGCATTTTTATTGTGCTGACCTTTATTTCGGCAAAGCCTGCGGGTTTAGCCGCGGTATTCACACAGGTAAGCGGTGTCGACGGCCACTTTCAACTGAAACTTGCTGTTGGCCGGCACGTTGAACTGGCTGCCGGCGGCGAAGGTTTCCCAGTCGTTGCTGTCTGGCAGTTTGACGGTCAATGCGCCGCTGACCACGTGCATGATTTCACGCTGGCTGGTGCCGAATTCGTATTCGCCCGGAGCCATGACGCCGATGGTCGCTGGACCTTCTGCGGTGCCAAAGGCGATCGACTTGACGGTGCCGTCGAAGTACTCGTTGACTTTAAACATGGGCGATTCCTCGAAAAGGGCTAAAAAGGGCCGGCCAGTATGCACAAGGCCCTGAGTGTCGTCACCTGTCTAAAGCGGAAGAACCAGTGGCAGCAGGCGTGCGGTATTGCGCGCATCTTCCAGCGCCCGGTGTTGCTGGCCGGTGAACTGCAGTCCGGCCAGTTGCAGGGCGCCGTTGAGCCCCAGCGGGCGTTCCAGGCGTCGGGCCTTGGCAAAGCGCTGTTTGAGGTTCATATGGGGTACGTTGGCCAGCACACTGGCGAGCCCCAGCCGCTGCCATTCCTGAAGCAGCTGTTTGCGATCGTAGTCGCCCCAGCTGACCCAGCCTTCAAGTCGCGTGTGGTGATGGCCGAGCCAGCGTTCAAACGCCGGCCAGACTTCGCCCAGCGGTTGCGCCGCATCGATGTTGGCTTGGGTGATGTGCGTCAGCTCGCGGCAAAACGGCGTCAGCAACGGCCGCCGCAAGGGGCGGACGAAGCGCTGGAACTGGTCCAGTTCGCGTCCCTTGCGGTCCACCAGGGTGGCGCCGATTTCAATGATTTCCATATCCGTTACGGGCCATCCACCCTCATCGGTGGTGGCCTCCAGATCAATGACCAGCCAATGAGGCATTGCAGGGTTCCTGGTATC
Source organism: Pseudomonas sp. B1(2018) (assembly GCF_003097365.1). Lineage (NCBI taxonomy): Bacteria > Pseudomonadati > Pseudomonadota > Gammaproteobacteria > Pseudomonadales > Pseudomonadaceae > Pseudomonas > Pseudomonas sp. B1(2018). The sequence goes on from NZ_PYUK01000003.1 coordinate 352,771, forward strand.
CGCGTCCTGTAGGGTTTGAGCGTAGCCAAACCCGGCGGTTCCGCCTAGCGCCTTATTCGACCTCCAACAGTATCTGCCGGTTTTTCACCTGATCCCCGACTTTGACCTGCAAGCGTTTCAGGACACCGTCGATGCCTGATTTCAAGGGGTGCTCCATTTTCATCGCTTCCAGTACCACCAGCAGTTGGCCCTTGGTGACCGGGCTGCCTTCATTGACCAGGACGTCGACAATCGCACCGTCCATCGGGGCCTTGAGGGTGCCGCAGCTGACACTGGCCCGGCTGGAAACCTGTGCCTGAGTGCGATCGGCAAACTGCAAGCTGCCCGGCCGGCTGAACAGCCAGAGTTGGCCTGTCTCCAGGCGATAGGCGTGGCGCTGGCGGATGCCATCGATTTCGAGGGTGGCCCAGCGTCCGTCGCAGTGGAGGACCTTCAGCTCGAGGCAGCGTTCGGCGACCTGAATGCGCAATGGTTCACCCGGGTTTGCCTGCAACGTCACCACCCAGTCCTGATCCTCAAGGCCGATGCGATAGTGCAGGGGCACGCTGGCATTGTTGCGCCAACCGCCCAGCGGGGCGGGATGAGCCTGTGCCGAAGCCTGGTAGAAGAGGGCGGATGCGATGGCCAGGTGTTGCGCGTCCGGGGCATGAGACTGCAGACAGGCAGGGTCGGCAAAGTGCTGCGCGATGAACCCGGTACTGAAGTCACCGCTGGCGAACTGCGGGTGCTCCAGCAGGCTTTCGAGCAAACGCTGATTGCTTTGCACGCCCAGCAGCACGCTGTCCTGTACCGCCCGCAGCAATTTGCGCCGGGCCTCCTCGCGGGTGGCGCCGTGGGCGATGAGCTTGCCGAGCATCGGGTCGTAGAAGGGGCTGATGAGCTGACCTTCGATCAGGCCATGGTCGATCCGCACGCCCTCCTGCAATCCCGGTTCCCAGGCCACGACGCGACCGGTTTGCGGCAGGAAACCCTGGGCCGGGTCTTCGGCATACAGGCGCACTTCCATTGCGTGGCCCGTGAGTTGCACCTGTTCCTGGCGCAAGGGCAGTGGTTGCCCTTCGGCGATGTTCAGTTGCCAGGCCACCAGGTCCAGCCCGGTGATCAATTCGGTCACCGGGTGCTCGACTTGCAGTCGGGTGTTCATCTCCAGGAAATAGAACTGCCCCTGGGCATCCAGCAGAAACTCCACGGTGCCCGCGCCGACGTAATGTACTGCCCGGCCGGCCTTGAGCGCTGCTTCGCCCATGGCCTGCCGCAGTTCAGTCGTCATCACCGGGCAGGGGGCTTCCTCGATGACTTTCTGGTGCCGGCGCTGCACCGAACAATCGCGCTCGCCGAGGTAAATCAGGTTGCCATGCCGGTCACCGAACAGCTGAACCTCGACATGACGGGGTTCGATCAGTGCCTGTTCGAGAATCAGTTCGTCGCTGCCAAATCCGTTCAAGGCCTCGGAGCGCGCCGTGCGAATCTGTTCCAGCAGATTGCCGGCTTCGTGCACCAGGCGCATGCCGCGTCCACCGCCGCCAGCGCTGGCCTTGATCATCAACGGATAGCCAATGCGCGCGGCTTCGCGGCTCAGGGTGACGTCGTCCTGTTCGGCACCTTGATAACCATCGATGCAGGGCACACCGGCTTCGATCATGGCGATCTTCGACAGGCGCTTGCTGCCCATCAGTTCGATGGCCTCGGGGCTGGGGCCGATGAAGGTGATGCCGGCATCCTGGCAGGCGCGGGCAAACCCGGCGTTTTCCGAGAGGAAACCGTAGCCCGGATGGACCGCATCCGCGCCCGTGCGCCGGGCGGCGTCGAGGATGGCCGGGATGTTCAAATAAGACTGTTGCACCGCGGCCGGACCGATGTTGACCGCCTCGTCGGCTATCTGCACATGCAATGCATCGGCGTCGGCATCGCTGAACACGGCGACCGTGCGATAGCCCAGCACCTGGGCCGTGCGCTGGATGCGGCAGGCGATTTCACCGCGGTTGGCGATGAGGATTTTCTTGAGTCCGGGCATGGGAGGTGTCTCTCAGGTTGTGCGGTGTTTGTTCGGGCCTCTTCGCGAGCAAGCCCGCTCCCACATTTTGAAATGCATTCCAGTGTGGGAGCTGGCTTGCCAGCGAAGCTTTTCAGGAGGCCCAGCCCGGTTTGCGTTTTTGCACGAAGGCCATCGTTCCCTCGACGCCTTCTGCCCCGGTCACCGCTTCGCTGAACCATTCGGCAGCCTGATCGAGCAAGGCGTCCGACGGTTGTCCGGCACTCGCCAGCAGGAGTTTCTTGGTCGCCGCATTCGCCCCCGGCGCACAACACAAGACATGGGCCAACACCTCATCGAGACGCTCGGCCAGGGCCTGCGGATCATGCTCGACAAAATGCACCAACCCCATGCGCCGTGCCTGGTGACCATCAAACCGGGCCGCAGTCAGGGCCAGTCGCCGGGTCTCGGTCAGGCCGATGCGCTGGACCACGAATGGCGCGATCTGCGCCGGCAGCAGACCCAGGCTGGTTTCCGGCAGGCCGAATTGCGCCTGGTGATCAGCCAGGGCGATATCGCTGACGCAGGCCAGGCCGAGACCACCGCCGAGTACCGCGCCTTGCAGCACCGTGATCACCACTTGCGGTGCGTGTTGCACCTCTTGCAGCAGTGCGCCGAACACCCGGTTCAGGTCCCGGTGCGCAGTGGGGCCCTGAGCGCGGGCGTTGGCCATGTCCTTGATGTCGCCGCCAGCACAGAAGTGCCCGCCGACGCCACCGATCACCAGTGCGCGAACCCCTGGTTTATCGCGTACCGCCGCCAGCACCGCGCGCAACTCGGTGACCATTTGCAAGCTCATGGCATTGCGGCATTCCGGGCGGTTGAGGGTGACGTGCAACACGCCGTTGTGCAGTTCCAACAGCAAGGTCTGGCAAACCGGCAGGTTGTTCATTTCTTTTTCCCCGGCAGGATGCCCATCAATTTGCAGATGATCCCCAACATGATTTCGTCGGCGCCGCCGCCAATCGACACCAGCCGCACATCGCGGTAAGCACGGGCCACCGGGTTGTCCCACATGAAGCCCATGCCACCCCAATATTGCAGGCAGCTGTCGCTGACTTCGCGGCCCAGCCGCCCGGCCTTGAGCTTGGCCATCGAGGCCAGGCGCGTGACGTCCTGGCCTTTGACGTATTGCTCGGTGGCCTGATAGACCAGTGCCCGCAGGCATTCGATTTCGGTTTGCAACTCAGCGAGACGGAAGTGGATGACCTGATTGTCGATCAGCGCATTACCGAAGGTTTTGCGCTCCTTGCAGTATTCGATGGTGCTGTCGACGCAGTACTCCAGGCCCTTGATCATGTTGGCCGCGCCGAACAGGCGCTCCTCCTGGAACTGCAGCATCTGCATCATGAACCCCGCGCCCTCATGGCCGATGCGGTTGCGTTGCGGCACGCGCACGTTGTCGAAAAACACCTGGGCGGTTTCCGAACTGCGCATGCCGAGCTTGTCCAGGTGCGAGCTCAAGCTGATGCCCGGCGTCTTCATCGGCACCATGATCAGCGACTTGTTGATGTGCGGCTTGTCGTCCGACGTATTGGCCAGCAGGCAGATGAAGTCGGCGCTCGGCGAGTTGGTGATCCACATCTTGCTGCCGTTGATCACATAGTCGTCGCCGTCCTTGCGCGCAGTGGTTTTCAGCCCGGCGACGTCGGAGCCGGCACCGACTTCGGAAACACCGATGCAGCCGACCTGCTCGCCGCTGATGGCCGGGCGCAGGAATTCCTCGCGCAATTCATCGGAGCCGAACCGGGCCAGTGCCGGGGTGCACATGTCGGTCTGCACGCCGATGGACATCGGGATGCCGCCGCAATGAATGGTGCCGAATTCTTCGGCGGCGACGATCGAATAGCTGTAGTCGAGCCCCATGCCACCGAATTTTTCCGGTTTGGAGATGCCCAGCAAGCCGAGATCACCGGCCTTGCGGAAGATGTCGTGGATGGGGAAGCGCCCGGCCTTTTCCCATTCCTCGACGTGCGGGTTGATCTCGTGCTCGACGAATTGGCGTACGGTGCGGCGCAGTGCTTCGTGTTCCTGGGTGAAGATCATTTTTATTGTTCTCCTTGAGCCGGCCTAGAGCCGGGCTACGCCAAAACTGTTGGCTTGCAATGGCCGCACCTCGGCCTCGTGACAGATATCCAGCAAGTAACCGAGCAAGGTCCGGGTATCACGCGGGTCGATCAAACCGTCGTCCCACAGATTGGCGCTGCCGTAGAGCGCCGTGGACTGGCTGTCGAGTTTCTGCGCGGTGACCTGTTCGAGCATGTCGAGCATTTTCGGATCGGGCACCAGGCCGTCCTTGGCCTGTTTGGCCTCGGTGACGATGCGCAGCACCTTGCCCGCTTGTGCGCCGCCCATCACGGCGGTGCGGCTGTTGGGCCAGGCGAAGATGAAGCGCGGGTCGAGACCGCGCCCGCACATTGCATAGTTGCCGGCACCGTAGGAGCCGCCGACGACTATGGTCAGCTTCGGCACCCGGGCGTTGGCCACCGCTTGAATCATCTTCGCGCCGTGTTTGATCACGCCCTGCTGTTCGGATTCGGTGCCGACCATGAACCCGGTGGTGTTGTGGAAAAACAGCAACGGCGTCTGGCTCTGGTCGCACAGCTGGATGAACTGCGCGGCCTTGCTCGCACCCTTGGGCGTGATCGGGCCGTTGTTGCCGATGAAGCCACAGGCGCGTCCCTGAACTTTCAGGTGTCCGCAGACGGTCTGCTGATCGAACTCGCCCTTGAACTCGAGAAAGTTCGAGGCGTCGGCAAGCCTGGCGATGATTTCGCGCACGTCGTAGGGTTTTTTCGGGTCATCCGGGATCAGACCGAGCAGTTCGTCGATGGGGTACAGCGGCTCCTCCCAGCGTCGATCGGGGAGTGGGGGCAACTGCTCGTTCCACGGCAGCAGGCTGATGATCTCGCGTACCTGGCGCACACCGTCGGCGTCGTTTTCAGCCAGGTATTCGGCGGTGCCGGCGATTTGTGCGTGCATCTCGGCGCCGCCCAGTTCTTCATCGGTCGCGACTTCGCCGGTGGCGGCCTTGAGCAGGGGCGGCCCGGCGAGAAACAGCTTGGCCTTGCCGCGCACCACCACCACGTAATCCGACAAACCCGGCTGATAGGCACCGCCCGCCGTGGCCGAGCCGTGCACCACAGTCACCTGGGGCAAACCCATGGCCGACATCCGCGCCTGATTGGCAAAGCTGCGCGCGCCTTCGACGAAAATTTCTGCCGCGTAATTGAGATTGGCGCCGCCGCTTTCGGCGAGGGTGATCACCGGCAGTTTGTTTTCCATGGCGATCTGTTGCAGGCGCAGGGATTTCTTCAAGCCGGTGGGGGAGATGGTCCCGCCCCTGATCGCGCTGTTGTTCGCCACCACCAGCACGCGCACGCCAGACACATAGCCGATGCCGGCAATCAGGCCGCCACCGGCGGAGCTGCCGTCCTTGTCGTCGTGCAGCTTGTAGCCGGCCAGGCTCGCCAGTTCGAGAAACGGCGCGCCGGGGTCGAGCAGCAGATTGAGGCGCTCGCGGGGCAATAACTGACCGCGTTTTTCAAACCTGGGTTTGGCTTCGGCGGCCTTGTCCAGCAGGTTCTGTTCGAGCACGCGGACTTGTTCGATGGCGCTCAGCATCGCCGTACGGTTCTGGGCGAACGGTTCGCTGTGGGGATCGAGTTGCGACTGAATCACCGGCATGGGTTATTCCTTGTCCTTCAACACGTCGGGTATGTAGGCGCGGTGGAAACCGTTGTACGACTCGCTGTTGGTCGCCTTGTGGATCGGCCAGGCGCGCCCGCCGAGGCTGGCGGCGCCGTCGATGCGCAGGGTGCTGCCGCTGACGAACGCCGCTGCCGGGCTGAGCAGGAAAACGATCGCCGCGCTGACTTCCGATTCGGTGCCGATGCGCTTGAGCGGTACGTGTTCGCGCAACGTCGGGATCACGGCCTTGAAGGCGCCTTCGTAGGTGTCCATGCCGCTGGAGGCAACCCAGCCCGGCGCCACGGCATTGACCCGCACGCCGGCATGACCCCATTCGTACGCGGCGGTCTTGGTCAGGTTGTCCATGCCCGAACGTGCCGCGCCGGAGTGGCCCATGCCGGGCATGCCGCCCCACATGTCGGCGAGCATGTTGACGATGGCGCCGCCGTGTTGGCTCATGGACTGGTTGAACACTTCCCGGGCCATCAGGAAACCGCCCACCAGATTGGTGCGCATCACGGTTTCGAAACCCTTCTGATTGATCGAGGCCAAGGGCGACGGGTACTGCCCGCCGGCATTGTTGACCAGACCATGGATCGGACCGTGCTTGCGAATCAGTTCGCTGACCAGATGCGTCACCGCTTCTTCCTCACGGATATCACAAACGGCCCAATCGGCCTTGCCGCCGTCTTCGGCGATTTCCGCTGCAACGGTTTTGAGCTTGTCGGCCTTGCGCCCGACCAGCAGCACATGGGCGCCGAGGGCCGCCAGTTCGTGGGCGGTGCAGCGGCCGATGCCGCTGCCGCCACCGGTGACGATGATGTTTTGGCCGGCAAACAAATCGGCTTTGAAAATCGAATCGTAGGCCATGGCGACAATCCTCTAGTTGAACTGGTCGGCGATGCGCTGCGGCACCGGGATCTGGATTTCCAGCAGTTGCTGGGCTAAGGCTTTGCCTTGCGGGTCGATGCGCAGGCTGGCGACACCGCCGCCGCCGAGAGCGTTTTCCAGCAGGAAATTCAGGCTGTGGCTGGCGGGCAAGTACCAGCGTTCGACCCGCCCGTGGATGGGATCGAGGACGTGGCCCATCCAGTCGACGATCACTTCCGGGGTCAGGGCTTCGGCGATCCATGGCAGGAATTCGGGATCGCGGGCCATGACGCCGATGTTGCTGTGGTTGCCCTTGTCGCCAGAGCGGGCGACCGCCAGCTTGACCAGGGCCACGCTGGCGTCGGCCTGGCCAGTCGGTTTCGGCGCGGCGAGCGGGGCTGGCAGGTCCAGCGGGTCGAGCGTATCGAGGGCGGGCAGGGCACACGGGTGGCGCCGGCCCATGAAATCAATGTCCAGCGTGCAGGCGGTTTTGTCGATGAGGAACGAGAACAGTCGGATCAGCGGATACACCGTCGGCCGGCCACCGACAATGCCGGTCAGCCCTGGCGCCATGCCGGTGGCGGCCTGGGCAATCTCCCGGGAAAACACGATCAAGGCCTGCTTGTCCGGATGGCGCACGGCGAGTTTGATCACCACTTCGCGGCTGTCCTGCCGCTGGCCGTGGGGGCCGTAGGTGGCCTCGCTGCCCAGCAACTCGATATTCACCTCGCTGTACGGCCCCCAGCCGCGCTGGCTGAACATTTCCGAGGTCTTGTTGATGATCGCCGCGCTGACTCGCCGCGCCTTGTCGACGGCATCGATGCCGGCAATCAGGCAACTGGCGGTACAGCGAAAACCATCGGGATACGTGGCGCTGACCTTGTATTGAGCCGTCGGCGGCAGGCCTTTGGCGCCGTGCACCTGCACCGCGTTCTTGCCTTGTTGCAGCAGTTTGACCTGAGTGAAGTCGCACACCACGTCGGGCAGCAGATACGCGCGCGGATCACCGATTTCATACAGCATCTGTTCACCCACCGTCAGCGGCGTGACCAGCCCGCCGGTACCTTGCGGTTTGCTGACGATGAACTGGCTGTCGGCGCTGACTTCAACGATGGGAAAACCGATGTGTTCGTAGTCGGGCACATCGCGCCAATCGGTGAAGTTACCGCCCGTGCACTGGGCGCCGCATTCGATGATATGCCCGGCCAATGCGGCCTGGGCGAGTTTGTCGTAGTCGTGCCACGACCAGCCGAACTCATGCACCAGCGCGGCGCTGACCACCGCACTGTCGACCACCCGCCCGGTGATCACGATGTCCGCGCCCAGACGCAGGGCTTCGACAATGCCGGGTGCGCCGAGGTAGGCATTGGTCGAGACGCACCTCGATGGCAGGGGCGCACCGCTGAACATTTCATGAATGCCTTGGCTGCCCAGCTGTTTGAGTTGCGGTTGCAGGTCGTCACCCAGCAGCACGGCGATCTTCAACGCCACCCCGGCCTTGTCGCAGGCCGCTTGCAGGGCGGCGGCGCAGGCTTGGGGATTGACCCCGCCGGCATTGCTGATGACCCGGATGTTGTGCTGCGCGAGCTGCGGCAGCAAGGGTGCGAGCACTTCGATGAAGTCGCCCGCATACCCGGCCTGGGGATCTTTCATCCGTGCGCCGGCCATGATCGACAGGGTGATCTCGGCCAGGTAGTCGAAGACCAGATAGTCCAGATGCCCGTGCTCCACGAGTTGCGCGGCAGCGGTCGAGGTATCGCCCCAGAAGGCGCTGGCGCAACCGATGCGAATTGATTTTGGCGCAGTCCGTTCCATAGCCACCTCCAACTCAAGTGCGTCGACATTACCAAGCAAGCGCTTGGTTTGTAAATGACCGGGTTATCTTCTGCCAAGCGCTTGCTTGGTTGCATCCATGAGCTTAAATTGCCCGCGCAACCCCGTTGTTTTCGGGGTGATCGGCGTTATTGATTGATCGACTGTAGGAGAGAACGGGTGGACGAGCAAAAAGCCCTGAGGGTCATGCGTGAATTGGTGGACGACGGCCAATTGACCGACCCGGACAGCGCCCGTGGCAAGCTGCTGCAAGTGGCGGCCCACCTGTTCCGCAATAAAGGTTATGAGCGCACGACCGTGCGTGATCTGGCGGGTGCCGTGGGCATTCAGTCCGGGAGTATTTTCCATCACTTCAAAAGCAAGGACGAAATCCTGCGCGCCGTGATGGAGGAAACCATCCGCTACAACACCGCGTTGATGCGTGCGGCCATTGCCGAGGCCGGCAATGTGCGCGAGCGGGTGCTGGCGCTGATCCGCTGTGAATTGCAGTCGATCATGGGCGGCAGCGGCGAGGCCATGGCCGTGCTGGTCTACGAATGGCGCTCGCTGTCCGAAGAGGGCCAGGCCAAGGTCCTGGCGCTGCGCGAAATCTACGAAGACATCTGGTTGCAAGTACTGGGCGAAGCCAAGAGCGCCGGGTTTATCCGCGGCGATGTGTTCATCACCCGCCGTTTCCTGACCGGCGCATTGTCCTGGACCACCACCTGGTTTCGCGCCGGCGGTAGCATGAGCCTTGATCAGTTGGCCGATGAAGCGTTGATTCTGGTGCTGGAAGACCGGCAATAAACTTGTGTTGGCCAGCATTAAACTGGCTAACTTGACGAAAACGCCTAGCTTGAAGTCATCGATGCCGTTTTATTGGGGAGTGAGCTTGTTTTGAGGGGGTCGCCAATTCGGACAGCTTCGCGGCTTTTGCTCGCGACGCTTGCGGTGTTAACGATGCTGCCATCCCAGGCTGCGCAACTGGTGCGCATTGGTGCCGCGCATTTTCCGCCCTACACCGTGCGCCCGGAATCCGGCGCCGATACCGGGTTGCTGCCGCAGCTGGTCGAGGCCCTGAACGCCGCGCAAAGTGACTATCAGTTTGTCCTGGTGCCCACGTCCATTCCACGGCGTTTCGGTGACTTGAAGCAGGGCCGGGTCGACATGGCCATCTTCGAAAATCCGGCCTGGGGTTGGGAAGACATTCCCCATACCGCCGTCGACATGGGGCTGGAAGACGCCGAGATTTTTGTCGCGCAACGCCTGCCCGATCGGCAGCAAAGCTATTTCGCCGACCTGAGCGGCAAGCGCCTGGCACTCTTCAGCGGTTATCACTATGAGTTCGCCAACTTCAATGCCGAGCCCCAGTACCTGCAAAAAAACTACAACGCCACGCTGACCTATTCCCATGACAGCAATCTGCTGATGGTGTTACGCGGTCGCGCCGACATCGCCCTGGTCACGCGTTCTTACCTGAACGATTATTTTTTGCGCAATCCGAATGTCGCCAAGGAGTTGTTGGCATCCGATCGCATCGATCAGGTCTATCACCATTACGCCATCCTGCGCCCGGCGGCCCCCATCAGCGGCGAAACCTTTGGCAAGTTGTTGCAGGGCTTGCGCGACAGTGGCCAGATGCTGAGGATTTTCGATCCGTACAAGATTGCGGTGGTGCCGGTCCCGCACAACGAGCCGCTACCTCACCTCGTCAATTGACGTTCTTTTCCTAAATTTCCCGCCGTGGCTGACGTCACCTCGTTGAACTGTCGACGATTATCGTGAGCCCGCCCCATGTCCAATCTGAATGACCTGATTGCCCTGTGCCTGCCGACCGGCAGTCGTCTTGCCGCTGATGAAACGCAAGGCCGCCTGAGCCTCAGCCTGGAAGGGCAGCCCTTGCTCACCCTGCGGCTCAATCCTGGCCCCGAGTTGCACGTGCAATTGCTGGAGCACTTCAGTCACCCCGAAGGACACGCGATATGGGCGGCCTGTTACTGGCTGTTCGCTCGCGACCCCGACTGTCAGCGCCTGGTCTGGCAACTGCAAGAGGTGCCGCACGAAGCCGTATTCAGTGGTTTGCTGATTCCGACTTCCGTCAACGGCCAGTATTGCTGCGAGCGCACCTTGTTCTGGCAGTTGCCGCAGCCATGGCTGGGGTATTCCCTGACCGGCAGCTACCCACAGCAAATGGTCATCACCGGTGGCAAGCGTCATCCGCTGCGAGCGGTGAAACCCCGAGGTGAGGTGTATCGACGATTCGATGCGCGGCTGGGCGCCTGGGTTTCCCTGCGTACCCTGGAAATCGAGCAAGACCTGGCGCGTTTCAATCGTTGGCAGAACAGTCCGCGCGTCGCCAGCTTCTGGCAGGAGCAGGGCAGCCTCGAACAGCATCGCCAATACCTGAGCAAACTCGAGGCCGATCCGCACACCCTGACGCTGATCGGGTGTTTCGACGATCAGCCGTTCGCCTACTTCGAAGCCTACTGGGCCAAGGAGGATCGCATCGCACCCTTCTATGATGCCGGCGATTACGACCGTGGCATTCACATGCTGGTGGGTGAGGAAAGCCATCGCGGGCCGCACAAGGTGGCGAGCTGGTTATCGGCGCTGGTGCATTACCTGTTTCTCGATGATCCGCGCACGCAGCGCGTAGTGGCGGAGCCGCGTGCCGATAACGCGAAGATGATCGGGTACATGCACAACCAGTGCTTTCACTGCGAGAAGGAGTTCGACTTCCCGCACAAACGCGCGGCCTTGATGGTGTTGGGGCGGGAGCGGTTTTTCGATCGGTGCAGTCTGGCCTGAAAAAAAGATCGCAGCCTTCGGCAACTCCTACAGGGGGAACGTAATTCCATGTAGGAGCTGCCGAAGGCTGCGATCTTTTAGAGCGGACAACACAAATTCAACGATGGGAAAAACTGTCCGCCCGATTCCCCGACACCTTGCGGCAGTGCACCAGCGCATCGCGAATCATGAAGTTCACCAGGGTCGGCGAGACGCCGAGTTCCTTGGCGATGTCTTTTTGCGGTACGCCGTGCAGGCGATACATCTCGAAGGCGTAGCGGGTGCGGCTCGGCAATTCGGTCAACGCATCGGCAATGTGCTCCAGCGTCGAGAAATTGATGTGCGAGGTTTCCGGTGACGCACCCTGGATCACCACATTCAGCCCTTCCTCTTCAGGGCCGGAATACTTCTGCTCCAGCGCCTGCTTGCGGTAGTGGTCGATCGCCAGGTTGCGCACGATCTGGAACAGGTAGCTGAGCTGGGCCTTGATCGAACTGGTGATGGGCGGGGCCGATTGCAACCGGAAGAACGCGTCCTGCACAACATCTTCGGCACGTGAGCGGCAACCGGTAATACGGGCTGCGATCTTCACCAGAATCAGTCGATTATCGACGAATGCCTGAAGTAGCGGTGTATCGCACCTGCTTGTGGATACTGGTTCCATCATGGAAATCACCTTGCTGCAAAAGGTTAGTGGGACGGGGATAAACCGGGGGGGCCGTCCTGCACAATCGAGCGACAAATTAGGCTTAATGATAATGATTGTCAAATGAGAAAAAGAATTGATGCGCGACAAGTGGGCAGAGTGCGAACTGCGACACATTGACGCCCCCTTCAGCCCGCCTGGCGCTGCAACCTGGCGACTAATTATTTCAAGACGTCATCCGTTCTCATTGGTGAATTGCACAGCGCAACCCTCATCACCCCGTAGGAGCGAGATCGCTCGCGATGGTCGTCAACGATGACGACGGGCGCCTGACACCCCGCGGTGTTCTCCGGATTTTCGCGAGCAGGCTCGCTCCTACCAAGCCGAATTCAGGCAGGAAACCTCATGACCGACGCATTCGAACTCCCCAGCACAATGGTCCAAGCCCTTCAGCGCCGCGCGGCCCTGACGCCGGATCGGGTGGCGCTGCGTTTTCTTGCCGAGTCCCAGGAACAGGCTGTGGTGCTCAATTATCGCGAACTGGATCAGCGGGCGCGGACGATTGCCGGTGCCTTGCAGGCTCAAGCGGATGTTGGCGACCGCGCCGTGCTGTTGTTCCCCAGCGGCCCGGATTACGTCGCGGCGTTCTTCGGTTGCCTGTATGCCGGGGTGATCGCGGTACCGGCCTACCCGCCGGAGTCGACGCGCCGTCATCACCAGGAGCGCCTGCTGTCGATCATCAGCGATGCCCAGCCGCGCCTGCTGCTGACCAGCGCCGGGCTGCGCGATGCATTGCAGCAAATCGAAGGGGCGCCGCCGTTGCTGTGTGTCGACACCCTCGACGGCGCACTGGCCGAACGCTGGGTCGCGGCGGATTTGCAGGACGATCACATCGCCTTCCTGCAATACACCTCCGGCTCCACCGCACTGCCAAAGGGCGTGCAAGTCAGCCACGGCAATCTGGTGGCCAACGAATTGCTGATTCGTCACGGCTTCGGCATCGACCTCAACCCCGACGACGTGATCGTCAGCTGGCTGCCGCTTTACCACGACATGGGCCTGATCGGCGGCTTGCTGCAGCCGATTTTCAGCGGCGTGCCTTGCGTGTTGATGTCACCGGCGTACTTCCTCGGCCGGCCGATGCGCTGGCTGGAAGCGATCAGCGAATACGGCGGCACCATCAGCGGCGGACCGGATTTTGCTTATCGCCTGTGCAGCGAGCGGGTCAGCGAATCGGCCCTGCAACGGCTGGACCTGAGTGGCTGGCGCGTGGCGTATTCCGGTTCCGAACCGATTCGCCTCGACACCCTGGAACGCTTCGCCGAAAAGTTCGCGACCTGCGGTTTCACCGCGGACAGCTTCATGGCCTCTTACGGTCTGGCCGAAGCCACCTTGTTCGTGGCCGGCACAGCGCGCGGCGAAGGTATCGGCAATCTGCGGGTGGACGATCAGGCCCTGGCGCAGAACCGGGTGGAAGCGGGCGAGGGCAGCCCGATCATGAGTTGTGGCACCAGCCAGCCGGCTCACGCCGTGCTGATCGTCGACCCGGTCTCGCTCAGCGAACAGGCCGACAACACCGTCGGCGAAGTCTGGGCCAGCGGGCCGAGCATCGCCCTCGGTTATTGGCGCAACCCTGAGGCGTCCGCCACTACGTTCGTGCGGCACGCCGGCCAGACCTGGCTGCGAACCGGTGACCTGGGTTTCATGCGCAACGGCGAGCTGTTCATCACCGGCCGTCTGAAGGACATGCTGATCGTGCGCGGGCACAACCTGTACCCGCAGGACATCGAACAGACCGTCGAGCGCGAAGTGGAAGTGGTACGCAAGGGCCGCGTTGCCGCCTTTGCCGTCACGATCGGTGGTCAGGAGGGCATCGGCATCGCCGCCGAAATCAGCCGCAGCGTGCAGAAAATCCTGCCGCCCGAGGCCCTGATCAAAGCCATTCGCCAGGCCGTTGCCGAGGCGTATCAGGAAGCACCGAACGTGGTGGCGCTGCTCAATCCGGGTGCGCTGCCCAAGACGTCCAGCGGCAAATTGCAACGCTCGGCGTGCCGCAGTCGACTGGCGGACGGCAGCCTCGACAGCTACGCGCTGTTCCCGTCGGCCTGCACCGAAAGTGCAAGCCAGGTCGAGTCGGGCTCTGAGCTGCAAAGCCTGATCGGCCGGATCTGGTGCGAGCAATTGCAGGTCGGGCAGGTGGGCACCGACGATCATTTCTTCCTGCTCGGCGGCAACTCCATTGCAGCGACGCAAGTGGTGGCGCGTCTGCGTGAAGCGCTGGGGCTGGAGTTGAACCTGCGCCTGCTGTTCGAAGCCCCGACCCTCGGCGCCTTCGCCGATGTCGTGGCCCGCCGGCAACAGGACGGTGGCCTGGCCCAGGGCGCGATCACGGCGCTGTCGCGCCAGCAACCGATGCCGCAATCGCTGGCACAAAACCGTTTGTGGATCACCTGGCAACTCGACCCCCACAGCAGCGCCTACAACATTCCGGGTGCCTTGCGCTTGCGTGGCGAGCTGGACGAGGACGCATTGCGCACCAGTTTCCAGCAGTTGATCGAGCGCCACGAATCCCTGCGCACACGCTTCTTCGAGCGTGATGGCGTGGCCCTGCAGCAGGTCACTGCGGGTGCTGAGTTCAACCTGCAAACGATCGACATCAGCGATCTGCCGGCTGCCGAGCGTGAAGCCCGCGCACTGCAAATCCGCGAGGATGAAGCGCGGACCCAGTTCGATCTGGAGAAAGGCCCGCTGTTGTGGGTGACGCTGGTTCGCCTCGACGACGAAGACCATCAGTTGTTGGTGACGATGCACCACATCATTGCGGACGGCTGGTCGCTGAATGTGCTGATCGACGAGTTTTCGCGCCTGTATGCGGCGGCCTCCCAGGGCCAGCAAGCGCTGCTGGCGCCATTGCCGACGCAGTACGCCGATTACGCCAGCTGGCAGCGCCAATGGCTGGCGCAAGGGGAGGGCGAGCGGCAACTGGCCTACTGGAAAGCCCGTTTGGGCGATGAGCATCCGACCCTGAGCCTGGCCACCGATCATCCACGCTGCGCACAACAACTGCACAGCGCCGCCCGCCATACCCTGCGTCTGGGTGCAGCCCTCAGCGATGGGATTCGCCAGACCGCCCAGGCCCACGAATCGACCTCCTTCATGCTGCTGCTCGCCGCGTTCCAGGCCTTGCTGCATCGCTACAGCGGTCAGCGTGACATCCGCATCGGTGTACCGAACGCCAACCGTCCGCGCTTGGAAACCCAAGGCCTGATCGGCTTTTTCATCAACACCCAGGTGCTGCGCGCCGAGGTGGATTCACGGCTGCCATTCACTGAACTGCTGGGGCAAACCCGTCAGGCAGCGCTGGGTGCGCAAGCGCATCAGGACGTGCCGTTCGAGCAGTTGCTTGAAGCCTTCCCGCAGGCCCGTGAACAGGGTTTGTTCCAGGTCATGTTCAACCACCAGCAGCGCGACCTCAGTGCCTTGAAACGCCTGCCGGGGTTACTCGCCGAAGAGCTGCCGTGGCACAGCCGGGAAGCCAAGTTCGATCTTCAATTGCACAGTGAAGAAGATCGCAACGGTCGCCTGAGCCTGTCCTTCGACTACGCCAGCGAGTTGTTCGATGCGGCGACCATCGAGCGTCTGTCCGGGCATTTCGTCAACTTGTTGCGTGAAGTCTGCGAGCGTCCGCAAACGGCCCTCGGCGATCTGCAACTGCTCACTGAGCCTGAGCACGACCAGCAAGCGAACTGGTCCGTTGCACCCTGCACACCGGCCAGTCAATGGCTGCCGGAACGGCTTGACCAACAAGCCCGGCTGACCCCGCAGCGCACGGCGCTGCTGTGGGACGGCGGTCAGTTGGACTTCGCCGGACTTCATACTCAGGCCAACCGTCTGGCCCACTACCTGCGCGACAAGGGCGTCGGCCCGGACGTGTGCGTGGCCATTGCCTGCGAGCGTTCGCCGCAACTGCTGATCGGCCTGCTGGCGATCATCAAGGCCGGTGGTGCCTATGTACCGCTGGATCCGGACTACCCGGCCGAGCGCCTGTCCTACATGCTCAGCGACAGCGGTGTCGAATTGCTGCTGACGCAAACCGGGTTGCTCGATCGCTTGCCGGCCAGCCAGGGCGTCAGTGTGATCGCCATGGACACCCTGCACCTGGACAACTGGCCAAGCCAGGCGCCGGGCCTGCATCTGCAGGGCGATAACCTCGCCTATGTGATCTACACCTCGGGATCCACCGGTCAACCCAAGGGCGTCGGCAACACCCACGCGGCACTGGCCGAGCGCCTGCAATGGATGCAGCAAACCTATCAGTTGAACGAAGCCGACGTACTGATGCAAAAGGCGCCGATCAGTTTCGACGTGTCGGTGTGGGAGTGCTTCTGGCCGCTGATCACCGGCAGTCGCCTGTTGATTGCCGGCCCCGGCGAACACCGTGATCCCCATCGCATCGCGCAGCTTGTGCAAGCGTACGGGGTGACCACGCTGCACTTCGTGCCGCCGCTCCTTTCGTTGTTCATCGACGAACCGCTCAGCGCGCAATGCACGAGCCTGCGCCGCGTATTCTCCGGCGGCGAAGCCTTGCCTGCGGAGCTGCGCAACCGCGTGCTGGCGCAACTGCCGGTCGTACAGTTGCACAACCGCTACGGCCCGACCGAAACCGCGATCAACGTCACCCATTGGCCGTGCTCCAGCGCCGATGGCGAACGCTCGCCGATTGGCCGGCCACTGGGCAATGTGATCTGCCGCGTGCTCGACAGCGAGCTCAATCCGGTGCCGGCCGGTGTGCCGGGCGAGTTGTGCATCAGTGGCAGCGGTCTGGCGCGTGGCTACTTGGGCCGTCCGGGCCTGACGGCCGAACGCTTTGTCGTCGATCCATTGGGCGAGCACGGCGTGCGTCTGTACCGCACCGGCGATCGTGCACGCTGGACTGGCGATGGCGTGATCGAGTATCTCGGTCGCCTCGATCAGCAGGTCAAGCTGCGCGGCTTCCGTGTCGAGCCGCAAGAAATCGAAGCCCGTCTGCTGGCGCAGGAGGGTGTCGCCCAAGCGGTGGTGCTGGTGCGCGAAACGGCGGCGGGTGGACAACTGATCGGTTACTTCACCACCACCGATACTGCTGAATCCATCGATGCTCAAACGACTCGCCTGAAAGCGGCGCTGACGGCGCAGCTACCGGAATACATGGTCCCGGCCCAGCTGATGCGGCTGGACCAAATGCCCCTCGGCCCGAGCGGCAAACTCGACCGTCGCGCCTTGCCGGAACCGCAGTGGCAGGTTCGCGAACACGTTGAGCCCGTGACCGAACTGGAGCAACAGATCGCCGGCATCTGGCGCGAAGTGCTGGGCCTGACGCGAGTCGGCCTGCGCGATGATTTCTTTGCCCTCGGCGGCCACTCGCTGCTGGCCACGCAAATCATCTCCCGCACCCGTCAGGCCTGTGACGTCGAGTTGCCGCTGCGGGCGCTGTTCGAACACAGCGAACTGGGTGCATTTGCCGAACAGGTTCGCTTGATCCAGGCCAGCGGCAGCACCAACAAACAGCCGCCGATTGAAACAATCGACCGTCGCCAGGCGGTGCTGCTGTCCTATTCTCAGCAGCGCATGTGGTTCCTCTGGCAGATGGAGCCGGACAGCCCGGCCTACAACGTCGGCGGCATGGCGCGGTTACGCGGCGTGCTGGATGTCGCGCGTTTCGAAGCGGCGCTGCAAGCCTTGATCATGCGCCATGAAACCCTGCGCACGACGTTCCCGAGCGTTGGCGGCGTCGCTCGCCAACAGGTGCACATGGAGACCGGCGTGCGCATGGCCTGGAAGGATTTCACCGCGCTGGATGCCGAAGGCCGCGAGTGGCAGGTCCAGCAACTGGCCGACGACGAAGCGCACCAGCCGTTCGATCTGGAAACCGGACCGCTGTTGCGTGCGTGCCTGGTCAAGACCGCCGAACAGGAGCACTACTTCGTTCTGACCTTGCACCACATCGTCACCGAAGGCTGGGCAATGGACATCTTTGCCCGGGAACTCAGCGCGCTGTACGAAGCCTTTGTCGACGACCGTGAGTCGCCGCTGGCGCCGTTGCCGGTGCAATACCTGGATTACAGCGTGTGGCAGCGGCAGTGGCTGGAGTCGGGCGAGCGTCAGCGTCAGCTCGATTACTGGACCACGCAACTGGGCCATGAGCATCCGCTGCTGGAGTTGCCGGCTGACCGTCCGCGTCCGCCGGTACAAAGCCATCAGGGTGAGCTGTATCGCTTTGACCTGAGCGACGAGCTCGCGGCACGGGTCCGTGCCTTCAATGCACAACATGGCCTGACCCTGTTCATGACCATGACCGCCGCACTGGCGACCCTGCTGTACCGCTATAGCGGCCAGACCGATCTGCGCATCGGCGCGCCTGTGGCCAACCGCATTCGTCCGGAAAGCGAAGGGCTGATCGGTGCATTCCTCAACACCCAGGTGTTGCGCTGCCAGCTCGACGGCCAGATGTCTGTCGGCGAGCTGTTCGAGCAGGTGCGGCACACGGTGATCGAAGGCCAGTCCCATCAGGACCTGCCGTTCGATCATCTGGTAGAAGCCCTGCAACCGCCACGCAGCGCGGCCTACAACCCGTTGTTCCAGGTGATGTGCAACGTGCAGCGCTGGGAATTCCAGCAAAGTCGCACCCTGGCCGGCATGACGGTCGAGTACCTGGCCAACGATGCCCGCGCGACCAAGTTCGACCTCAACCTGGAAGTCACCGACCTCGACCATCGCCTGGGCTGCTGCCTGACCTACAGTACCGATCTGTTCGACGAACCGCGCATCGCCCGCATGGCCGGGCATTGGCGCAACCTGCTGGAGGCGCTGATTGCCGATCCGCAACAACGCTTGAGCGAACTGCCGCTGCTGGCGTCCGGCGAGCAACAGCTTCTGCTCGACAGCCTCGGCGTCGAGGCGGGCGAACATCGGCTGGATCAGTGCATCCATCACCTGTTCGCCGAGCAGGCCCTGGTGCGCCAGGACGCACCGGCCCTGACCTTCGCCGGGCAGACCCTGAGCTACACCGAACTCGATAGCCGCGCCAACCGCCTGGCCTGGATGCTACGCGAGCGTGGTGTCGGACCACAGGTTCGCGTGGGCCTGGCACTCGAGCGTTCGCTGGAAATGGTGGTCGGCCTGTTGGCTATCCTCAAGGCGGGCGGTGCCTATGTGCCGCTGGATCCGGAATACCCGCTGGACCGCTTGCACTACATGATCGAAGACAGCGGCATCGGTTTGCTGCTCAGCGATGCGGCGATGTTCAAGGCCCTGGGCGAGTTGCCGGCGACCGTCGGCCGCTGCTGTCTTGAAGAAGACGCCGCTGCGCTGGCCAATTTCCCGGCCACCGAGTTGCCGTCGATCAGTCTGGCGCAGCATCAGGCCTACCTGATCTACACCTCGGGCTCGACCGGCAAACCGAAAGGCGTGGTGGTGTCCCACGGTGAAATCACCATGCATTGCCGCGCGGTGATCGAGCGTTTCGGCATGCGCCCCGACGACTGCGAACTGCACTTCTATTCGATCAACTTCGACGCCGCCACCGAGCGGTTGCTGGTGCCGCTGCTCAGCGGCGCGCACGTGGTGTTGCGAGCGCAAGGGCAGTGGGACGCGGAAGAAATCTGCGGCCTGATCCGTCGTCATCAGATCAACATACTCGGATTCACGCCGAGCTACGGCAGCCAATTGGCGCAATGGCTGGCGACCCAGGACCAGACCCTGCCGGTGCGCATGATCATCACCGGCGGCGAAGCGCTGACCGGTGAGCACCTGGCGCGTATTCGTGCAGCGTTCAAGCCGAGCCGGTTCTTCAACGCCTACGGCCCGACCGAGACCGTGGTCATGCCGCTGGCCAGCCTTGCTCCGCACGTGCTGGAAGAGGGTGCCGGCAGCGTGCCGATCGGCAGTGTGATCGGCGACCGCGTGGCCTACATTCTCGACGCTGACCTGGCGTTGGTACCGCAAGGCGCGACGGGCGAGTTGTACGTCGGTGGCGCGGGCCTGGCCCAGGGTTATCACCAGCGTTCGGGCATGACAGCGGAGCGCTTTGTGGCCGATCCGTTTGCCGCCGATGGCGGGCGTATCTATCGCACCGGTGACCTGGTGCGCCAGTGTGCCGATGGCCTGGTGGAATACCTTGGACGCATCGACCATCAAGTGAAGATTCGCGGATTCCGCATCGAGCTCGGTGAAATCGAAACCCGCCTGCTGGACCATGATTCAGTCCGTGAGGCGGTCGTGCTGGCGCTTGACGCACCGAGCGGCAAGCAACTGGTCGGCTATCTGGTGACGGATGTCGCCGAACAGGGCGAAGCGCAGCAATCGATATTGCGCGAAGCCCTCAAGGCGCATCTGAAATCGCAACTGCCGGACTACATGGTGCCCACGCACCTGATCCTGCTGGCGAGCATGCCATTGACCGGCAACGGTAAACTCGACCGCCGTGCGCTCCCGCCACCGGACCCGGAGCTGAATCGCCAAGACTACGTGGCGCCGACCAACGAGCTCGAAGTCACGCTGGCGCAGATCTGGTGCGACGTGCTGAACGTCGAGCAGGTCGGTCTCAACGATAACTTCTTCGAACTGGGCGGCGACTCGATCCTGTCGATCCAGGTGGTCAGCCGGGCGCGGCAGCAGGGCATTCACTTCAGCCCTCGCGACCTGTTCCAGCACCAGACCGTGCAGACCCTCGCCGCCGTGGCCACCCGCAGCGAGCAGGTCAACGCCGAGCAGGGCTTGATCATGGGCGAGTCGCGCCTGACACCCATCCAGCACTGGTTCTTCGACACCGATATCGCGCAACGCCAACACTGGAACCAGGCGTTGTTGTTGCAACCGACGGTGGTGCTGGAATCTCATCGCCTGGAGCAAGCGTTGCTGGCGGTGATCGAACAGCACGACGCCTTGCGCCTGCGCTTTGACCAGGTTGCCGGCCAGTGGCAGGCCTTGCACCAGCCGGTTTCCGATGCGCCGGTGTTGTGGCAAGTGCGTGTTTCGTCCATGGATAAATGCGCGGCCTTGTTCGCCGATGCCCAGCGCAGTCTCGACCTTGAACAAGGGCCCTTGCTGCGCGTGTTGCTGGTCGATGGTCCTGAAGGCCAGCAACGCTTGTTTATCGCCATTCACCACTTGGTGGTGGACGGTGTGTCGTGGCGGGTACTGCTGGATGACCTGCAAAGCGTGTATCGCCAACTGGAGGCAAGGCAGTCGGTAAAACTGCCGGCGAAAACCAGCGCCTTCAAAGACTGGGCGGCACGCTTGCAGGCCTACGCCGGCAGCGAGTCCCTGCGCGAAGAGCTGGGCTGGTGGCAGACGCAACTGGCCGGGCCAAGTGCCGATTTGCCCTGCGATCACCCTGAAGGCGGGCGGCAAAACCGTCATGCGCAAACCGTCAGCGTGCGTCTCGACAGCGAGCGTACGCGGCAGTTGCTGCAACAGGCGCCAAGTGCCTATCGCACCCAGGTCAACGACTTGCTGTTGACCGCCTTGGCCCGCGTGCTGTGCCGCTGGAGCGGTCAGTCATCGGCGCTGATCCAGCTGGAAGGTCACGGCCGCGAAGCGCTGTTCGACGACATCGACCTGACCCGCACGGTGGGCTGGTTCACCAGTGCCTATCCGTTGCGCCTGACGCCGTCGAACATCGAAGAAGCCGCCGGGCAGGGGGCCTCGATCAAGGCGATCAAGGAACAGCTGCGTGCTGTGCCGCACAAGGGCCTGGGTCATGGCGTGCTGCGTTACCTCGCCGATGAGCCGAGTCGCCACAGCATGGCGGCGTTACCGCAGGCACCGATTACCTTCAACTACCTTGGCCAGTTCGACCAGAGTTTCGGCGCGGACGCGCTGTTCCATCCGCTGGATGAAGCCGTCGGCGCGGCCCACGATGCCCATGCACCGTTGCCCAACGAGCTGAGCGTCGACAGTCAGGTGTATGGCGGTGAACTGCTATTGCGCTGGACGTTCAGCGCCGAACGCTTCGATCCGTCAACCATCGGCGAGTTGGCCGATGCCTACCTCGGTGAGTTGAGCAGTCTGATCGAGCATTGCCTGCGCGACGACGCCGGCGGCCTGACGCCGTCGGACTTCCCGCTGGCGCAGCTCAATCAGACGCAACTGGATGCGCTGCCGGTGCTGGCCGCTGTTATCGAAGACGTCTACCCGTTGACCCCTATGCAGGAAGGCATGCTGTTGCACACCTTGCTGGAGCCGGGCACCGGCCTGTACTACATGCAGGACCGCTACCGCATCAACAGCGAGCTGGATCCGCAGCGTTTCGCCCAGGCCTGGCAAGCCGTCGTCGCCCGCCACGAAGCGTTGCGCGCGTCGTTCTGCTGGAACGTCGGCACAGACATGCTGCAGGTGATCCACAAACCGGGCGGCACACCGATCGAGTACCTCGACTGGCGTGATATCGCCGAAGCCGAGCAAGAGCCGAAGCTGCAAACCTTGCTCAAGACCGAACGCGAGGCCGGGTTCGATCTGCTCAACCAGGCGCCGTTCCACTTGCGCCTGATCCGGGTCGGTGCGGCGCGCTACTGGTTCATGATGAGCAACCACCACATCCTCATCGATGCCTGGTGCCGCTCGCTGCTGATGAACGATTTCTTCGAGATCTACAGCGCCCTCGGCGAAGGCCGGGAAGCGCAGCTCGGGCCTGTGTCGCGTTATCGCGACTACATTGGCTGGCTGCAACGCCAGAGCCTGGACGAAGCGCGGCAGTGGTGGAAAACCAACCTGCAGGGGTTTGAGCGGACTACGCCGATCCCGAGCGACCGGCCGTTCCTGCGTGAACATGCCGGCGACAGTGGCGGCATGATCGTCGGCGACCGCTACACCCGGCTCGATCCCTGCGACGGTGCGCAATTGCGCGAACTGGCCCAGGCCCATCAGCTGACCATCAACACCTTCGCCCAGGCGGCGTGGGCGCTGGTGCTGCGACGCTTGAGCGGTGATCGCGACGTGCTGTTCGGCGTCACTGTGGCCGGGCGTCCGGTGGAGATGCCGCAAATGCAGCGCACCGTCGGCCTGTTCATCAACAGCATAGCGCTGCGGGTGAAGATGCCCGAGGACGGTCAGCGATGCTGCGTGCGCCAGTGGCTCAGCGGTCTGCTCGACAGCAACATGCAACTGCGCGAATACGAATACCTGCCGCTGGTGAACATCCAGGAGCAAAGCGAGCTGCCCAAGGGCCAGCCGCTGTTCGACAGCCTGTTCGTGTTCGAAAACGCCCCGGTGGAAGTCTCGGTGCTGGACCGTGCGCAGAGCCTCGACGCGACCTCGGATTCGGGCCGGACCCACACCAACTTCCCGCTGACGGCCGTGTGCTATCCGGGGGATGACCTGGGCTTGCACCTGTCCTACGACCAGCGCTACTTCGATGAAGCCACGGTCGAGCGCATGCTCGGCGAGTTCAAGCGTTTGCTGCTGGCACTGGTGGAAGGTTTCCACGGCGACATGGCCGACCTGCCTTTGCTGGGGGCCGAGGAGCAGGACTTCCTCCTCCATGGCTGCAACCAGCGCAAGCACGAGTATCCACTGGAGCAGAGCTACGTTTCATTGTTTGAGACGCAGGTCGCCCGACACCCGCAGCGCATTGCCGCCAGTTGTCTTGACCGTCAGTACAGTTATTCGGAACTGAACCAGCGCAGTAACCGCCTCGGTCATGCGTTGATCGCCGCCGGTGTCGGACGCGATCAACCGGTGGCATTGCTGGCCGAACGCAGCCTCGATTTGCTCGGCATGATCATCGGCAGCTTCAAGGCCGGCGCGGGTTACCTGCCGCTGGACCCGGGCCTGCCGAGCCAGCGTCTGAGCCGGATCATCGAACTGAGCCGCACGCCACTGCTGGTGTGCACGCAAGCGTGCCGTGAACAGGCGCAGGCCTTGCTCGACGAGTTCGGCTGCGCCAGCCGGCCACGGCTGCTGGTCTGGGAGGAGGTGCAGGCCCTTGCGCTGTCGGCGGACAATCCCGGTATCTACAGCAGTGCGGACAACCTGGCTTATGTGATCTACACCTCCGGTTCCACCGGTTTGCCCAAAGGCGTGATGGTCGAGCAGCGCGGCATGCTCAATAACCAATTGAGCAAAGTGCCGTACCTGAGCCTGAGCGATGCCGACGTGATCGCCCAGACCGCCTCGCAAAGCTTCGACATTTCCGTGTGGCAGTTCCTCGCCGCGCCGTTGTTCGGCGCACGGGTGGACATCGTGCCGAATACCATCGCCCACGATCCGCAGGGTTTGCTGGCGCATGTTGCGGCCCAGGGCATCACCGTGCTGGAAAGCGTGCCATCGCTGATCCAGGGCATGCTCGCCCAGGAGCGCATGAGCCTCGACGGCCTGCGCTGGATGCTGCCAACCGGTGAGGCGATGCCGCCGGAACTGGCGCACCAATGGTTGCTGCGTTATCCGCAGATCGGCCTGGTGAATGCCTACGGTCCGGCGGAGTGCTCGGACGACGTGGCGTTCTTCCGTGTGGACCTGGCCTCGACCCGCGGCAGCTATTTGCCGATCGGCACGCCGACCGACAACAACCTGTTGTATGTGCTCGATGGCGCACTGGAACTGGTGCCGCTGGGTGCCGTGGGTGAGCTGTGTGTCGCCGGCATCGGGGTCGGGCGCGGTTATGTCAGCGACCCGCTGCGCACGGCTCCGGTGTTTGTGCCGAATCCGTTCGGCGCACCGGGCGAACGCCTGTATCGCACCGGCGACCTGGCCCGCCGTCGCAGTGACGGCGTGCTGGAATACGTCGGGCGCATCGACCATCAGGTGAAGATTCGCGGCTACCGCATCGAGCTGGGTGAAATCGAGGCTCGCCTGCATGAACAACCGGAAGTCCGCGATGCGGCGGTGGGTGTGCAGGAAGGGGCGAACGGCAAGCATCTGGTGGGCTATCTGGTCGCGGCGGATGTGGCGTTGAGTCCGGCCGAGGGATTGGAGCGGATCAAGCAACGCCTGCGCGCCGAATTGCCGGAATACATGGTGCCGCTGCACTGGTTGTGGCTGGACAGGATGCCGCTCAACGCCAACGGCAAGCTGGACCGCAAGGCCCTGCCGGCGCTGGAGATCGGCCAGATGCAGAGCCAGGATTACCAGGCGCCGCGCAATGACCTGGAGCAGACCCTGGCGGCCATTTGGGCTGAGGTGCTGAAGGTCGAGAAGGTGGGTGTTCGCGACAACTTCTTCGAACTGGGCGGGCATTCACTGCTGGCCACGCAGATCGCCTCACGGGTGCAGAAAACCCTGCAACGGGACGTGCCGTTGCGGGCGATGTTCGAGTGCAGCACGGTGGAGGAGTTGGCCGGGTACATCGACGGATTGGCGGCCAGCGAGATCACCGAGGAGAAGGTAGATCGCCTGAATGACCTGATGGCGGAGCTGGAGGGGTTGTAGATCTCCAGCGGCTGTACCGGCCTCATCGCGGGCAAGCCCGCTCCCACAGGTTTGGTGGTGTACTCATGAACACCTGAAACCCTGTGGGAGCGGGCTTGCCCGCGAAGGCGGTGGTACAAACGCATACATTCTCGCGATTGACTGTGATCCGTGAGCCGCTCAGTCTTCGGGCTCCCTTTTTGCTCACGGAGACAGTCGATGCCCTTCGTAACGATAGACGGACAAGCCCTTCACTATATCGATCAAGGCACCGGCCCGGCGGTGCTGCTGGCCGGTAGTTACCTGTGGGATCAGGGCATGTGGGCGCCGCAGATTGCCGCGCTGGCGCAACAGTATCGTGTGATAGCCCTGGACCTGTGGGGGCATGGTCAATCCGGGCCGTTGCCTGTCGGCACTGTATCGCTGGATGACCTGGCGCGTCAGGCATTGGTCTTGCTCGATCATCTGGACATCGAGCGGGTCACGCTGGTCGGTTTGTCGGTCGGTGGCATGTGGGGAACGCGCCTGGCCCTATCGGCTGCACACCGGATCAACGGGCTGGTGCTGATGGACACCTACGTCGGCGCTGAACCTGAGCCGACCCGTCAGTATTACTTTTCACTGTTGAAGCAGATCGAAGAGGCGGGTGTCATCACGCCTGCGCTGCTGGATATCGTGGTGCCGATCTTCTTTCGCCCTGGTATCGACCCGCAATCGGCGCTGTATCGGAACTTCCGTGCTGCGTTGGCTGCCTTGCCCGCCGATCGCCTGCGTGAAAGCATCGTGCCGATGGGGCGCATTACCTTTGGCCGTGATGACTGTATGAACCGGCTGGGCGAGTTGGACGGTGCCAGCACACTGGTGATGTGCGGTGATCAGGACATTCCGCGTCCGCCGGAGGAAACTCGTGAAATGGCTGAGCTGATTGGCTGCCCGTGGGTGCTGGTGCCGAAGGCGGGGCATATTTCCAGTCTGGAGAATCCGCAGTTTGTCAGCCAGGCGCTGCTGGAGTTCTTGGCTGAGCGCAATCCGGCGTAGGTTTTTCGAAAAAAGATCGCAGCCCTGTAGGAGCTGCCGAAGGCTGCGATCTTTTGATCTTGCTTACTTCGGCCCGAGAATCTTCTCCAGTTTGTCCGGTGACGGCGCGCCTTGCTGTTGTTGCAGATTACCCTTGTCGTCCATGTAGAAAATCGCCGGGGTCGCCTGCAACTCCAGCTCTTCCATCAATTGCATGTTGGCCGCGAACTTTGCCTGAATCGCTGGCGGCACTTCCTTCAAGGCCTTGAGCGAGCTGCCCTTGCCGGCGGCTTCGTGATCCTGCAGGGCTTTTTCCGGGTCTTTGGCGGCGAGCAGTGCGGCGGATTTCCCCGGGCTGTCTTCGCGGATGATACCCACCATGATATGGCGCAACTGCACCTTGCCGGCCTTGACCCACGGCCGGGCCTGTTCCCAGAACATGTTGCAGTACGGGCAGTTCGGGTCACTGAACAGGTACACCACGCGCGGCGCATCCTTCTTGCCGTCACCGATCCAGTTACTGGTTTCGAACTTGGCCCAGACTTCCTTGGCCATCGGCGCGTACACCAGTTTCTGCAGTGGCGCGCTGCTCAGGTCATTACCCTCGGCGTCATACAGGTTGCCCAGCAACACGTGTTTGCCATCCGGGGTCAGGTAAAGCGCCATGCCGCGGCCCTGGTATTGCGCGGCATACCCGCGCAAGCCGTCGGGGGCGTCGAACTGGCCGACGATTTTCGCGCCCTTGGCCTCGATTTTCCTGATCGCATCGGGCAACTCTTCGGCCTGCACCGATGGCAGGTGCAACAGGGCAGCACCGAGGCTCAGGGTCAGCAGGTGGCGGAGGCGGGGCATGGCAGTTTCCTTGAAGAGGTGACGGGAACGGTGTCGAAGTTTTCCAGCGCGCGAGCCAGGCTGGCGTTTGACAGCTCACCCAGATGGCTGCCCAGCAGGCGACCTTCGGGGCTGTAGAACAGCGTAGTCGGCAATGCCATGGAACCGACGGCCTGGCTCAGTCGCCCGCCGCCGTCGAACAGCACGTTGGACAGGCTCAGGCCCTGGGTTTCCAGAAAGGTCGCGACGCTTTGCATGCTTTCCGCCTGGTTGACGAACAGGAACGTCAGGTCCGGACGTTGTTGCTGGGCGCTTTCCAGCACCGGCATTTCCCGGCGGCACGGCGGGCACCAGGTGGCCCAGAGATTGATGACCAACGGGCCGCCCTTGTAGTCGGCCAGTTGCACGGTTTCGCCGGCGGCGTTGCGCAGGGCGATTTCCGGCAGGCGTGTGCCTTGTTCATAAATCGACAGGGAGAACGTTGCCAACAACCAGAACGCCAGGCCGCTGGCCGCGCCAAAGCCCAATGGGCGGCGCAGACCCGGGCGACGCCAGCCGCGATACAGCGTGGCGAGCAGCACGACAATCACCCCCGGCCAGGCGAGAAAACCGCCATCGCGCAGGTCGATGATCTGCCACGGATCATTGCGGTAGTGCGCCCAATAGACCGCCACGAAACCGATCCGGGCCGCCAGCATGCCCAGCAGGAACAGGCTGAACAGCGCGGACTCGGGGTTATCTCCGCCACGCTTGGCCACCCGCCAGCCGACAAAAGTGGCCAGCGCCAGCGCACTGATCAGCAGCAGGTGATTGAGCGCGATGGCAAAGGTGCCGAGGGTGAAGGTCAGCATTAACGGGCGTCTCGGGTGGTAATCCAGCGTTGCAGGAAAGTGTCGGCATCGACCTCACCGGTGATGCGCTGGCTGCGCCGTTCTTCACCGTCAGCGCCAATCCACAGCAGGCTCGGTGGCCCGGGCACTTTGTAACGGCCGAGCAACTCGCGGCTGGCGGCATTGTCGGCGGTGACGTCCAGGCGGAGCAAGCGTACATCGCTCAAGGCTTCAAGCACTTGGGGTTTGCCAAACACCTGCTTCTCCATGACTTTGCACGACACGCACCAGTCGGCGTAGTAATCCAGCAGCACCCACTGGCCCTGAGCCTGCGCCACATCGAGCTCCCTTTGCAGCGCAACCGGGTCCTTGATCGTAGTGAAGGCGTCGTGGCCGGTGGGCATGGCAGCGACGGCAGAATTGGAGGCGCGGAAGACCTGTAACGGCTTGAGCAGATCATCACTGCCGCCGGCCGCACCGATCATCAACAGACTGCCCCACAAGCCGAGCAGCAACGAGCTGGCACCGAACAGTTGAGCAATGCGACCGAAGCCATCCGACTGTTTCCAGGCACTGTACGCCGCAATCAACAACAACGCCCCGCACAGGCCGACCCATAACGACTCATCCAGCACCGGGCGCAACATCAGCAACGCCGTGGCGAGGAACAGGAAGCCGAAAATGCCTTTGACCAGGTTCATCCACGCGCCCGGCTTGGGCATGAAGCGATTGCCAACGGTCACCAGCAACAGTAGCGGCACACCGATGCCGATGCCCAGAGCGAACAGAATCAATCCGCCATGCAACGCGTTACCGCTTTGCGCGATGTACAGCAGCGCGCCGGCCAGTGGGGCGGTCATGCACGGGCCGACCAACAACCCCGACAACGCCCCCAGCACACCGGCGCCGACCAGGCTTCCACCGCGCTGATTACGCGAAACGTTTTCCAGTCGATCCCGCACAGCCACCGGCAGTTGCAGCTCGAAGTAGCCGAACATCGGCAGCGCCAGCAACACGAAAATCGCCGCGAAACTGCCCAGTAGCCAGGGGTTCTGCAACCAGGCTTGCAGGTTCGCCCCCAGGGAGGCGGCCAGGACACCCATCGCCGCATACACCAGCGCCATGCTGACCACGTAACTGCCGGCCAGGGCGAAACCACGCTTGGGCGAGGCGCCGCTGCCAACGATCAGCCCGGCCAGAATCGGCAGCATCGGTAGTGAGCAAGGGGTGAAGGCCAGCAACAGGCCCAGACCGAAGAACACCAGCAGGCTCCAGCCCAGCGCCCGTTGTTGCAGGCCGCTGGCCAGCGCCTGGTCCGGTGCTTCGTTGGCCGCGCCCTGCACATTGGTATTGCCCAGGTCCACGATCCTGGTTTGCGGTGGATAACACAAACCGGCATCGGCACAACCCTGGTAGCTGACCTTGACCTGGCCGCTGGCACCCGCCGGTATCTTCAGTTCCAGACCCTGGCGGTAGACTTGCTGTTCACCGAAAAACTCGTCGCTGTGGGCTTCACCTTCCGGCAACGCAGGGTGCTGCCCGACAGGCAATCCGTCGAACTTCAAGCGTTTCTGGTACAGGTAGTAGCCGTCGGTGATCTGCCAATAGAGCTGGGTTTCACCGGATTCCAGGCGTTCAGAGGTAAAGGTGAAGGCTTTATCAACCGGGAGAAATTCAGGTTTGGTGTCGAACGGATTGATTGCCGCCTGGGCCAGGCCCGTGATCAAAAGGGTAAACAGTAAAAACAGACGACGCATGGATAAGCCTTTTCCCGGTACGAGTGAGGTGCACAGTGGCGGGTGGCGATTAACCGATGATTAACCGTCCCGGCCTTGTGGCGATGACGTCTGCGGCATAATGTCGGCTTAATCGGTCAAAGGCTTAATCAGCTTTATTTCTACGAGGCTCCCCATGCACGTACTGGTTTGCGAAGACGATGAACTGATCGCCAGTGGCATCGTCGCCGGCCTGACCGCTCAGGGCCTGACCGTGGAGCACGTGGCCACGGCGTCCGCTGCCCGGGCCATGCTCAGGGTCGCGGAATTCGATGTCATGGTGCTCGACCTCGGGCTGCCGGACGAAGACGGCCTCAAGCTGCTGCAGCAGTTGCGCCATCAGGGCCTGGAGTTGCCGGTTTTGATCCTCACCGCGCGGGATTCGGTCACCGACCGCGTCGATGGCCTGCAAGCCGGTGCCGATGATTACCTGCTCAAACCCTTCGACCTGCGCGAACTCGCTGCGCGCCTGCACACGCTGTTGCGACGGGTGGCGGGGCGCAGCGTCAACCTGATCGAGCACGGCGCCCTGACCTACGACCCGAGCAGTCGCGAAGCCACACTCGCTGGCCAGCCGGTGGACCTCTCGCGTCGCGAGCAGTCGCTGCTGCAAGCCTTGTTGCATAACCGTGGCCGGGTCTTGTCCACCGAGCAACTGAAGGACAGCGTCTATGGTTTCAACGACGAGCTGGAAAGCAACGCCCTCAACGTCCATATCCATCACCTGCGGCGCAAGCTCGGCAATGGCATTGTCGAGACCGTGCGCGGCCTGGGTTATCGCCTGGGGCCGGCTGATGGCGGAGAAGAATCGAAGTGATGAGTCTGCGTTTGCGCCTGAGCCTGACGCTCGGCGCCGCGTTTGCGCTGATCTGGGCCCTGGCCGCGGCCTGGATGCTCAGCGATTTGCGCAATCAAATGATGTTTTCCCTCGACCAGCGCCTGGTGGCGTCGGCACGCATGGTCGCCGGCCTCATGGAGCAACTGCCGCCCGTGCCGAGCAAGGGCGAGGGCACCCACTTCAGCGCCGAACAACTGAACATACCGGGTGGCATGGCGTGCCAGGTCAGTTCGTTGCGCGGTGAAATCCTGGCCCGCAGTCACACCGATCCGCAGCAGACGCTGGAGGCCGAGAAGCTGGGCTTTCACGATCAGATGATCGACGGGGCGCCGTGGCGCAGTTTCACGCTGGCCCGGGGTGATCTGCGCATCACCACCGCCGACCGGCAGATCGAGCGTGAGGCGTTGAACATGTCGATCCTGCTGGCCGCTTCGGTACCGGTGGGCGTGGCGCTGCTCGGTTGCCTGTGCCTGCTCTGGCTGGGCATCGGCCAGGGGCTGGCACCGCTCAACCGCATGCGCGACGCCTTGATGCGCCGCAGCGCCGACTCCCTGGAACCCTTGCAGATCCAGCCATTGCCCAGCGAGCTGCAACCCTTGCTGGAAACCCAGAACCAGTTGCTCCAGCGCATCGGCAAGACCATCGAGCGCGAACGTCGCCTGACCGGCGACGCCGCCCACGAGTTGCGCAGCCCGCTGACCGCCATCAAGACCCACCTGCAAGTGGCACGCATGACCGACGGTAGCGCCCGGGACCAATCCCTGGCGCGCGCCGAAGAAGGGGCAGATCGCATGCACCGCACCCTCGAGCAATTGCTGTTGCTGGCGCGGGTCGAGGGCAGTCTGTCGTTTGACGACGGTGTGCAGTGCAACGCCGAGCAAGTGGCAAAACTGGCGATCCAGGATGCGGCGAGCGGCGATCGCCAGCGCATCAGGTTTCAGGCACCGGGCAAGGTCTCCGCTGCGCCATTACAAATGCCCGCCGTGCTGTCGATCGCCGCGTTGCGCAATTTGCTCGACAACGCACTGCGCCATACTCCCGCCGACAAAGCGGTCGAGTTGAGCCTGGAAACCACCGGCAATCGTGTGCAGTTTGTGGTGCGCGACCATGGGCCGGGGATTGCCGAAGAGGATTTGCAGCACTTGACCCAACGCTTCTGGCGCAACGGCCAGAGCACGGGTTGTGGCCTGGGGCTGGCGATTGTCCAGGCCATCGTTCAGCGTTGCGGTTGTACGCTGCAATTCGATAGCCGACCGGACGGTTTACGGGTCGAACTGACGATGCCGCTGCAACCAGCCTGAAAAACACCACAAAACCCTGTGGGAGCGGGCTTGCTCGCGAATGCGGTGGGTCAGACGATAACTACGTCGACTGACCCACCGCATTCGCGAGCAAGCCCGCTCCCACAGGGGTATCGCGGTGACCGCCAAGAAAGCGGTTCGAAAGTCTAAATCCTCACCCCGCTGATGCGTTTCCAGAACAGGAAAACCGTATTGAGGGGTCGAGAGATGTCAGTCGCTACCAGCCTTATCGAAGATCAGCCGGCCCGGGTCGCTCCGACGTCTGCCGAGACACTTTATCAATTCAACGAATCACCGCTGCTGACCCGCCAGAGCCAGCAGGAATCAAACGCCCGCAGCTATCCGCGACGCATTCCCCTGGCGCTCAAGCGCGCCAAGGGTATTTATGTCGAAGACGTCGAAGGCCGCAGGTTCATCGACTGCCTGGCCGGTGCCGGGACACTGGCCCTGGGGCATAACCACCCGGTGGTGATCCAGGCCATCCAGCAAGTGCTGACCGATGAACTGCCGCTGCACACCCTGGACCTGACCACCCCGGTCAAGGATCAGTTCGTCCAGGACCTGTTCGGTCTGCTGCCGCCTGTCCTGGCCGCTGAAGCGAAGATCCAGTTCTGCGGTCCCACCGGCACCGACGCCGTGGAAGCCGCTCTGAAACTGGTGCGTACCGCCACGGGCCGCAGCACCGTGATCTCGTTCCAGGGCGGCTATCACGGCATGAGCCAGGGCGCGTTGAGCCTGATGGGCAGCCTCGGGCCGAAAAAACCGCTGGGCGCCTTGCTCGGCAGCGGCGTGCAGTTCATGCCGTACCCTTACGATTACCGCTGCCCGTTCGGGCTGGGCGGTGCGCAAGGGGTGAAAGCCAACCTGAGTTATCTGGAAAACCTGCTCAACGATCCCGAGGCCGGGGTGCAATTGCCGGCGGCGGTGATCGTGGAAGTGGTGCAGGGCGAGGGTGGGGTGATCCCGGCCGACCTGGACTGGTTCCGCGGTGTGCGGCGGATCACCGAAAAGGCGGGCGTCGCCCTGATCGTCGATGAAATCCAGAGCGGATTCGCCCGTACCGGCAAGATGTTTGCCTTCGAACACGCCGGGATCATTCCCGATGTCGTGGTGATGTCCAAGGCCATCGGCGGCAGCCTGCCGCTGGCGGTGGTGGTCTACCGCGAATGGCTCGACACCTGGCTGCCGGGTGCCCACGCCGGGACCTTCCGTGGCAACCAGATGGCCATGGCCGCCGGTTCCGCAGTGATGCGTTATCTGATCGAACACAAGGTCTGCGAGCATGCCGCCGCCATGGGCGAACGCCTGGCCGAGCACCTGCGCATTCTGCAACGGGACTTCCCGCAACTGGGTGATATTCGTGGGCGTGGCTTGATGCTCGGTGTCGAACTGGTCGATCCGACGGGCGCACCGGATGCCCAGGGCCACCCGCCGGCCTTCGCCCGCCTGGCACCCCTGGTGCAGCGCGAATGCCTCAAGCGTGGCTTGATCCTGGAGCTCGGCGGCCGCCATGGCGCGGTGGTGCGCTTCTTGCCACCACTGGTGATCAGCGCTGCGGAAATCGATCAGGTAGCCGGGATTTTCGGCCGGGCCCTGGCTGCCGCCACCCGCGATCAGTAAATTTTTCGAGCCGCGCAACGTTCCTTCTACATAACGGCTGCGCACACGGCGCAGCCCGCCCAACATCGATGGAGAGACAGCATGACTTCAGTATTCGACCGCGAGGACATCCTCTTTCAGGTCGTGGTCAACCATGAAGAGCAATACTCGATCTGGCCCGATTACAAAGCCGTGCCGCAGGGCTGGCGCACCGTGGGCAAAAGCGGGCTGAAAAAGGAATGCCTGGCCTATATCGAAGAGACCTGGACCGACATGCGTCCGTTGAGCCTGCGCCAGAAGATGGATGAGCAGGCGGCTGAGAAGACCGCTTGAATCAGCGGGCTTCCTGGTAAAAGATCGCAGCCTTCGGCAGCTCCTACAGGATGCGCAATACCTGTAGGAGCTGCCGAAGGCTGCGATCTTTTGATCTTAGGCCGAAGGCCCGATGCTCAACCCCTTGATCACCCTGTCCACATTCCCTTCCAGTTCACCCACCGGGTCTTCAGCATCGGTACTCAACACCACCAACCATATCGAAGAGACCTGGACCGACATGCGTCCGTTGAGCCTGCGCCAGAAGATGGATGAGCAGGCGGCTGAGAAGACCGCTTGAATCAGCGGGCTTTCTGGTAAAAGATCGCAGCCTTCGGCAGCTCCTACAGGATGCGCAATACCTGTAGGAGCTGCCGAAGGCTGCGATCTTTTGATCTTAGGCCGAAGGCCCGATGCTCAACCCCTCGATCACCCTGTCCACATTCCCCTCCAGTTCACCCACCGGGTCTTCAGCTTCGGTGCTCAATACCACCAACCGACTCCCGGCCTCAGCAATCGCGGCTTTCACCGTCTCCGAAGGCTGCCGGTGATGCAACACCACCGCCACATCATTGTCCTTGAGCATCGCGCTCAACGCCTTGAGCGCTTCCGGTGTCCATTGCGCATCCGGTCGCGCATCCAGCCCCACCAGCTCCAGATTGAGCCCGCCGATCAGGTAGCCGAAATGATCGCTGAGGCTCATCACACTGAGGTTTTCGGCCGTCGCCAGCCGCGCTTCGCTGTCAGCATTGAGCTTGAGCAGGCGCTGTTTGAGGGCTGCCAGGTTGGCATCGATTTTCGGCTTGGCCTCGGGGGCCAGGCGTACCAGGTCCGCCGCCATCACGTCGGCCATGCGACCCATGTTGTTGCTGGAAAACCACGGCTGGCTGTTGAGGCCGTCGACCCTGTTGCCCGGCTGCACGGCGATGCCCGGCAGGGCGCCGTCCACCGGGCGGGCGGCATCGACTTCGACGATACGGATATTGCTGCGCCGGGAGATCGGGTACAGCGGGTCATCCGGCCAGAGTGAGCGCAGGCCGATCACCGCATCGGCATCCTTCGCCAGTTGGGCCAGCGCCGGGGCACCTCGGCCGGTGAAGTAGGCAGTCTGGCGGCTGCCGGGCAGATTGGCCGGCGCGGCGCGTTCGAGGCTGACATCGGTGCCTTTGAGCAGCACTTCACCAAGACCATAAGTGATCGGCAAAGAGGCCAGCACGCGCAGCGGTTTGCCGCTATCTGCGGCGAAGGTCGTGGCGGTCAGCCCGCACAGGGCCACTGCGAGGGTCAGTTGGCGCAGAGAAAAAATCATTTATCCAAGGTTCCCTTTCAGGCTGGGGACGATGCCGCGGGCAATGGCGGCCAGGGCGAAGGCGATACCGGCCACGAGGATGATCGCGGCACCGGACGGAATCGGCAGATCGAAGACGATCGGCGCGAGAATCCCGCACAGCGTGCTGACGGTGGCGATCAGCACCGAACACCAGAAAAAGCCCTTCAGCGATTGGCTGAGCAAACGCGCCGCCGCTGCCGGAATCACCAGCAGCGCGCCGACCAGAATCGCACCGATGACCTTCACCGCGGCGACGGTGATCAGCGTCACCAGAATCACGAACAGATAATCCAGGGCCTTTACCGCTACCCCGCGCACCGCCGCCAGTTGCGGATTGAAGCTGGCGAGCATGATGCGGTTGTACAAAGGCAAAGCCAGGGCCATCACCAGCGAACCGACGATGGCCAGCACCAGCAGGTCATTGCCGTTGACCGTCAACACCGATCCGAACAGCACGTTTTCCAGGATGTGCACGTTGATCTTGCCCGCCAGAATCAACAGCAGGCTGGCGCCCAGGGCGAGCGACACCGAGAGGAACACGCCGATCAAGGTGTCCGGTGCCAGGCCGGTGCGGTTGCGCAGATAGTTGAGCAGAATGCCGAACAGCAGACAGTAGCCGAACAGGCTGCCGTAGGGACCGGTGTAGGGTTCGCCGAGCAAAATGCCGATGGCCACGCCGGTCAACGCGGCATGGCCGACGGCTTCGGAGAAAAACGCGAAGCGCTTGACCACCACCAGCGTACCCAGGCCGCCCAGCACCGGGCCGATCAGCAAGCCGGCGAGCAGCGCATTGACCACAAACCCATAGGCCAGCGCCTCGGGCAGATAACCCGACGATGCCCAACCCTGGACCATCAGGCGAAAAGCTTCGTAACTCATCAGGCAAGGCTCCGTGGGTGAGTCGAGAACAGCGTCAGTAGGCGCTCCGGCGTCAGTGCCTGTTGTGGCGTGGCGTCGAACAGCACGCGGCGATTGAGGCCGGTGACGTGATCGGCCAGGCGCCCGACCGCTTCCAGGTCGTGTTCGATCCACAGCACGGTGATGCCCGCCGCTCGCCAGTCGCCGAGCAGGCGTTCGAACACCCGGATCCCGGCCTCATCGAGGGCCGACATCGGCTCGTCGAGCACCAGCAATTGCGGAGGCGGGATCAGCCCCTGGGCCAGCAATACCCGCTGGCGTTCGCCGCCGGACAATGCGCCCATGCGACGCTTGCGCTTGTCCTGCATGCCGACCCGTTCGAGGGCCTCGCCAATCGCCGCCGCGTAATGTTTGCTCAAACCGAGAAAGGCCGGTCGACGCTGGCACATGGCAGCCATGAAATCATCGACGGTCATCGGCAAGCCCCGGTCGAACTCCAGCGCCTGTGGCACATAGCCAATGGTCCCCGGTTCGGCCGACCACTGCAGGCTCAAGCGGCCCTGATGCGGCATTTGCCCGAGCAGGGTCTTGATCAGCGAACTCTTGCCGCCGCCGTTGGGGCCGACCAGCGCATGCACGCTGCCGGGACGGACCTGGAAGGTCACCTTGTCGAGGATCGTCGTGCGGCCCAGCGTCAGGCTGATGTCGGCGAAATCCAGAGTCGGTCCCAAAACCTGTGGGAGCGAGCTTGCTCGCGATAGCGGTGTGTCTTTCAACGATGATGCTGACTGACCGGACGCGTTCGCGAGCAGGCTCGCTCCCACAGGGGACTCTGCATCGGCCAGGATGGTTTCTTTCGATGTCATGCCCCCGACTCCTGAATCGCCCGCACCACGGTGTCGAGGTTGCCGGTCATTTCCTTTTCGTACTTGTCGGCGGTGTACTCGCCGTAGGAAATATGCGACAGCGGATACAGCTTCACGCCGGATTCGCGCTGGATGGTGTCGACATAGGTGGAGGGAAAATCCATCTCTGAGAAGATCACCTTCACGTCCAGCTCACGCAGCTGGTCGATGGTCTTTTTCAACTGGCTCGGGCTCGGCTCGATGCCGTGGGCCGGCTCGACCACGGCTGTCACTTCCAGACCGAATTCGCGCAGCAGGTAGTCGTAGGCAGCGTGCACCGTGGCCACGCGCAACTCGGCGTTCGGCGCCTGGGTCAGTTTGGCCAGGGCATCGGCGCGCATCTTGCGCAGGCGCTTGCCGTAGGCGCGGGCGTTCTCGGTGTAGGTTTTGGCATTGGCCGGGTCGAGCTTGCCCAGCTCCCGGGCGATGTTGTTGACCTGGGCGATCGAGGCGCTGATCGACAGAAAGGTATGCGGGTTCACCACCTTGCCGGCTCCGCGGGCGGCAACACCGGTGGCGGCAAGCAGCGGCACGTTTTCATTGGCTTCGATCACCGGCACGTTCGGGGTTTCGCTGGCGGCGATCATGCGGTCGGCGAAATCATCATGGCCTACGCCGTTGAGCACGATCACGTCCAGCCCGCTGATGCGCTTGATGTCTTCGGCGCGGGGTTCGTAGGCATGCGGGTTGAAACCGGCCGGAATCAGCGGCACCACTTCGGCCTTGTCGCCGACAATGTTCGCCACGTAGCTGTAATACGGGTGCAGGGTGATGCCGATGCGCAGGCGCTTGGCTGCCTCGGCACTGGCAAGAGATGGCAGCAGGCAGGCCAGCAGGCCGATCAGCAGCACGCGCAAGATAGAACGTTGAGATGAAATGGGCATGGGAAAGCGGTCTTCTCTCGGGTGAGGGCGAGGGTTCAATGCCGGTGCTGGCGGGTCACGCCGGCATCGAATTGCGCGACGATCTGTTGCCAGCCGGCGCTTTCGAGCGCGCTGTCGCTGAGGTCGGCCGGAGCGGTGAGCGTGCCGGCGCGGTTGAGCCAGATGTCCGGAGCGTCATCGGTGGCGGTCAGGCGCATCAGGAATGAACCAGCTACCGTCGGCGTCTGGCTCAGGCCGAAGTAGGCCTTGGCGTTGAGCAATTGCCAGTCATGGCTGCCACGGCTGACGGAGCTGGCATCCCGGGCAAACGGGGCAAAACCCTCGTCGGCGAGGGCCTCGGGCGTCGGCAGGGTTTGCTGTTCCTGGCGCAGCAAATGAATCTCGTCCAGGGTCACCCGCAAGTCGGCGTAGATGCCTTGCTCGGCAGCGCTGAGGTCGCGGCGGGCATCCAGTTGGTGGCTGTTGACGCTGCCCACCTCATGGGATTCCCCGCGCCAGAGCACCACCGAACCGGCGACCGCAAGGATCATCAGGCACAGCAGCAGGACGTAGAGGGTTTCGTGGCCGGCACCCGCCGGGCGCACGACTTGGGTCGTTGAAGTATTCATGGCGCCTGGATGTCCGCCTGGTCGATTTCCACTACGTGACCGGGGCCCGCGTCGAACAGCACATAGAACTCGGCGCCGGGTTTCTTGAACGTCAGGGTCGAATCGGCTCCGAGTTTGCCAGGCACCAGAATGGTTTCGTCGTAGCCGATCACATCGAGGGTCACGCCGGGAGCGCCGCTGCCGTCGGAAAAACCACCGGTGCATTTGATCTGCTCGGCGTCGATGGCCTTGCATTCGCACATCGGGTTATGGGCCAGGGCGCTGGCACTGAAGCCGGCGCAGAGCAGCAGCAACAGGGTATTGAGTGGACGAAGCGGGTTGATCATGGTTTGCCTCCTTGTTTGTTTAGCCAGGCGATGGTGGCGGGGGAGGCCTGGCTCAAAGGAATGGATGCCTGATGCATGGCGCCGTCCCAGCCTTCCATGGTGATCCACAGTTCGGCGTCGGCCGTGGTCTTTTCCGGAACGGGCAGTGAAGCGCCCATCCGGTACGGCGTGCCGAAGAAAATCACGCCGGCGGCGCGCAGGCTGCGGGGTTTGCCGATGCGCAGGTAGGTGGCCTTGACCTGTCCGATACAGGCCTCGCACAGTGCCGCGTTGAAACCCTTCATGTAGCCGGCCGGGCCATCGAGCGTGGGGGCGGCGTTGCGCAACTCCGCCAGGCGCAGGCTCCAGGGGCCGACCTGGACTTCGCCGACTTCGCGTTCGCCCAGGCCACTGTCGCCACGCATCAATGCTTCATCCGCGAAGTACTTGGGCATGAAACCGAGTGGAATCAGCAGCAACAGGACATTCAGGTGAAAGCGCCATTTGTGCCAGAGCACGCTCAGGCGCGAGGGTTGTGAGACCGCGATGTCTTTGCTCACAGGTTGGCCTCCGAAGTTTCCTTGCGGGTGGCCGGTTGCGCCGTGGCGCCGCGCGGTTTCCTGTTGCTGCGCTTGAAGGCATTGACCGTCGCCAGTGCCGTGCGCTTGGTCCAGATCAGCAAGCCGCTGAGCACCATCATGCTCAGCAACAGGCCGAAGAACGCCCAGATCAGCTTGATCCACAGGCCACCGAAGTCGCCGGTGTGCAGCGGGCGCATGGATTCGGTGACGAACTCCAGGGTCGAACGGTCCGAAATCAGGCGAGAGGCGGCGATTTCGCCGGTGTACGGGTTGAGGGTCGCGGTCTGGAACATCAGTGGATACCAACCGCGTCCCCCGACATCCAGATGGCTGTAGGCATTGCCCGGCAGGCTGACGAAGCTGGCTTCAAGCCCGGAGATTTTCTGCGTGGCAATTTCAATCGCGCGATCAAGGTCGATGCGCGGCGGGGGCGATCCATCGGGCGACAGCGGTACCGCTTCGCGGGACATCGCCGGAATGATCTTTTCTGTGGAGATGGAAATCTGGTTGTCGAACAGGAATGCCTGGATCAGGAACCAGGTGCCGGTGATGGAAATCACCGCGATGAACCAGAGCGACCAGATGCCGCTCAGGCGGTGGAAGTCGCCCCAGAAAATCCGCGCGCCGTGGCGAATCCGCAGGGTCGGGCGGAAAAAGCCTTTCCAGAAGCGTTTGTAGACCACCAGCCCGGTGACCAATGAAGCCAGCAGCGGCAAGCCGAGAAACGACACCAGGTACCAGCCCCAGCTGTAGCCGTTGGTGAACGGCACCAGCCACCAACCGTGGAGCGCCCGGGTGAAGGCGCGGAAGTTGAACTCCGGCGCGACGCCCTGGATCACGCCGCTGTATGGATTGACATAAATCACCACCGAGCGTCCGTCGGGATAGCTGACTTCGACATCCAGCGCGAAGTGTGACTCGTCGGGCCGACTGATGCTCTGCACCACGGTCTGCGGTTCGGCCTTGTTGATGGCCTCGATGACCTGCTGATAGCTGAGCAGTGGTGCATCGTCCGAGGGCTGGCTGGCGCGCATGGGCGGGTTGGCCAGCCAGACGATTTCCTGGCTGATCACTGCCAGAGTGCCGGTCACGCAGACGATCAGCACGAAAAACCAGATCGGCAGCGCCAGCCAGCTATGGACCAGGAACCAGATTTTTGAACGGGATTTCTTTGACATATTGAAGGTCTTGCCTGGATGAGAGGCAGCTCGGCTGCGGGCTTCGCAGGGATGAGCGCCCTGAAGGTCCAGTCGTGGCTTTTGCCTACGCGACAGGACTGCATCTAGGTAAGACGGATGAGCAAAGGAAATCCCGAAAGGGGAAGTGAAAGAAAATGTTTCTCGATAGGCAGAAAGGCAGAGCAATCCACGCACGGCCGGCCGCAGGACTCACATTCACTGAAGATCAAACGGTGGGAGCAGGCTTGCTCGCGAAGGGGACGGCACATTCAAAGTCAATGTTGCCTGACACACCGCCTTCGCGAGCAAGCCCGCTCCCACAGAGTCCGAGCGAGCCTGCTCGCGAAGATTTCAACCCTGCTGAAACATCTCCTTCGCCCGTTGTTCAATCTGTTCCTGAGTCAGGTCTTCCTTGCGCGTCGCCAGGAACCACAGGTGCCCGTAGGGATCCTTCAAGGTCCCCGAGCGATCGCCGTAAAACTGATCCTTGACCTCGGATACAACGGTGGCACCGGCATCGATGGCCTGTTTGTAGGACTTGTCGACATCGGTGACATACAAATGCAGACCCACGGACGGCGAATTGTCCGGATTGCTCAACGGTCCCTGATCGCACGGCGTGCCCAGCATGATCGGGCAATCGCCGATGCGCAGTTCGGCGTGACCGATGCCACCATCGGGCATGGCCAGGCGCATGACCTCAATGGCGCCGAAGGCTTTCTTGTAGAAATCGATGGCTTCGGCAGCTTTCTGGATGCCCAGATAGGGGGTGATGCTGTGATACCCCTCCGGAATGGGTTTGACACTCATGATGGATCTCCCTGTTCTTGTTCTGTGAATGGAAAGTACCTGCTTCGTTGTACAGCCGGATAAATATAGGCCAGCCGCTTTCGCCTCACCGAGCGCCCGACGAGCAGCAACGCCACACAGATGCCATCAGGTCGGCTCCAGCCAATGCGCTCCGGGCCTGTGCTCTGGACAAGTGTTGATAAGGACAATGATCGTCATTTCCTGATAGCCACTATTGAAAGCGTTGATTTCTGCTACCCGGAACGCGCGGGTAGCCTGTGTTCATTGCCTCGAACCCAGTCGCCAGGACGCCAGAAATGAAACCGATGATCGCCACTTTGCTGATGCTCGCCGTCTCCGTGCTCGCCGGATGTGCCAGCCATGTTTCCCCGGAGCTTCGCCCTTACACGGCTGAAGAAAGCAAGGAGCTGGCGCTGGAGGCGCTGAACCGCCGGGGATTGTCCTTCGACGAATACCACGCGAAGAAAGCCGAATTGCTCGGCCAGCCGCAAAAGTCGTTCAGCTACGACAACCAGGGGGAAATGAACGCCGGGCGATCTGTACAGCTTCACGGTCGTCCAAGCTGAGGCAAAACTGTACTGCTCCAAGTTTCGCGTAACTGTCCATGGGTTTCGCCCAAGGTGTGCGATAGGGTCAACACCTGACCGACCCTGACGGACTGCCACCCATGACGCTCTCACTCGACCTGCTGCTGGGCTTTGCCCTGTTCGCCCTCGTCACCTCGATCACACCCGGTCCGAACAACACCATGTTGCTGGCATCCGGGGTGAACTTCGGCTTCAACCGCACGATTCCGCACATGCTCGGCATCACTTGTGGCTTCTTTGTACTGGTGGTGGCGGTCGGTTTCGGCCTTGGCGCGGTGTTCCAGGCTTACCCATTGCTCTACACCGTGCTGCGTTACGTGGGTGCAGCGTATTTGCTGTACCTGGCGTGGAAAATCGCTCATTCCGGGCCCATGTCGGAGAGTCAGCAGAGCGAGGCGAAACCGATCAGCTATCTGGGCGCCGCCGCGTTCCAGTGGGTCAACCCCAAGGCCTGGATCATGGCCATTGGCGCCATCAGCACCTACACGCCGATGCAGGGTTACTTCACCAATGTGATCGTGATTGCGGCCGTCTTTGCCATCATCAACCTGCCGAGCGTCGGCGTCTGGGCCGCTTGCGGCACGCTGTTGCGCAACGTTCTGAAGGATCGCCGCTGGCTGCGCCTGTTCAATTGGGGCATGGCCGCGCTGCTCGTGGGATCGCTGTATCCGCTGCTGCTCGAAGGCTTTAGCTGACGCATTGCTTCAACCGGTTGCCCGATGCCTGTTAAGCTGACTTTTCAGGAGCGTTCCTACGCACTATTAAATGAAGTAGTCCTTCTTTAACGGCATCCGATCAGGTATTGGTAACGTTCTGAAAACAGCGCGCAGCTCACAAGGCTGCGCTTTGCCGTTTACAGTCATGAGCTTCCTGATCCCGGAACACGCTCTGTGAGTCCTTTATGAACAAACGTCCGTTGTATTTCGATTACGCCGCCACCACGCCGGTGGATGAGCGGGTCATCAAGGTGATGGTCGAGTGTCTGGGTTTTACCGGCAATTTCGGCAACCCGGCCTCAAGCTCTCATGTCTTCGGCCAGCAGGCCCGGCAATCGGTGGAGCAGGCGCGACGCCAGGTCGCCGAACTGGTCGGCGCGACACCTGAACAGATCGTCTGGACCTCAGGCGCCACCGAATCCAACAACCTCGCGCTCAAGGGCGTAGCCCAGGGCCGTGGCACTGGCGGTGGCCATGTCATCACCAGCCAGATCGAACACAAGGCCATTCTCGATACCGCCAGGCAATTGCAGGATGCCGGTGTCGCCGTGACGTACCTGGTGCCGGATGCCGATGGGCTGATCACCGCGCAAGCGGTCAGCGACGCCATGCGCGAGGACACTTTCCTGGTGTCGCTGATGCTGGTCAACAACGAACTGGGCACGCTCAACGATATTCCCGCCATCGGTCAGGTGGTGCGTGAACGCGGGGCGCTGTTCCATGTCGACGCCGCACAGGGCGCGGGCAAAGTGGCGATCGACCTCGGGCAGTGGCCAGTGGACCTGATGTCGTTTTCCGCGCATAAACTGTACGGCCCCAAAGGCATCGGTGCGTTGTATGTCGGTCCGCGTGCCCAACAACGATTGCAGGCGCAGATCCATGGCGGCGGGCATGAGGGCGGATTGCGTTCGGGCACCCTGGCGACCCATCAGATCGTGGCCATGGGCTCGGCCTTTGCACTGGCGGCGGCTGCGTTCGATGAAGAGAAAGCCACCATCGTGCGATTGCGTGAACGCTTGCTCGAGCAATTGCAGGACATTCCCGGCGTGCGTCTCAACGGCAGCCCGACCCGGCGCATTCCCCATACCCTGAGCCTGACCTTCGCAGAAGGCGAGTTCAACCCGGCGGCGTTGCTGTCCTCGATCGCGTTT
The DNA here is from genome assembly GCF_003097365.1 of Pseudomonas sp. B1(2018). Lineage (NCBI taxonomy): Bacteria > Pseudomonadati > Pseudomonadota > Gammaproteobacteria > Pseudomonadales > Pseudomonadaceae > Pseudomonas > Pseudomonas sp. B1(2018). Next base: position 396,407 of record NZ_PYUK01000003.1, read on the forward strand.
TCCGCGACCTCGGCGTGCAATTCCGCGAGTAATACCCCATCCCATGTGCTGCTGGCCCTGGGGCATGATGCCCGCTCGGCCAGCCGCACCATCCGCTTGAGCCTCGGGCGTTTTACCACCGAGCAGGACATCGATCAGGCGGTTCAACTGATCAAGGCAGCCTGCGCCAGTGCTCCGGCATTCTGGCAATAGGGCGACGAAGCGCCGACGTTGATCGGCACTCAACAATAATGATGAAGTGGTTAGCAGGAGACACGATGAATACGCAGCTTTCGATCAATGGATCGGTGCCCCAGCGCCTGGCGCAAACCCGCGAACTGATGAGCCGGGAGGGCATACACGCCTTGCTGGTGCCGTCGGCCGACCCGCACCTGTCCGAATACCTGCCGGGTTACTGGCAGGGGCGCCAGTGGTTGTCGGGTTTCCATGGTTCGGTCGGCACCCTGATCGTGACCCCGGATTTTGCCGGCGTCTGGGCCGACAGCCGTTACTGGGAGCAGGCGACCAAGGAGCTCAAGGGCAGCGGCATTGACCTGGTCAAGCTGCAACCGGGTCAACCCGGGCCACTGGAATGGCTGGCCGAGCAAACCCCCGAGGGTGGCGTCGTCGCGGTCGATGGCGCGGTCATGGCCGTGGCGTCGGCACGGACCCTGGGCGCTAAACTCGAAGAGCGTGGCGCCCGTCTGCGCACCGACATCGACCTGCTTGGCGGCGTCTGGAGCGACCGCCCAAGCCTGCCGAACGAACCGATCTATCAGCACTTGCCTCCACAGGCGACCGTCAGCCGTGGCGAAAAACTCGCCAAACTGCGTGAAACCCTTCAGGCCCGCGGTGCCGACTGGCATTTCATCGCCACCCTCGATGACATCGCCTGGCTGTTCAACCTGCGTGGCGGCGATGTGTCGTTCAACCCGGTATTCGTTTCCTTCGCCTTGATCAATCAGCAACAGGCCACGCTGTTTGTCGCCCTGAGCAAAGTCAATGCCGAACTGCGCGCCATCCTTGAACAGGACGGCGTGACCTTGCGCGATTACAGCGAAGTCGCCGCCGCACTGCGCGCCGTGCCGAGCGGCGCGAGCCTGCAAGTCGACCCGGCGCGGGTCACGGCGGGGTTGCTGGACAACCTCGACAGCGGGGTGAAACTGATCGAGGGCCTGAACCCGACCACCCTGGCCAAGTCGCAAAAAAGCCTGGCCGATGCCGAACACATCCGTCAGGCCATGGAGCAGGACGGCGCAGCACTGTGCGAATTCTTCGCCTGGCTGGACTCGGCGCTGGGCCGTGAGCGCATCACCGAACTGACCATCGACGAAAAACTCACCGCCGCCCGTGAGCGCCGTCCGGATTATGTGTCGCTGAGCTTCAATACCATTGCCGCCTACAATGCCAATGGCGCGATGCCGCACTACCACGCCACCGAAGAGGAACACGCGGTCATCGAAGGGGACGGTCTGCTGTTGATCGACTCCGGCGGCCAGTACCTGGGCGGCACCACCGACATCACGCGGATGGTTGCGGTGGGCACCCCGACCGATGAGCAAAAACGCGATTGCACCCGCGTGCTCAAGGGCGTGATTGCCTTGTCCCGCGCGCAGTTCCCGAAAGGCATTCTGTCGCCGCTGCTCGATGCCATCGCCCGTGCGCCCATCTGGGCGGAAAGTGTCGACTACGGTCACGGCACCGGTCATGGCGTCGGTTACTTCCTCAACGTTCATGAAGGTCCGCAAGTCATCGCCTATCAGGCTGCGCCTGCGCCACAGACGGCGATGCAGCCGGGCATGATCACGTCCATTGAACCGGGCACCTATCGTCCGGGCCGTTGGGGCGTGCGGATCGAAAACCTGGCGATGAACCGTGAGGCAGGCAAAAGCGAGTTCGGTGAGTTCCTGAAGTTCGAAACGCTGACTCTGTGCCCGATCGACACCCGTTGCCTGGAAACCTCGCTGCTGAGCGAAGACGAAAAGCAGTGGTTCAACACCTACCATGCCGAAGTGCGCGAACGCCTGAGCCCATTGGTCGAGGGTGCAGCCCTCGAGTGGCTGAACACCCGTACCGCGGCTATTTGATTGCTTTCAGTTCGGGCGCTGTCTCCAGCGCCCGGCTCATGTAGTCAACAAAGGCTTTGACCCTGGCGGATTGGCGACGATTCGCCGGGGACACGGCATGAATCGGTAGCGACTGCGCCGTGTAGTCCGGAAGAATCGCCGTCACTCTCCCGGCTTTCAGATCCTCGCTGAACAACCACACCGGCGACAGCGCAATCCCCAATCCCTCCAGCACCAGTTCGCGGATCGCCTCGGAACTGTTGCTCTGCGCATTGCCCTTGATCCGCACCTCATGACGCTGCGCATCTTTTGTGTAAACCCACAGGTTTTGACTGCTCAGCAGGTTGAACATCAGGCAGTTGTGCCTGCCCAGCTCCTGCGGTGTTTGCGGTTGGCCGTATTGCCTGAGGTAGTCAGGTGATGCGACGGTCACCCGATGGGTCGTACCCACCAGGCGAGCGATCAGGCCACTGTCGTTCAGGGCACCGATCCGGAAGGTGACGTCCAGCCCTTCGCTGACCAGATCCTGGTTCTGATCGCTCAGTTGCAGGTCTATCTGTACGTCAGGGTAGTGCCTGAGAAAGTCCGGCAATCGGGGGGCGATCTGCAAGCGGCCGAAACTGACCGACGAACCGATTTTCAGAGGCCCTGCAACCCGCTCTCGGCCGGACTGGAAGCTGTGTTCCGCCGCATCCACGGCAGCGAGGATGATCCGGCATTCGTTGTAGTAGCGCTGACCTTCGTCCGTCAGCGATAGCTTGCGGGTACTGCGGGCAATCAGCTTTCCGCCCAATCGGGTTTCCAGCGCTTGCAGCACCTTGCTAATGGTTGGCTGACTGGTCTGCAACTCCCGGGCAACGGCGGAAAAGCTGCCACGCTCAACCACCCGTACGAAAATCGCCATTGCATTGAGTGTGTCCACGGTATTTCTCATTGATGCTGTATCGGCATGATCACTATAGAGATATAGCGTCTTATCGGCATGTATAGGGCGAGGCAAGATTCACCCTGTATTCACTTCTGATGGGAGATGGCGAAATGACTGACTCACTGAACATGCGCGCTCTGATGATCGACTCGGCCAATGCGCCGTTACGCCTGGTTTCCATCGCGCGGCCCGTGCCACAGGCCGGGCAGGTATTGGTCAGGATCAAGGCCAGCGGTGTGAATCCACTGGATGGAAAAATCCGCTCCGGGCAGGCGACTCATGCGGGGCAACCACTGCCGGCGATCGTGGGAATGGATCTGGCCGGGACCGTAGAGGCGCTGGGCGAGGGCGTCAGTGGCTGGCTGCCGGGGGATGAGGTATACGCCATGGCCACCGGTATTGGTGGTGTTCAAGGTTCATTGGCCGAATACGCGGCGGTCGATGCCCGCCTGTTGGCTCGCAAACCGCACAACCTGAGCATGCGCGAAGCGGCCGGATTGCCACTGGTGCTGATCACCGCTTGGGAAGGCTTGGTGGACCGGGCTCGTGTTCGACCCGGGCAGAAGGTATTGATTCATGGCGGTGCCGGGGGCGTCGGACATGTAGCGGTACAAATCGCCCGCGCTTTTGGTGCTGAGGTTTTTGCCACGGGCTCGGCCGGGCAGCAATCGATCATCGAAGGGTTCGGCGCGACGTTTATCGATTACCGCAAGTCTTCGGTCGAAGACTATGTGGCCGAGCACACGGCCGGTGAGGGTTTCGACATTGTCTACGACACAGTGGGGGGCGAAACGCTGGATGCGTCATTCAAGGCTGCCCGGGTGTATCACGGTCATGTACTCAGCTGCCTGGGGTGGGGCCAGCACAGCCTGGCGCCGTTGTCCTTTCGCGGGGCGACTTATTCCGGTGTCTTCACCCTGCTGCCACTGTTGACGGGCCAGGGACGCGAGCATCACGGCGAGATTCTGCGCGAGGCGGCGCGGTTGATCGAGGCGGGTAAGCTCGTGCCGTTGCTTGACCCGCACTCGTTCACACTGGAGTCGGCAGAAGCCGCCCATACACTGCTCTTGTCGGGAGCGGCAAAGGGGCGGTTGGTCATCGAGGTCTAACTCAGGGCTTCGAGCACGAAGTCCAGTCGATCCTGGCCGAAGTACAGCTGGTTGTCGACAAACATGCTCGGAGCTCCGAATACGCCTCGCTGTACGGCTTTTTCGGTGTTGTCCTTGAGCGCCGTCTTGATTTCTTCATCGGCGGTCAGGGCCAGCACTTCCTGTGGGTTGAAGCCGTTTTCGCTGAGCACTGCGGCGACGGTTGCCGGTTCGTCCAGGCTGCGACCCTCTACCCAGATGGCCTTGAACAGGCAGTCGAGGAAGGCGGCAAAGCGTTCCGGGTGGCGCAATTGCATGCCCGTTACGGCGCGCATGAGCATCAAGGTGTTGATCGGGAAGTGCGGATTGAACTTCAGGGGCACGCCGTAGCGCTTGGCGTAGCGGTCCAGGTCCTGAAACATGTAGCGGCCCTTGGCCGGGATAGTCGCTGGAGAAGCATTGCCGGTGGCTTTGAATACGCCGCCCAGCAAGAGCGGAATGTAGACCAGCCGGGTATCGGTCTGTGCGCAAATCTTCGGTAGCTGGGTATAGGCCAGATAGGTGGCGGGGCTGCCGAGGTCGAAGTAGAACTCCACGGTTTTGCTCATGTTCAAGGCGCTCGTCTTATTGTTGTGTGTGGGCGATTACCAGCGTTCGCTCCAGGGGCGAAGGTCCAGCTCGAAGGTCCAGGCATCGCGGGGCTGGCTGTGCAGGTACCAATAGTTTTCGGCGATGTGCTCGGGATTGAGGATGCCATCCTGATCCTTGGTAGCGTATTTCTCGGGGAAACTGTCACGGATGAAATCGGTATCGATGGCGCCATCGACGATGACATGGGCAACGTGAATGTTCATCGGCCCGAGTTCCCTGGCCATGCTTTGCGCCAATGCCCGAATGCCGTGCTTGGCACCGGCAAATGCGGCGAACCCGGCAGCGCCACGCATGCCAGCGGTGGCGCCGGTGAACAGGATCGTGCCGCGCTGGCGCCTGGCCATGCGCTTGGCCACTTCACGGGCATTGAGAAAACCGGAAAAACAGGCCATTTCCCAGATCTTGAAATACTTGCGGGCGGTTTCTTCGAGAATGCTGCACGGCACGTTGGCGCCGATGTTGAAGACAAATGCTTCGATGGGGCCGATCTGGCTTTCGATCTGCTCGACCAGCGCGATCACGTCTTCTTCTTTACGTGCATCGCAGGCAAACCCGTGGGCCTCACCGCCATCGGCCTTGATGGCCTCCACCAGTGGCTGGAGCTTGTCCGCGCTACGGCGAGTGACACAGGCGACAAAGCCTTCCTGGGCAAACCGCTTGGCAATGGCGCCACCCGTGGCATCACCTGCACCGACGACCAATACGACCTTCTTGTTATTCATGGGTTGATCCCTTTGGTAAACGATCGTTAACTAAACGAACGTTATGCTATGATTCGACAGACGTCAAGGTGAGCAATTCAGGGGAAAGGCAATGCGTTATTCGGCCAGTCACAAGCTGGAAACCAGGCAAAGGCTGCTGGAAAGCAGTGCGTTGTCGGCCAAGAAGTCCGGTTTTTCCACGGTGGGTGTAGATGGGCTGATGAAAGCCATTGGCCTGAGTGGCGGGGCCTTCTACAGTCACTTCTCGTCGAAAGACGAGTTGTTCGCAAGCATTGTCGAACGTGAGTTGGGTCAAAGTCTGGTGCGGCTGGGGGAAGGACAGGACCGTGACAAGCTTGAGCGCTGCCTGAAAATGTACCTGAGCATGTCTCACGTCGAGAATCCGGAAACCGGTTGTGCGTTACCGGCATTGGGGGCGGAAATTGCCCGTTCCGATGTGAGTGTCCGCCAACAGGCAGAGCACTGGATTTGTCGCCTTCAGGAAAGTTGGGCGGGTGTCTTGCAAAGCGACAGCCTGGCGTGGGCAATTCTGTCGCAATGCATTGGCGCGTTGGTCGTAGCGCGCATGCTGGCTAGCCCGGATGTCCAGCGCACGGTGCTGAAGTCCAGCTACGAGGAAATCGGCCGTCAGATCGCAAGTTCGGAAACCTGACGCGACGGCCCTGCCTATTTGCAGATGACAATCATGCTGCGGCTGGTATAGCCCGCGGGGTTGAGGCCGAACGGATAATCACCGGGTTCTTCCACGGCGTCTCCCGACTTGGCGATGACCTTGTATCCCTTGGGCGCGCAGGAGTTGGCAGCGCTGGCGTAGCACTTGTCCCAGGACGAAGACAGTCCGGAACAGTTGATGTGTAGCCCTTTCTTGCCGTGCTTGAACTGTGTGTCGGATGTCGCTGCGCAGCCCGCAATTGCAAGTACGGCGATCAGCATCAAAAATCGTTTCATTACTGTCCTTATAGCGTCCCCGGATCTTGTGCCCGGGTCTGGCTGCATTCGCTTTCGCTTGAAGCGTACCGATATCCCTATCTGAAATTGTCCATGGTATGACTCTGGGTGCGGGGCTAAACATGGCCTAATTGAGCGGCAAATACCAGACCTGTGTCTTATCTGCTATTAATCTGCCGCGACTGCTGGCCTGGTGGCATTGCCCATGGTCATGGTTGCACCGACGGAGGCCAGAATGATGCACATGATTGCCATCCACTGCGACAGTGAGAGGTATTCATGAAGGAACAGCAAGCCTGACAACGCGCCGAAGGCCGGCTCGATGCTCATCAGCGTACCGAAGGTCCTGGCAGGCATGCGGGTCAGGGCGACCATCTCCAGGGTGTAGGGGAGGGCCGTGGACAAGACGGCGACGCCGAGGGCTATAGGGATCAATGACGGGGTCAGCAAAGCGGAACCCGCATGGACAATACCGATAGGGGCTACGAAGAGCGCAGCGATCATTACCCCCAGCGCGGCGGTTTGCACGCCATTATCGGCCCCCGCTTTTTGCCCGAACAGAATGTACAGTGCCCAGCAGACCCCCGCCCCCAAGGCATAACCGGCGCCTACCAGATCGATTCCTGCGCTCGCTTCTCCAGTCGGTATCAGTAGCAGCAAGCCGACGGCGGCCAGGGCGATCCACAAAAAGTCGATCGCGCGACGCGAGGCGTAGATCGCCACGGCCAATGGGCCGGTGAACTCAAGCGCCACCGCGATGCCCAGCGGTACGGTTTGCAAAGACATATAGAAGAGGAAGTTCATGCCGCCCAGTGCCATCCCGTAGACGATGACGGTGCGCAGGGACCTTGCGGTGAGCTTTGCCCGCCATGGACGCAGTATCAGCATCATGATCACACTGGCAAAAATCAGCCGTAATGTCGTTGTCCCTTGGGGACCGACGACGGAGAACATGCTTTTGGCCAGGGAGGCTCCGGACTGGATCGACGCCATGGCTATGAGCAGCAGCCCAACCGAGAACAGGGTAGAGGCCAGGCTGCGAGGCTGATCATTCATTAGGCGGCATCGTCCGAAATATGTGAATCAAGGGCGTTTCTATTTCTGTTGGGCAATATATTGCGCATTCCCCGCGGGCGCGTCTATATATAAGCTGTGTTTTTGCATATATCGATAGAAAACCTGAATCAGTGCTTGACGGCAGATTTTGGAGGCCTATAATTCGCCCCACTTCCGGCGCAGTCGAAACGGAAAACTCCTTGATAAACAAAGAGTTACGCAGTTTTCGATAGCGGGTTGCTTCAGGTCATCGAAGCCGAAAGGAAGTTGAAAAAGAGGTGTTGACAGCAGCGAGTAACGCTGTAGAATTCGCCTCCCGCTGACGAGAGATCGAAAGCGCAAGTGGTTGAAGTTGTTAAGGATTCCTTGAAAACTTCTGAAAAATACCGCTTGACAGCAAATGAGGCTGCTGTAGAATGCGCGCCTCGGTTGAGATGAAAGATCTTAACCAACCGCTCTTTAACAACTGAATCAAGCAATTCGTGTGGGTGCTTGTGGAGTCAGACTGCTAGTCAACAGATTATCAGCATCACAAGTTACTCCGCGAGAAATCAAAGATGTAACCAACG